>NZ_CM001857.1:267808-347389 GCF_000400505.1 Musicola paradisiaca NCPPB 2511 | reverse complement strand
CGGCTCTCAGGTCCAACCCCCAAACCCAACCCCCAGGAAGAAGTCGGCCCGTCGGGCCTCCGCTGAAAGGGGCATTACCTCGCCCCCGCCCAACCCCGCTTCACTGGCTGCGCCCGGCTCGCAGTCGCAGGCTCCTTGCTCGTTCCCGTGCTCGCCATCTCCGCCCCGTGCGGCCCCCGCCGGGGGCCTCCCCGGTGGTCGCCTGGCTGGTTGCTGTCCGGCGTGGTCATGCAGGTGCGCCGTCTCCTTAACCGTCGGAGCCACAGAGCGCCGCAGGGCGTCGCTTGCGGACTCTGTGCCGTCCGTACCGGCAGACCCCGCGCCGGAGCCACAGGCAAGCTGTGGCCCCGTCACGGGTTGCGATGAACCCCCAAACCGAACCCCCAACAGCGGATGGCAGCGGCTGCCGCCGCTGCTATGATGCGGGGGTTGCAGGCGAGAGCCACGGCAGGGCGGTAGCGTGTCGGGGGCCAAAACCGCGTATCGGGGCTTGGGTGTCCGGGTATCGAAATGCATCAGGAAAAACCGGCTGTAACCGGCTGACGGCACAGGGAAAAGTGGTGTTCGGCGGCTGACTTCGCAACGGATGACGTTGTTGATGGAAAACAACTTTCCGGCCACCCTCAGCGCCATGCGGCTGGCCAGGGCGCTGGAAACGCAAATTATTCTGAACCCGGCGCCCTACTCCGACGACGTGCTGTCCTGCCTGAATTATGTAGACATCATTACGCCCAACGAAACCGAAGCGTCGTTGCTTTCCGGCATCGAAGTCAGCGACCTCGACAGCGCCAAAGCGGCGGCGAGCAAGATTCACGCGCTGGGCGCGGCCCGCGTCATCATCACCATGGGCTCTCGCGGCGCGTTGCTGTTCGACGGCCAGCAATACCAACATATTCCGGCGTTCCCCGCCGTCAGCGTGGACACCACCGGCGCAGGCGATGCGTTTAACGGCGCCTTTGCCGCGGCCTTCGCCGACGGCCAGAGCGTGGCGCAGGCCGCCGCTTACGCCAACGCTTTCGCCTCGCTGGCGGTGGAACGGGAGGGCGCGTCCAACATGCCCACCCATTCCCAGGTCATGACACGGCTGGCCCAGCGCTAACCCCCCCATTTAACAACACTGCATTCGTTACCCGGCAAGGAGATAACATGAAGAGCATCGAAGGTATCGTTCCCGTAATGCTGACCCCGTTCACCCCCAACAACGAGATCGATTACCCCGGATTGGCAAGGCTGATCGACTGGTATCTGGAAAAAGGCGTGGACGCTCTGTTCGCCGTATGCCAGTCCAGCGAGATGCTGTTCCTCAGTCTGGAAGAGCGGGTGGAACTGGCCCGCTTCGTGGTGGCGCACGTCGCAGGCCGCATACCGGTCATCGCTTCCGGCCACATCAGCGACGGCATCAACGAACAAGTTGCCGAACTACAGGCGATGGCGGAAACCGGCATCGACGCGCTGGTACTGGTCACTAACCACCTTGATCCGAAAAACCAGGGCACGGAAACCTTCTTCCGGACGCTGGATACACTGCTGGCGGCGCTGCCGGCAAGCCTGCCGCTCGGCCTGTACGAGTGCCCGGCGCCGTACCGCCGCCTGCTGACGGACGAGGAGCTGACCCACTGCGCCAACACCGGCCGTTTTGTGGTGCTGAAAGACGTAAGCTGCGATCTGCCGACCGTCGAGCGCCGGGTCAAGCTCACCGCCGGAACGTCGTTGAATATCATCAACGCCAACGCGGCCATCGCTTTCCCGGCCATGCGGGCGGGTTCCAAAGGGTTCAGCGGCGTGTTCACCAATTTCCATCCGGAGTTGTACCAGTGGCTGTATTCACAAAGCCAGCACCACCCGGAACTGGCGCAGGAACTGGCGACGTTCCTGTCGCTGACGGCAGTGACCGAAACATTGGGCTATCCCAAAAACGCCAAGATCTATCACCAACGTCTCGGCACGTTTGAACACAGCGACTGCCGCGTCACTAAAGACGATGTGCTGGAGAAATTCTGGGCGCTGACGGTCATTCTCGACCAGATCCGTCAGGGAACCGAGCACTACCAGAACAAGATTCAGCCGCGATAAATTCGGATTGCGCAAAGGCGGCATTCCCAGTGCGCGGTATCAGCCCGCCATCGGGTTAAATAAAAGCCGCCCCCGAAGGTTGAAGTCAGCAGGTAGCTAAATTCGGCGCGGCCGCACGCACTCCGGCGCATTATCAGGCCGGGTGACAGCAACGCTAACACCATAACAGGCATATCGGCCGACGGATGAAATAACCACCAGGTCTTCATCCGCCGGTTATTGGCATACCAGGAAAACCTACCATGATTATTTGCGATCAACAGGATTGGAGCCGGGAAAAATATGCGCTGCATCCGATTATTCACCAGGCCATCCATTATATTTCCACCACGGATTTCGCCACGATGGAAACCGGGAAATATGACATTATTCCCGGAAAGATGTTCTGTTTATTACAGGAATTCACCACCGAGCCGGTAGAGAACAGGCTGGCGGAATCGCACTTCTAGTTTGTTGATATTCAATATTTATTACAGGGGGAGGAAACCATCGGTGTCGCCCGGGGAAGCCGGAATAACACCATTATCGACGATAAAAAAGCAACCAACGATATTGTCTTTTATCGTGATATTCACAATGAAAGTCTTATTACATTAATACCCGGCATGTTCGCCGTTTTCTTTCCGGAAGATCTGCACCGGCCATGCTGCCAACGCCGGGAGCCTTCTTTTATTCGCAAAGCGGTTATTAAAATCCACATCAGTTTATTTACGGATTGCTGATTATTATGAAAAACGCCACCTCGACCTTACAAGACAATACGGTTGTAAAAACCTCGCCGATGACCCGCCTGCGCTGGGGGATCATCTTTATTTTGTTAATGGCTGCCGTCATCAATTATCTTGACCGCGCCAATCTGAGTATCGCCAATACCACCATCGCTAAAGAATTCGGGTTTAGCGCCACCCAAATGGGCATGCTGCTGTCGGCATTCCTATGGCCTTACGCCATCGCCAACCTGCCGGCCGGCTGGCTGGTCGATAAACTGGGCCCCAAACGGATGTTCTCCTGGGCGGTCGGTCTGTGGTCCACCTTCACGGTGCTGGCCGGCTTCGTCAACGGCTACGCCATGTTTTACGGGCTGCGCATGCTGCTTGGGGTTTCCGAATCGCCGTTCTTCACCTCCGGCATCAAGATCACCCATCGCTGGTTCTCCTCCCGCGAACGCGGCCTGCCGACCGCCATCATCAATACCGGCTCGCAAATCGCTAACGCCGTCGCACCGCCGATTTTAACGGTACTGCTGCTGACCCTCGGCTGGCGCGGTATGTTCATCGCCATCGGCCTGCTCGGCCTGCCGCTGCTGCTGGCCTGGCTGAAGTTCTACCGCGAACCGACGCCGGCGGAAGAGCGTGAAATCCATCGCGAAGCGCCTGTTTCTTCTCCGGCCGCCGACAACACTCACCAGCAAGCCGGTTGGGGATCGCTATTCCGCCACAAGACCACCTGGTTCATGATCCTGGGCAACTTCTCCATCATGTTCACCATCTGGGTTTATTTGACCTGGCTGCCCAGCTATCTGGAAAAATCACTCGGATTCAGCCTGAAACAAACCGGCTGGCTCGCCTCCATCCCGTTTTTTGCCGGGATCCTCGGCGTGCTGTGCGGCGGTGCGCTTTCGGATCGCTTCATCCGTCGCGGCATGAGCACCATCACGGCGCGCAAGATCCCCATCGTACTGGGTGCGGCGATGGCGGCATGCTTCGTGGCGCCGATCCCGTTCGTCCACGATACCGCGCTGTCTATTTTGCTGCTGTCGCTGGGGTATTTCTGCTCCCAGCTGCCCTCCGGCGTTATCTGGACGCTGGCCACCGACATCGCGCCGAAAAATCAGGTGGCGTCGTTGGGGGCGATCCAGAACTTCGGCGGATTCCTGGGAGCAGCCAGTGCGCCGATCATCACCGGCGTCATCCTGGATGCCACCGGCGTCTTCACCAACGTGTTCTTCCTGGGCGCAGGGTTGCTGATGCTGGGCGCGCTGAGCTACGGCCTGTTCGTCAAGAAACCGATCGTCGAAAATTAAGCCCGTGGGACGCCGGCCGGCGTCCCGTCGCCATACGGCGCGTCAACGCAACCTGCGTCGCCAGCAAAACACACCGCACGCCCCTTTTCCCGGCTGAACGCCGGGAAAACCGCCCTCGCCCAGCGCGGCAAAAAAAATTGCACATAGGTGCAAAACGATCACCTGACTGTCACAAAGCCTCCCTATAGTCCTCCGCTGTCTGCTATCGGAAAAGAGGATGCGTCTGGTGATACCCGAACTCGTCAACCGCGAAACGCCTGTCCGGGGAGCCCGGTTACGTCGTCTGCTGGCGGTCGCCCGCCACGAGCCGGCCAACCTGCTGGGCCTGGCGCTGGCGCTGCTGTTTGTCTGGCTGATACTGGCGCCGGTGATCTCGGTGCTGCTCGACGCCGTGGTAGTTCAAAGCGGCGACAGCGTCCGCGCCCAGGCGATGGAAGGGAACCTCACCCCCTATTACCTGCTGCGCACCCTGTCCTCACGCATGTCGGCGCTATTACTCTGGACACCGTTGATCAACACCCTGCTGGTGGCGCTAAACGTGGTGGCAGGTTCGCTGGTTATCGGCGTCGCGCTGGCCTGGCTGGTCAACCGTACCGATATGGCCGGGCGGAAAGGGTTCGCCACCGCCCTCATCGTGCCGTTTATGCTGCCGTCATGGACGTTTGCGCTGGCTTGGAAAACCCTATTCAAAAACCGTGCGGTCGGCGGTCAACCGGGCTGGCTGGAAACGCTCGGCATCCAAACGCCGGACTGGCTGGCCTACGGCTATTTTCCGATCGTCGTGATCCTCATCATCCACTACACCCCGTTGGTGATCCTGATTGTCGGCAACGCGCTGAACCGTATCGATATTCAACTGGAAGACTGCGCCCGGGTACTCGGCGCATCGCGCCAGACCATCGCCTGGCGGATTGTCGTCCCGCTGGTGCGGCCCGCCCTGCTGTCGGCGGCGCTGCTGATTTTCGCCGACGGCATCGGCGAGTTCGCCATCCCCTACATCCTCGGCCTGCCGGTGCATTTCGATACGCTGTCTACCGGCTTGTACCGGGCGCTGAGCTCCCGGCAGACCGGCGTCGCCGCGGTGATCGCCACCGTGATTATGCTGATGGGCACACTGACGCTCCTGCTGGACATGCGGATGCTGCGCGAAGCCCGACGTTTCGTCACCGTCGGCGGCAAAGGCGGCGGCATGGATCGCCGTCGTCGGCTTGGCCGCTGGCGCTTCGCGGCGTCCGGCGTAGCATTGGCGTACCTGCTGACCGGGGTGGCGATCCCGTTGCTGGCGCTGTTCCTGTCCACGGTAATGAAACTACCGGGGCGTTTTAGCGCCGATAACTTCACCGCTGATTTCTGGATCGGCCACAACCTGGATACCGTCGCGCTGCACACCGGCATCCTGATTACGCCGGCGTTTTGGCTGGCGGTCGGCAACACCCTCGTTATCGTCGGCTCCGCCGCCCTGGTGGCCGGCGTGCTGGGGCTGCTGGTCGGCTACGCGGCGACACGCGGCTCGGTGAGCGGGCTCAACGGTTTCCTGCGCCAGATAACCTTCCTGCCTTATCTGGTGCCCGGCATCGCCTTCGCCGCCGCCATGCTCTCGTTGTTCGCGGTGGCGCACGGCCCGCTGCCGGCGCTGTACGGCACGCCGCTGCTGCTGGTGATTGCGCTGATCGCGGAAAAAATGCCCTACGCCAGCCGTTCGGGCATCGCCGCGATGACGCAACTGGGCCGGGAACCGGAAGAAGCGGCCCGCGTCGCCGGCGCCGGCTGGCTAACCCGGCTCAGACGAATAGTGATCCCTATTCAGGCCGCGCCGCTGGCGACCGGCATCCTGCTGCCGTTCATTTCCGGCATCAAAGGCGTCAGCCTGTTCGTCATTCTGGCGATCCCCGCCACGGATGTGTTGACCACCTATTCCCTGCGCCTGATTGATTACAACTACGAACAGGCGGCCAACGCCGTAGTGTTGATGATCGCGCTGATTTCATGGGCCGGTACGGTATTGATCCAACGGATTTCCGGTACCGGTCTGGCTGAAGGATTGGAGAACTGATATGCCTGCCATCACCCTGACCAACCTGACCAAAACCTATCCCGGCGCCCGGCAACCCGCCGTAGACGCCATCAATCTGACCGTCAGGGACGGTGAGTTTATGTGTCTGCTGGGGCCGTCCGGCTGCGGCAAAACCACCATCCTGCGCATGATCGCCGGCATCGAACACGCCAGCGGCGGCGAGATCGCCATTGGCGGGCAGATCATGGACTCCGTCGCCCGCGCCACGTTCATACCGCCGGAGCGGCGCCGCGTGGGGCTGGTGTTCCAAAGCTACGCCCTGTGGCCGCACATGACCGTCGCGCAAAACGTTGATTTCGGGCTACGGCTGCAAAAAGTCCCGGAGGCGGAGCGTACCGCCCGCCGCCAGGATGTGATGGAAAAGCTGCGCATCGCCGACTACGCCGACCGCTATCCGGCACAACTCTCGGGCGGCCAGCAGCAACGGGTAGCGCTGGCCCGCATGCTGGCCGTCAACCCTGGCGTGCTGCTGCTTGATGAACCGTTATCCAACCTCGACGCCACGCTGCGCCTGGAAATGCGCGCCGAATTACGCCGACTGCATGAAACCTTCGGCACCACCATTGTTTTCGTCAGCCACGACCAGTGGGAAGCGATGACACTGGCCACCACGATTGCAGTGATGAGCGCCGGACACCTGCAACAGGTCGGCACGCCGGATGAAATCTACGCCCGGCCGGCCAACCGCTTTGTCGCCGAATTCATCGGCACGCCGAAGCTGAACATGATCCCGCTTAATCAGCCCGCCAGCTCGCTGGCGGCGCATATCCACACGCGCTTCGCCCCACAGGACGACCTGCAACTGTGTGGCATTCGCCCGGAGGAGCTGCAACTGTTCGAGCAGCCGCTGGCCGACAGCGTACCGATGACCATCGACAACATCATGCCCACCGGCGGCAGCTGGGTGATCGAGCTGGTCAGCAACGACGATCGCCTGTTTCACTCCACCCAGTTACGCCCGTGTTGGCACGCGAAGCAGCAGGTGCACTGTCAATTGCCCGCCGGTTCGCTGCATTTCTTCAACCAACAGGGGCTACGCCAGGAACCCGTAGCGCATTGAGAGCCACTGCATTCATCCCATAACCCAAGGACATGTCATGAACCGCACTACCATCGCCAGTCTGGCGCTGCTCGCCGCCGGCACTGTCGGCGCTTCGGCCGCCGAACCGTTTGACGTCTCATCGCTGGTCGCCGCCGCACGCCAGGAAGCGCCGATCACCGTCTACGCCTCCACCGGCAAAATCGTCCAGCAGGCCAAGGCGTTCAGCGAACGGTATGGCGTCAACGCGGTCGGTATTAAAGCCGACGCACCGCAGATTATCGAGATCCTAAGCCGTGAAGCGCTGGCGCATAACGTCAAAGCGGACGTCGCCATCGTCGAAGACGCGCCGGCCGGCATCGAACAGCTACTGAGCAAAGGCTATGTTCAAAGCTGGGTGCCCACTGACCTGAAAACCACCATTCCGGCCAACTATCAGGATCCGCTCACCGTGGTGCTGGCGCCGAACGTGTTCGCCTATAACACCACGCACCACGACGCCTGCCCCATTACCAATATCTGGCAACTGACCGAACCGCAGTGGCGCGGCAAAGTGGCGCTGCAAGACCCGACCGGCAAACCGGCTTACACCGACTGGTTCAGCCAGTTGGCCACCCACTACGACCAGCCGATGCGCGAGGCATACCAGCAGCAATACGGCAAACCATTACCCGCCAGCGAACATTCGGCGACAGAGGCTTTCGTGAAAGCGCTGGCGGCCAACAGCCCGCTGCTGACGCACTCCGACAACGATGCCGCCGAAGCGGTCGGCGCGCCGGACGGCAAAGGCGATTTCGTCGGTTTGGTCTCCACCGCGAAATTCCGCGACAACCAGCAGGGCATGAAGCTGGGATTGTGTCACGGCATGAAACCGGTGATTGGCTGGAACTACCCGAGCCTGGGCGTCATTGCCGCCGGTAGCCGCAGCCCGAACGCCGCGAAGTTGTTCATTCGTTATCTGATGACCGCCGAAGGCATCGCGCCGCAGGGCGTGGACGGCAAGATGTCCACCAATCAGACGGTAGCGCTGCCGGCGAACGAACCCTCCGGTATTGAAAAATACCGTGATGAACTGATGGCGTATCAAACGTCCAGCGCCAAAACCGACTGGCAAACCCGCCAGGACTGGCAAGACCTGTGGAACCTGAACTACCGTAAATAATCCTGTCGGCAAGGCGCGCCTTGCCGTTTTATCCCGGAGCACACCTTGACCCAGACCAACCTGGAGCGGCGTGAAGCCGCTCTGAAACAGATCATTCTCGACGCCGGCGATACTGCGCTGCGGCATTTTCGTACCCGTCAGCCGGGCGCGTTCACCCTCAAAGGCCATCAGGATTTTTTAACCGAAGCCGACGCACTGGTGGAGAAACAAATCCGCCAGGCCATCAGCGCGGCTTTTCCCGACGATGCGCTGCTGGGTGAAGAAACCGGCGGCGCCACCACCGATGCCGCCCGCCTGTGGGTGGTCGACCCTATCGACGGCACCGCCAATTTCGCCCGTGGGATCGAACATTTCTGCATCGCCATCGCCTTTGTCAGCCAGGGAATAACCGAACTGGGGGGCATCTACAACCCGGCAACGCAGGAGCTGTATCTGGCGCGCCGCAGCCATTACGCACAGAAAAACGGCCAACCGCTACACACCGCCCGCACGAGCGATGCGCGTAACGCTACCTTTGAACTCGGCTGGTCTACACGCACCGCGCAGCGGCGCTACCTCGATGTCATGGCGGCGCTGTTGAGTACCGGCGCCAATGTGCGGCGCGGCGCATCCGGCGCGCTGGCGCTGGCCTGGGTGGCGGAAGGACGCACCGACGGCTATATCGAACTGCACATGAATGCCTGGGATTGTCTGGCAGGGCTGCTGCTGGTCAGCGAAGCGGGCGGGCGCGTTGGCCAAATCAACGATCCTTGCGCCGCGATTTTCAACGGCCAGCCGGTGCTGGCGGCCGCGACCGGCGTGGCCGATGCGCTGGCGCGCGCCAGCGGTATTCCGCTCGATAGCGCGGATACCTGCCCGATCGACGCTCAATCGGCAACGCCGCATTACCCGCGTCCCGCCATCAGCCTGATCGAAGCCGATGTTCCCGGTTGGGGAATGGATATTTATATCGGCGGCGCCGCTGGAACCACGGATCTGGCGCTGCTGGATCAATACGGTATCGGTACCGTCATCAACTGCGCGGTTAATCTGGATATCGATTGGGTGCACGCGCCGGAACCTGAATCCCCCGCGCATTTGCTCAGGCACGGCGCCGGCCCCGTTCGTTACTACAAGCTCGGCCTGATCGACGGCGACGGCAACCCCGCGACCATGCTGCATGCCGGCTACCACCTGATGCGTTCTGCATTACTGCAACGTATTCCCGACAAACCCTCTTACCGCAACCGCGAACGGGGCAACCTGTTGGTCAATTGCCGTGGCGGCCGCAGCCGCTCGGTCACGTTGGTGGCGCTGTTTTTACATCTGGAGTGCCCGGCGCGCTATCCGACACTGGCCGATGCCATCGCCCACGTACAGGACAAACGCCAGCTTCACCCGGACGAATGGTTCGACGCGCCGAAACCGGCACTGATCACGCTGGCGCAACGAGCCATCGAGATGGAACAGGCGCTGCGCGCCGCCGGGCTGGGCACCCCCACCCCGGTCATGGATGAGCCACGGAGCTAAACGATATGGCATCGGCGTCGGAAAAAAATATGGCCAGCGCGGCGGAAGTGGCGCGTCTGGCCGGTGTGTCGCGGTCGGCGGTATCGCGCACCTTTACCCCCGGCGGCAGCGTATCGCCCGCCACGCGCCGCAAAGTGCTGGCCGCCGCCGACGCGCTTAACTACCACGTTAATCATCTGGCTCGCGGTCTTTCCAAAGAAGAGTGCCGGCCAGTGTGCATCCTCGGGGGCCATCTGCGCGCCCCTTATCAGGCGCATTTACTCGACCAGCTCACCCGACGCCTGCAACAGGCCGGGCGCGCGGTAATGGTCATCAATACCGACGGCGGGGAAACCAGTGCGGATGCCGCCTTGCGCCAGACGCTAAATTACCGCGCCGCCGCCACTATCGTGTTGTCAGGCTTGCCGCAGGCGTCGCTGGTGGAAACCTGCCTGCACAGCGGGCAGCAGGTCATTCTGATCAATCGGTTGGGGGAGTTTGACGGCGCAGACCACATTGCCATCGACTATACCTCCACGCTGCATGAGACATACCAGATGCTGGCCGATGCCGGTTGCCGACGCCTTGCGATGATTTCATCGACCGCCCGCTCCCCCAGCATGGTGATGCGCGAAACCCAGTTTCTGGCCGCCGCCCGTCATGCCGCCGAACCCTGCCTGCTGGTGCGCGCAGGGCCGACCGGTTATGAAACCGGCGCGCAGGCTGCACGGGAATTGCTGGCCGGCGCTCAGCGTCCCGACGGTGTTTTTTGCGCCACGGATCTGATCGCCTGCGGCTTTCTTGACGTGGCGCGCTACGAGTTCGGCCTGCGCATCCCGCAGGATCTGTGTCTCGTCGGTTTCGACGACATCGAACAGGCGGGCTGGGTCGGCTATCAATTGACGACATTCTCCCAGCCGTTGACCACCATGGCGGACGCCATCGTCTCGCTGTTATCCTCGCCGCCCGCCGCCAGACAACCGGCAACCCGTCTGTTTAAGGCGCCTCTGGTCTGGCGCAATACGGTGCGGCGCCGAGCCGTCGACTGACGACAGGGTATAACGTAAGGTTTCCATGGTTGAAAATCACATCAGTAAATAAATTAAAACGATCAATAATCAATTTATGATAGATTTTAAAGATTGTTCGATGTAGACCGATCGTTTTAAACGATTTTCATATTCCCTCCAGCAGGGGTAGATTAACGTTTAAACAACAAATAAATCGAAAAAAGAGATTTTTCATGCAATGAAAAACTTATTCTCGATACATCTTTCCCCTCTTATTGCCAGGGAAAAAAATATTTTTGCATTTGACCTGAGGCTCAATCAGAAACGAGGATTTTTCGATACAAAAAAGGGAGGTGATAAATATATGCCCTTCCCGACCATGAATAAATTTCAGTTACTGGCGATCAAGTTACAATATATAAGGACGGCATGGTTATCATCGACGCTTCCAGTACCTGTCTTATCGATTGAACTCGATCGGGAACTGTTGATGTTTCTTGTCGGCAATAAAGCATTACTCGATATCGTCGGGCAAACAAAAGATATTCGGTTCCTGGTGAGTGAGCATATTGATATTATCGGTGATGAACAAAGCCACCGAGCATTGCAACTTCTGACATCAATGACAAAAATATGGCTTAACAATTTTGGCGCAGGAAGAACCAATATTTCATTACTCAATAGAGTGACATTCGAGTATATAAAAATAGAGAAGTCCTTTCTGTTAAAATACGGAGAGCTGACTTTTTTCAGAAAAATATTGGCTGATATTAATGGCTGGAGTCAGGGCGCAATTCTCACGGGTATCGATAATGATGAGATGTACCGGCAGTTTAATGCTAGGGATATTTATGGCATGCAGGGCGCATTATGGCAAACCACCACGTTGATGGCTGATTATGACGCTGTTGGCTCTATGGCGACAGCGGACATCGCTCAGCCAGCGCCATTCATCACCGAAGGGATAACAGTAGCCAATGATATTTACCGACAATGACCTTGCGGCTGCTGTCCATCAGAGAAGCGGTTTTTGTCTTCATTACCAGCCGATCATCAACCTGAATAGCAGGGAAGTCAGCGGATTCGAGGCATTGATTCGATGGCATCACCCGCAATTCGGGTTGATTCCGCCGGATCGTTTTATTCCCATGGCCGAGCAGTCCGGACTGATTCGCCCACTGGGCGAATGGATTATTCAAGAGGTCTGCCGGCAATTATTACGACAGCCAGGATATGCCATCGCGACTAACGTATCACCGGTGCAATTTTCCGATACGAATTTTGTCGATACGCTGCTGGAGTATCTACATCGACACCAATGTGACACACGTAATATTGAAGTGGAAATCACGGAAAGCGTTCTACTCAGCGACATTGAAAATATCCGAAATAAAATCAAAACGCTGAGATCAGCAGGCATTGCTGTCGTTCTGGACGATTTCGGTGCCGGTTACACCAGCGTGCACTATCTGTATCAATATGAATTCGACAAGGTGAAAATCGACAAGAGCCTGATCATGCATCTTGGCGAGAACCGGAAGAACCGAATCGTTGTCGGCTATCTGATTGATACACTGCATAAAATGGGCATAAAAGTGACTGCTGAAGGCGTGGAAACCGCAGCCCAGATGCACATCTTGGGCGAACTGGAATGCGATTCTATTCAGGGGTTTTTTGTTTCCCGGCCGCTAACGGTCGACCAGTTGGATAGGTTTATTTCCGGTTAACGGTTTGCCCTTACCGACGAACGCCGGCGCATGCTGAAAAACCCGCGATACCCAAATCATTCGAGTTGCAGGACAACCGGCTGGCGTGTTGAACAACGCCACGCATTGGCCCGAAGGGCGAGGCCCATTGATGAGCCGAGTCACGCAGCCAACACACCTGCAACGTGACGTATGACAGGTATATTTATTTGTCGACATTGGCTTATCACGGTTATCGACAACACATTTTATTATCTCAGCCGACAGACCGGAAAATCATCGAACTGTACCGTCATCATCATGACGGTTGTTTTATTTAAGCGCCTATACCACAGGCACTATTATCACTCGATGCTGGGCCAGCATGGCATACAGAACAATGCTGCGTATATTGAACAGTAAAATAAAAATTACCGGCAGAATATTTGCCAGAAAACAGCCGGTGCGCACACGGCGGATATAAACATACGCTCCGCCAATAGCATAGCCATAACGAAACCGGCATCAGAACCAACATATTTCAACACCCACATCATGCTGATATATCCGTAAGCATGGTCGATTATTTTTTATTTTAAACACACCGAGGACGACATGAATACTGCCGCATATGAAAAACATCTCGCTCCAGTCAGAAAGCTGCTTGATGATATTAATGTTATGAATTCCCTCTCGCTCGTCGCCTATATGAATGACTACATCCATCGGCAACGCATCGGCACGCTGACGACAAATGAGTTTGAATTTCTGAAAGATCGACTGCGGAAAATAAAAATCGGCGTCGACCAGGTCGCCCACATCACCCAAACCGAGAAAGATAATATTGTCGCTGCATGTCTGGAAATTATGGCCTTCATCGAAAGCAGAAAAGCCCCGCACCCCACGACCCACACCCAACGCGCCGCCGTCTCTATGGTCAGACAAGCATAGCGTTGATGTCCCGATGGCTGGAGGACTCAGCCGTCGTTCGGGACATCGCTTAATACGTGGAATGCCAATCGCTCCCCTGCGCCCAGCGCGACTGCCAGTGAACCAGATACGTTTTAGCCAGCGCCGGACTACGGATCACCAGCACGTTCTCGGAATTATGCTTTTCCGCCGACGCCGTGTAATTGAACGAGCCAGTCTGTACGATGCGGCGATCCACCACCATGACTTTGTCATGCTGAATTTTGTAATGGTTGTTGGTTCTCAATTTAACCCCCGCATTGACCAGCAGGTTTTTGGCAGCCAGGCTGGCGCCGCTAAGATTCGCCTGCTCGTCAATGACGATACGCACATCCACACCGCGTTTTTGCGCATCTGCCAGCGCCTTGATGACATCAGGCGCCGAAAAATTGTACGCCATCATCCGGATGGAGAGTTTTGCGTTCCGAATCGTCTCCAGCACCAGTGTTTGGGCACTCCCTTCTGGAGAAAAACCCGCCTGTACCGAAGGCGGCGCAGCGCCGGCGGTCAGCGGCAATAACGCCAATAGCCACGTACACGACATCAATCGGGGTGTGCTCATGCCGGTGCCTCCTCGCTGACTAACCTACTTAGTGCCTGTTTCGCCAGGCTTTGTGGCGGGCCATATTGAAACAGGGCGGTGCCCGAAATCCTCACGTACTGCCCGATTATCCGGCGGCAACCTCCTGCGGGAAGCGTTGCCGCCAGGCCTCAAAACCGCCGTCCACGCTGTAAACGGCATCAAATCCCAGGCTTATCAGATACTGCGCCGCATTGCGGCTGCTGATGCCGTGATAGCACATCACCAGCACCGGCTGTTCAAGATCGGCGCCGCGAACAAAATCCGACAGCGTTTCGTTGGTCAAATGGGTCGCGCCGGGTACATGCGCCGCGCCAAAACTTTGGAGATCGCGAATATCCACCAGTACGTTGCCCCGCTGCCAGCGTTGATACGCCTGCTCGATATCGATCGCCTCAAACTGTTCCATGCATGACCTCGCTGATTACATGACGTTTGTTATCAAATTGTGGTCATTGTACCCCACTCTTCGCCGGCACTGGCCTGAAAAACTGCGGGGAGATGTCCAATTCTTGCCGTATGCCATACCGCAGCCACCATCAGCCGCCACCATCAATAGAGAGGGAAAGACGGCCGTCGGATGAGTGTCAGAGCGTCATCATCCCGCATCGCCATGAACAAAGTGTTACGTCCATCACGCATGAATGTTTTTATTTGGTTAATGCTTGGCTGCAATGTTTGTTTTCGATATCATAATGAGCGAAAACGAACATTTAATAATAGCATGTGGCGGAGGTAGAGACGTGGAAAGCAAAGATCTGATCGTGATCGGCGGGGGAATTAACGGTGCGGGCATCGCTGCGGACGCGGCTGGACGCGGCTTGTCGGTTCTGCTGTTGGAAGCGCAGGATCTGGCCAGCGCAACCTCCTCCGCCAGTTCCAAGCTGATTCACGGCGGCCTGCGCTATCTGGAGCACTATGAGTTCCGTCTGGTGGGGGAAGCCCTGTCGGAACGAGAGGTTCTGCTAAAGATGGCGCCGCACATCATCTTCCCGATGCGCTTTCGCCTCCCTCATCAACCCCATCTGCGCCCGGCCTGGATGATCCGCGCCGGTCTGTTTCTTTACGACCATCTGGGCAAACGTGTCAGCCTGCCATCCAGCCACGGTCTGAAATTTGGCCGCGAGTCGGTATTGAAACCCGAATTGACGCGCGGTTTCGAATATTCAGACTGCTGGGTGGATGATGCCCGCCTGGTGGTGCTGAACGCTCAGGAAGTGGTACGTCACGGCGGCGAGGTAAAAACCCGCACCAAAGTTACCCGCGCCTGGCGCGAAAACGGGCTCTGGCACGTTGAAGCGCAGGATATGTTGAGCGGCGACACGCTGCGCTGGCAGGCGAAAGGGTTGGTCAACGCTACCGGCCCGTGGGTGAGAGAATTTTTCGACGACGGGCTGGCACTGCCCTCGCCGTATGGCATTCGACTGATCAAAGGCAGCCATATCGTGGTGCCGCGCGTTCATCATGAAGAGCAGGCGTATATCCTGCAGAATAAAGATAACCGCATCGTGTTCGTCATTCCCTGGCAGGATGAATTTTCGATCATCGGCACGACGGATGTGGAATACCACGGTGATCCGCGCGACGTGGCGATTAATGACCAAGAGATCGGTTATCTGCTGGACGTCTACAATGATCACTTCCGCAAACCGCTCACGCGGGAAGACATCGTGTGGAGCTATTCCGGCGTTCGCCCGCTGTGCGACGACGAATCAGACTCGCCGCAGGCCATTACCCGCGATTACACGCTGTCCGTCGCCGATGATAACGGCCGCGCGCCGTTGCTGTCGGTCTTCGGCGGCAAGCTGACCACCTACCGCAAACTGGCGGAACACGCGCTGGAAAAACTGGGGCAATACTTCCCGCACGCCGGCAAAGCCTGGACCCGTCAAACCGTCCTGCCGGGCGGCGATATCAAGGGCTCCCGCGATGATTACGCCGCCGCGCTGCGTCGCCGCCACAATCTGCCGGAAGCGCTGGCGCGTCGCTACAGCCGCACTTACGGCAGCCACAGCGAAAAAATCCTTGCGCAGGCGAACGGCGTGGCTGAACTGGGCGAGCATTTCGGCCATAACCTGTATGAAGCCGAGCTGCGCTATCTGGTGGAACACGAATGGGTCGTGACGCTGGAAGATGCCATCTGGCGCCGCACCAAGCTGGGCATGTGGCTGGACGAAACGCAGCAACAGCGGGTTTCCGAATGGCTGGATCGCTACCGCAGCCAACTGGCGCAAGCAAGCTAACGCCGCGCCTCGCGGTTACAGGGCGCCCGGCACCGGGCACCCTGCATTTTTCCCGTGTCGAACCGGCAATATTGTCGAATATCCTCTGGATCAAACATCCCCCTCATCAGCCCTGCAACAGCATTATGTTCGAATGATTTATTATCAGGACTGCACTCCATGAATATTTCCATAAATTGATCTGGCGACAAGATCATATTTTATTTTTAATATTTTATCTTCCAGATAAGAATAAAAATCAGTTCGCTATAAAATTAAATAAAAGACAAGCTAATAAGATCTGAATCACAGATTGAGTAATTTTCAGACACTACTATTAACACGGTTATTAATTATATTACCCTGAACCATAAAATAACCATAAGCATACTGACAGACGGTATATGATCATTCATTGTCTGACAGGAGATATATCCTAAATAATTCGAATGACAGGAAGGCGACAAATGTGTTAACCCCGATGAGCTTACTCCGGTAAATCACTCGGATAATCAATATTGTCAACATACCTGCAACGTGAAGCATGACGGATATAATAACCAGCTATAACACAGGGAATAAATAAAGCACCCACGTCGATATAAAATAAAATATACAACGACAATAAAAAATAATATTCCCGTATAAAATATTCGATTCTATAAAACATTCGATTCGCCTGTATTTATCGCCACGCAAAATTCATGCTGTCTGTGGAGGATGAGAATTAAATGTCTAATCAGGTTGAACGTCCTATATTGACTCTGGGGTTAACGAGGCTGGAATTTCTGCGGATTTCCAGTAAAGGTCTGGCGGGTATCACTATCGCTCCGGCACTCTTGTCCCTGCTGGGGTGTAGACAGGAAGACATCAGCAGCGGCCGTGTCGGGCTGACGACCACGCCCAAAGGCGTTCTGGTCACGAAACGCGCTCGCTGCACCGGCTGTCACCGCTGTGAAACCATCTGCACCACCGTCAATGACGGCAGCGTCGGTTCTTTCTTTTCCCGGGTTAAAATTCATCGCCATTTCTTTTTCGGCGATAAAGGCATTGGATCCGGCGGCGGATTATATGGCGATTTGAATTTCACCACCGATACCTGTCGCCAATGTAAAGACCCACAATGTATGAAAGCCTGCCCGCTGAATGTTATTTCCTATAATCCGGAATATGGCTGCATCAGTGTGGATACCAAACGCTGTATTGGTTGCGCCGCCTGTACGTCTTCATGCCCCTGGATGATGGCGACGGTGAACCCCCAGATAAAGAAATCCGGTAAATGTATTCTGTGCGGAGAATGCGCCGCCGCGTGTCCTACCGGCGCGCTCAGTATTATTGAATGGAAAGATATTACGGTATGACCGCTGTTCAGTACCGCTATTTACCGATGAATTCAACCTCATGCGCAGGAAAATAAATCATGACCAACGGTTGGACAGGAAATTTATTACGAATCGATTTAAGCTCCGGGAAAATAACCAAAGAAGACTCCAGCAAATATAAGCAATTTATTGGAGGCATGGGCTTTGGTTATAAAATTATGTACGACGAGGTTGCACCGGGAACCCAACCTTTCGATGAAGCCAATAAAATCGTCTTCGCCGTCGGCCCGCTAACCGGTTCAGGCGCGCCGTGCAGTTCCCGCGTCAATATCACCACGTTGTCGACATTCACCCGCGGTAATTTGGTGGTGGATGCCCACATGGGCGGCTTTTTTGCCGCTTATATGAAATATGCAGGCTACGACGCCATCATTATCGAAGGGAAATCCCCCAAACCGGTATGGATTAACATTCAGGACGACAAGGTGACGCTGGAGAACGCCGCCTTCCTGTGGGGCAAAGGCACCCGGGAGACCACCGCCGAAATCTGTCGCGCCACCAGCGAGGAGACCTGCGTAGCCGCCATCGGCCCGGCGGGGGAAAACCGGGTGCCGCTCTCGGGCATCCTCAATAGCCGCAACCACAGCGGCGGCGCAGGCAGCGGCGCCGTATTAGGCGCGAAAAACCTCAAAGCCATCGCCGTGCGGGGCAACAAAGGGGTCAATGTCGCCGATCGTCAGGAACTCAAGGCGCTCAACGATTACATGATGACCCAGCTTATCGGGGCCAACAATAATCACGTTGTGCCCAGTACGCCGCAGGCCTGGGCCGAATATTCATCGCCCCAGTCACGCTGGACGGCGCGCAAAGGGCTGTACTGGAAAGCGGCGGAGGGCGGCCCGATCGAGACCGGCGAAATCCCACCCGGCAATCAGAACACCGTCGGTTTCCGCACCATGAAATCCACCTTCGATCTCGGCCCGGAAGCGGAACAGTACACGGTCAAAATGGGCGGCTGCCACTCCTGCCCGATTCGCTGTATGTCGCAGTTGAACGTTCCGCAGGCCAAACAATTCGGCGTTCCGTCCACCGGCGGCAACACCTGCGTCGCCAACTTCGTGCATACCACGATTTTCCCCAAAGGCCCGAAAGACATTCAGGAAAAGGGCGACGGCAATGTGGTCGGCAATCTGGTTGGCCTGAACACCTTTGACGACATGGGGCTGTGGTGCAACTACGGCCAACTGCACCGTGACTTTACCTATTGTTATACCCACGGCGTGTTCAAGCGGGTACTGCCCGCCGATGAGTACAGCGCCATTCCGTGGAACTGGCTGGAAGAGGGCGATCCGCGCTTTATCACCGACTTCTACCACCGGCTGGCCCATCGCATCGGTGAACTTAGCCATCTGGCCGATGGTTCCTATATCCTCGCCCAGCGCTGGGAATTGGGGGACGAATACTGGAACTACGCCAAGAACAAGCTGTGGTCGCCGATGGGCTTCCCGGTGCATCACGCCAACGAAGCCTCGGCGCAGGTGGGTTCCATCGTCAACTGCATGTTCAACCGCGATGCGATGACCCATACCCATATCAACTACATCGGCAGCGGCCTGCCGCTGGCGCTGCAAAAGGAGATCGCGGGCGAACTGTTCGGCTCGCCGGACGCCTACGACGAAACCAAAAACTACACCCCGATCAATCCCTACAAAATCAAATATGCCCAGTGGGCGATTTTCCGCAGTTGCCTGCATGACGCCATTACGCTGTGCAATTGGGTGTGGCCGATGACGGTCTCGCCGCACAAGAGCCGCCGTTACCGGGGCGATCTGGCGATGGAAGCCAAATTCTTTGCCGCCGTCACCGGCGAGCCAACCACGCCGGAAGATCTGGATGTCGCCGCCGAGCGCATTTTTACCCTGCACCGCGCCTATACCGTGAAGCTGATGAACACCAAAGATATGCGGCGCGAGCACGACCAAATCTGCGACTGGGTTTTTGATAAAGATCCGAAAATCAAGGTGTTTACCGAAGGCACCGACAAGATGGATCGCGAAGACATGCACCAATCTCTGACGATGTTCTACACCGCCATGGGGTGGGATCCGGATCTGGGCTGCCCGACGCGGGCCACGCTGCTCCGGCTGAATATGGCGGACGTGGCGGAAGATCTGGCGTCCCGGGGATTGCTTCCCTCATAACCGCACGGCAGGAGCACGATGATGAACAGCGAACATCACAACGATGCCTGCGAAACGCCGCCGGACAGCGTCGCGGATCCCGGCCTGCGCCGGCTGTTGTTACCCTTCTCGCAGCACGCACAGCGGCCGACGGCGACGCCGGCCGAAGTACCGCCGTCAACGGACGAACCGTTGCCCGCGTTCATGGCGCTGGCGGAATACATCCGCCAGTCGTCGCTCCGCGAGGAACTGGTCGCCCGCAGCACGCTGGCCGAGCCGCCTTTCGCGCTGACGCCGGAACAGGCGGCGCAGCAGTTGGCGGAAATACAGGCCAGCGAAGCCTGCACAGACATCCGTTGCATCGCGCAGGATGAAGAGGCGTATTACTACTCAGGTCGGAGCATCAGCGACAACTATGCCCGCATACTGGCGTGCATCCGGCACCAGGACATCTGTCGCACGGTGGCAGAAAGCGTCCGGTTCGAGTGCCGCACCTACCCGCGCCCCTATCAACTACGCATGCTGCAACTCGCGCCTTACAACCTGGACAACGCCACTATCGACAGTGCGCTGGCCGCCATCGCCCGCACAGATGAATTCAGGGACATTCATACGGTGCTGGCGTCCAACGGCACCGTTTACCTGTACAGCGATCGCTTCATGAGCAGCGGCAAAGCACAGGGGCTGTGCGAATGGCTGGAGGTCGAACAGTATGAAAACCCATAGCGACAGGCCGCAGCGCCAGACTTTTTCCACGGCAGGGACGTCGTTTTTTTTCACACCAGATAAACCTCGGGAGGCCAGGCAGATGACATGCTCACGCCGTAAGTTCGTCCTTGGCATGGGATCGGTAGTTTTTTTCAGCGCGCCGCTGTTCTCCACGCTGGCGGGCACGGAAAAAGGCAAAGCGGTGCGTTATGCCATGATTCATGATGAAACGCTGTGCAACGGTTGTAATCTGTGCGTCACCGCCTGCCGCAAGGTGAACGATGTTCCGGAAGGCATGGCGCGCATGAGTATCGCCCATATTCCGTTAACGCCGCCGGATCAGGGCAACCAGTACCACTTTTTTCGCTATGCCTGCCAACACTGCGAAGAGGCGCCGTGCATCACCGTCTGCCCGACCGGCGCCTCCTACCGGGATCAGGCCACCGGCATCGTCCGGGTCAACCGCCCTACCTGCATCGGCTGTAGCTACTGTATTTCCGCCTGCCCGTATCAGGTGCGCTACCTCAACCCCGTCACCCATGTGGCGGATAAGTGCGATTTCTGCTTCGAATCCCGGCTCAGCAAGGGCTTCCCCCCCATCTGCGTCAGCGCGTGCCCGCAGCAGGCGCTGCTTTTCGGCCGAGAAGATAGTGAACCGATACAGCGCTGGCTGAAAACCCACGATTACTATCGGTATCAGCTCCCCGGCGCCGGGGAAGCGCATGTTTACCGTCGCCCCGGCCCACATTCGGCAGAGGAGGTTAAAGCATGAATACCCTGCCCCACGCAGAACAGTTTCAGGCGCAACTCGCCGGTTACGTGACGCGCTACACCCCCGACCACTGGCCGACGCTGCTGATCCTGGCGGGTCTCGCGCTGGCGGGCATGCTGGGCGTTCTCGCCCTGCACGGCGTGCTGCGCTACCGCTTCGCCAGGCCGCATCCAGCCGGGCACGAAGAGAAAATTTACCTCTATTCCGGTGCGGTTCGGCTCTGGCACTGGAGCAACGCGCTGCTGTTTCTGCTGTTGCTGCTTAGCGGCGCCATCAACCACTTTGCGCTGGCCTCGCCCGACGATACCGCCCGTCTGGTTTCCCTGCATGCGTTGTGCGGCTACCTGCTGCTGGCCGACTGGCTGCTGTTCGTCAGTATTAATGCCCTGGGCGGCAACGGGCGCCACTATGTCATCGAGCCGCAAGGCTGGAAGCCGCGGGCAATGAAGCAGGTCAGGTTCTATCTCTACGGCATTATCCGCGGCGAAGACCACCCATTCCCGGCCACACGCCACTGCAAGTTCAACCCGTTGCAACAAGCCGCCTATCTGGGGGTGATGTACGGTTTGCTGCCGCTGCTGTTGTTGACCGGCGTCCTGCTGCAACACCCCGAATGGCTGCCTGCGGCGCTCTCTCCCTACTGGCTGTTGCAATTGCACGCGCTGCTGGCGGTGGTCAGCGTCTTTTTCATCGTGGGGCATCTCTATCTGTGCACCACCGGGCGCACCCCGACCCAGACATTTCGCAGCATGATCGACGGCTATCACCGCCACTGACGGCCCGGAGGCGCGCATGAATCCAATCACCCGACGCCACCTGCACCGGCTAAAGGTCAGCCCGCAGATTTACCGCTGGTTTCTGCGCCGTTTCCCTCAGGGCGCACATTACCCGCAGCTTCACGATGCGCTGCTGCATGACGGCTACCGCGAGTGGATGGAGAGTCTGGTGGACTACAGCTATGCCCAACATTTCAGCCAGCCGTTTTTTGTGCGTCAGGAACTGGCGGCCACCCGTTCTTTGCTGGCGCAGTTGCTGTCCACAACCGTAGCGGCGGCGCAAAACACGCCGGACATCACGGAGAACGGCCCGTACACGCTGGCCGTCAGCGCCTCAGACCAGCGCATCGGCAGCGCGTCGCCGCAGGGACGGCTCGCTTCCGCCGGAGACGGCAACCTCATCGGTTGTCAGGGGGAGCACCACCGTATCGCCAGCACCGGTTATGCCTGCCAACTGGTCAGCGCGGGATGTGCCGCCCATATCGGCAACACCGGCCCGAACAGCCGTATCGGCGCATTGGGCGAGCGCGCCCGTATCGCCAATAGCGGCAATGCCGTCAAAATCGTCAGCGACGGACATGGCAGCCACATCGCCAGTACCGGCTCGCGCACCTACATCAGCGGCACCGGCGACCGGGATCGGATCGTCAGCGCCGGAGATATGTGTTGCCTGCACAGTCTTGGCGATAGCGCCCATATCGCGGCAACCGGCGAGCAGCTTTCCGTCACCGCCTGCGGCGCCGATAGCGTTGTGGTGGTAGTCGGCAGCATGATGACCCTGCAGCTCGGTCAAGGCGGTTGCGCCGCCGTCACTTATCACGACGGCGTCCGCACCCGCTTTCGGGTCATTTACGAAGGGGAAGACGGCGTCAGGGCCGGTGTCCGCTACCGCCTGACGACGGCCGGCGAGCTGGAAGCGTGCGAATAAGCCCGGCAACAGCGACGACACACCAGAACGCCAAAAAAACAGGGGCCTTGCGGCCCCTTGTCGTTCACTTTGCCCGCTTACAGCCGGATCGGTTTAATATTCCAGATCTCGTCGGCGTATTCCTGAATGGTGCGATCCGCCGAAAAATACCCCATGTTGGCGATATTGTAGAGCGTGCGTCGCGTCCATTCGTCCTCGTCCCGATAGATGTCGTCTACCTTGTCATGGGTATCCACATAGCTACGGTAGTCTGCCAACAGCTGATAGTGATCGCCGAAGTTAACCAGTGAATCAAACAGGTCGGCATAACGATGCGGATCATCCGGGCTGAAGACGCCGGTGGCGATCTGCGTCAGCACCCGGTGCAGTTCATCATCCTGATTGTAGAAATCGCGCGGGTTGTAGCCATTGCGCCGCAGTTCCTCCACTTGCTCCGTCGTATTACCGAAAATGAAGATGTTGTCATCTCCCACCCGTTCGCGCATCTCGACATTGGCGCCATCCAGCGTGCCGATGGTCAGCGCGCCGTTGAGGGCGAATTTCATGTTGCTGGTGCCGGACGCCTCGGTGCCCGCCAGCGAGATCTGCTCGGACAAATCCGCCGCCGGAATGATGATCTGCGCCAGACTGACGCCGTAGTTGGGAATAAACACGATCTTCAGTTTGTCTTTTACCGCCGGATCGTTGTTCACCACTTTGGCCACATCGTTAATCAAGTGGATGATGTGCTTCGCCATGTAGTACGCCGATGCCGCTTTGCCGGCAAAGATCGCCACACGCGGCACGCGATCCAGGCTGGGGTCGTCCTTGATGCGGTTGTAGAGCGTGATCAAGTGCAACACGTTAAGCAGTTGACGCTTGTATTCGTGGATACGTTTGATCTGTACGTCGAACAGCGCATTGGGATCCACCACCACATCCAGATGCTGGGCAATATAGATAGCCAGGCGTTTTTTGTTCTCCCGTTTGGCGTTACGCACCTTTTGCAGGAATGCCGGAAAATCGATATTCGGTTTGAGATCCTCCAGTTGGCTCAGGTCGGTGCGCCAGTTATGGCCGATGGCGTCGTCCAGTACCTTCGACAACCAGGGATTGGCCAACGCCAGCCAACGCCGCGGCGTGACGCCGTTGGTTTTGTTGCAAAACCGTTCAGGATAAAGGCGGGCGAAATCCGCAAACAGCGACTGCACCATCAAGTCGGTATGCAGTTGCGAAACCCCGTTAACTTTGTGGCTGCAAATCACCGCCAGCCAGGCCATACGCACCTTGCGTCCATGGTCTTCATCAATGACCGACACCCGTTTCAACAGGTCGCGCTCATTAGGGAAACGCGCTTGTACCTCTTCGAGAAAACGTTCGTTGATCTCAAAAATCAGTTGCAGATGGCGGGGCAGAATATTACCCAACATCTCCACCGACCAGGTTTCCAGCGCTTCTCCCATCAGCGTGTGGTTGGTGTAGGAGAACACCTGAGTCACCACCTTCCAGGCCGCATCCCATTTGAACTTATGCTCGTCGATCAGCAACCGCATCAACTCCGGGATCGCCAGCACCGGATGGGTGTCGTTCAGATGGATAGCGAATTTCTCCGCCAGGTTGTCGTAAGTTTTGTGCATCATCCAATGGCGGCTCAGGATGTCCTGTACCGTAGCGGATACCAAAAAATACTCCTGGCGCAGACGCAACTCGCGGCCGGAATAGGTGGAATCATCCGGATAGAGCACACGGGATACGTTTTCCGAGTGGTTCTTATCCTGTACTGCGGCAAAGTAGTCGCCCTGATTGAACTTACCGAGGTTGATTTCGTTACTGGCCTGCGCCGCCCACAGCCGCAAGGTATTGGTAGCGTCGGTATCGAACCCGGGAATGATTTGATCGTAGGCGCAGGCCACGATCTCTTCGGTTTCCAGCCAGCGAGTCTTGCTGCCTTCCTGCTGAATACGCCCGCCAAACCGAATCTTGTAGCGGGTGCTGTGCCGCGCAAACTCCCAAGGGTTGCCGTATTCCAGCCAGTAATCCGGCGATTCCGCCTGCTTACCCTCAACGATGTTCTGCTTGAACATGCCGTATTCATAGCGGATACCGTAACCGCGTCCCGGCAACGCCATGGTCGCCAGCGAATCGAGAAAACAGGCCGCCAACCGCCCCAGGCCGCCATTGCCCAGACCGGGATCGTCCTCTTCCTCCAGTAGCTCGTTCAGATCCAGCCCCATGGCGTCCAGCGCCAGTTTCAGATCGTCGAACATGCCCATCGCCAGCAGCGCATTCGACAACGTTCGCCCCAGCAGAAACTCCATCGACAGGTAGTACACCTGCCGAACATCCTGGGACAACTGCGCGCGATTGGAACGCAACCAGCGTTCCACCATGCGATCCCGCACCGCCAGCACCGTCGCGTTCAGCCAGTCGTGCTTGCTGGCCACGCTGGGATCCTTGCCGACGGTGAACATCAGTTTGTAAGCGATGGAGTGCTTCAATGCATCCACGCTAAGCGTTGGTGAGTTGTAGATAAATGGAGAGTTCATAGTGTCATTCCCACTGATGCGTAACTACCACAGACGTTGATAAAGCGCACGATAAGCCTGAGCAGCAACCTGCCAGCTAAAATCCATTGCCATCGCCTGACGCTGTACATAGCGCCAGAGCGAAGGCCGGGACCACAACACAAACACCCGACGAATCGCCCGCGACAGCGACGCTACATTGCAATCGCTGAACACAAAACCGCTCGCCAGGCCATCGGCCAGATTTTCCAGCGAGCAGTCTGCTACCGTATCTGCCAGTCCGCCGGTGCGTCTGACCAGCGGTAGCGTGCCGTATTTCAGGCCGTACAACTGCGTCAAACCACAGGGTTCGAACCGACTAGGAACCATAATCACGTCCGCGCCGCCAATGATGCGGTGCGAAAAGGCCTCGTGATAACCAATCTGGACGCCGACGCGGCCATGATATTCGGCCGCCGCCGCCAAAAAACCTTCCTGCAGGACGGCGTCACCCGCCCCTAAAACCACCAGCTGACCGCCTTGTTCCAGCAGTTCCGGCACGGCCTGCAACGCGATATCCAACCCTTTCTGGTTGGTCAAGCGACTGACGATGGCGAATACCGGCACCCGGTCATCCACCTTCAACCCCATCGCCGTTTGCAGGTGCCGCTTGTTCTCCGCTTTCTTCGCCAGCTCGTCGCGGCTGTAGGTAGCGGTCAACAATGCGTCATGAGCCGGATTCCAGATGGACTCATCCACCCCGTTGAGGATACCGGACAAACGTCCCTCGTCCTCCCGCGCCTTCAGCAGCCCTTCCATGCCGTAACCGAACTCCGTCTGGGTTATCTCATGCGCATAGGTCGGGCTGACGGTGGTGACATGATCCGCGTAATACAACCCGGCCTTGAGATAGGAGATCTGTCCGTAGAACTCCAGCCCGTACATATGGAAAAACTCAGGCGGCAGACGCAGGTCTGCCATGTGACGCGCATCAAACAATCCCTGATAAGCCAGATTATGGACGGTAAATACCGATTTTGCCGGTCGACCTTTCGCCGCCAGGTAGGCACAGGCCAGCCCCGCGTGCCAGTCGTGGGCGTGCACGATATCGGGACGCCAGAACGGATCGATACCGCTGGCCATTTCCGCCCCGACCCATCCCAATAAACCGAAGCGCAAAAAGTTGTCGGTATAGGCGAACATCGAGGTGTCGTGATACGGACTGCCCGCCCGTTCAAACAGATGGGGGACATCGATCAGATACACCCCGACACCGTTGAAATGGCCGTAGCGAATGGTCACATGGCCGGCGAAAGTCTCCAGTTCGCGCACCACCTGCGTATCCGGTATCCCGCGCTTCACATCGGGAAACGCAGGCAACAGCACCCGCACATCCAGCCCCGTTTCTATCTGCGCGTTCGGCAACGCACCGACCACATCCGCCAGCCCGCCGGTTTTCAGCAGCGGAAAAAATTCAGAACAAACGTGTAGTACCCGCATGTTGTCTCCTGTCCGATCATCCGGCTGCAGGCCGGATGACCTTCACCCTCTGAATGGCGCCTCTACTTTATGCGGGCCAGCATGGCGCGCGTCACCAGCACGATCCCTTCCTCGGAACGATAGAAGCGACGGCTGTCATCCTCGGCGTTTTCGCCGATCACCATGCCTTCCGGCAATTCGCACGCCCGGTCGATGACACAGCGGTGCAGGCGGCAGGAACGCCCGACCTGTACATCCGGCAACAATACGGACGAGTCGATGCTGCAAAACGAATTCACCCGCACCCGCGGGAACAACACCGAATGCGTCACTACCGACCCGGAAACGATACAGCCGCCGGAGACCAGCGAGTTCATGGTCAACCCGTGGCTACCGGAGCGATCCTGCACGAACTTGGCGGGCGGCAACGCCTCCATCGCCGAGCGGATCGGCCAGTGGTGGTCGTACATATCCAGCTCCGGCATCACCGATGCCAGATCGAGATTGGCGCGCCAGTAAGCTTCCAACGTCCCCACATCACGCCAGTAAGGCGGCGCGTCTTCCGTGGAGGTCACGCAGGAGAGCGTAAAGGGATGGGCCCAGGCCTGGCCGCGTTCCACGATCTTCGGGATCAGATCCTTACCGAAGTCATGGCTGGAGTCTGATGTACAAACATCTTCTTCCAGTACGTGGTAGAGATACTCTGCGTTAAACACATAGATCCCCATACTCGCCAGCGCCATGTCCGGGTTGTCCGCCATCGCCGTTGGGTGGTCTGGTTTTTCGTCAAAGCTGAGGATACGGTTGTTGGCATCCACGCTCATGACGCCGAAGGCTTTTGCCTCGTCGATCGGCACTGGAATACAGGCCACCGAACACTCGGCGCCGTTCTCCACGTGATCCAGCAGCATGCGGGAATAGTCCATCTTATAGATATGATCGCCCGCCAGAATCACCACGTACTCGGCGCGATAACGGCGAATGATGTCCAGATTGTGGCACACGGCGTCGGCAGTGCCGCGATACCAGTGATCGTTCTCGTCATGGCGCTGTTGAGCCGGCAGCAGGTCGACGAATTCGTTCATTTCGGTGTTGAGGAACGACCAGCCGCGCTGAATGTGCTGTACCAGCGTATGCGACTGGTATTGGGTAATAACGCCGATGCGCCGAATACCTGAATTCAGACAATTAGAAAGCGCAAAGTCGATAATCCGGTATCTGCCGCCAAAATGAACGGCGGGTTTGGCCCGATGCGCAGTCAGGTCTTTCAATCGAGTGCCCCGACCGCCGGCCAGAATAAGCGCCACGGATTTGAGGGGTAGCTGTCTGGCAAGCATCAGAGGATCGTGTTTATCAGAACTAACCATGTCAGACTCCTTTTTTATTGTTTTACGAGTACACACACCGCATTCGCCTCTCCGCGCCAAACACGACCTTCAACCGGATTCGCTACTGCATCAAACGGAGGGGACACCCGCCACGCCCCGGCAGGCAACAGGAAATCGCATGCCTGCTCAGTCGCGTTGATCAACAGCAACCAGCATTCAGAAAGCGGGATCTGCAACCGGCGTTCCCCCTGTTCCCAGTCCTGCGGCGTCATCGGCGTTCCCTGCTCATTCAGCCACCGCACGTCACTTTCTCCATCACGCCACCATCCCCCGCCTTGCAACACGGGAATGGAGCGGCGCAAACGGATCAGCCCGGAAGTAAATGCGATTAACGTGTCATCTGCTTGGTCCCAGTGCAGCCATGCCAGCGCATTGTCCTGGCAATAGGCATTGTTATTGCCTTGCTGACTGTTCCCGAATTCATCACCTGCCAACAACATCGGCGTCCCCTGGGACAGCAACAGCGTGGTCAACAGAGCCCGCTGGCTAACATGCCGCCGGGCCTGGGTTTCTTGATCCGCCTGCTCGCCTTCGACGCCGTGGTTATTGCTGAAATTACTGTTGGTGCCATCGCGATTTTGTTCGCCATTCGCTTCGTTATGCTTATGGTTGAAACACACCAGATCGCGCAGGGTAAAGCCGTCGTGGGAAGTCAGCAGGTTGACCGAAGCCCAGGGGTGCCGGCCGTCGTGATCGAATACATCGCTGGAGGCAGCAAAACGACGGGCAAACACCCCGACGGGCACATCGCGGTGCAACCAGAAACGACGCATATCATCGCGGAAGCGATCGTTCCACTCGGCGAACGGGGCCGGGAAACGTCCTAATTGATACCCGCCGGGGCCGACATCCCAGGGTTCGGCGATCAGCTTGATATCACGCAGCGACGGGTGATTGCGTAACACCGCGAAGAATGGCGCACGGGAGGAAAAATCAGGAGAGCGCCCCAGAACAGTGGCCAGATCCAGCCGGAAACCGTCGACATGGCACACATCCCGCCAAAAGACCATACAACTCACCACCCAGTCTAATGTCGCCGGATAATCGAGCCGCAACACGTTGCCGCAACCGGTCCAGTTGTGATAATCGCCATCGTCCGTCAGCCAGTAGCTGGCATTATCCATACCGCGCAGCGTCAGTGTCGGCCCGTCCAGATCCAGCTCCGCGCTGTGATTGAACACCACGTCCAGAATCACTTCGATGCCCGCTTTATGCAGCACGCGCACCATATCGCGGAATTCATTGAGCGGATGTTCGCTCGCCGACAGCAGGTTGTCGGCGGCAAACGGCAGCAGCGTGTTGTACCCCCAGTAATTACGCAGCCCCATCGCCTGCAACCGGGGTTCGTCCGCATGCTGGTGAACCGGCATCAGCTCCAGCGCCGTCACCCCCAACCGGGCGAAATACGCCAGCATCACCGGATGCGCCAACGCGGCGTAGGTGCCGCGGATCGCCTGAGGGATATCCGGATGCCGTTTGGTCAGCCCGCGCACATGTGCTTCGTACAGCACGGTACGGGGCCAGGGCGTCATCGGAAAGCTGTCGTCCCGCCAGTCATAACGCTCGTCCACCACCACACAGCGCGGCATCACATCGGCGTCATCCCGCGGGTCAGGGCGATGATAGCCGCCATGCAGACGCTCATTATCCCGCACCGTCCCCATCATCATCCGCGCGCAGGGGTCAAGCAGCAGTTTATTGCGGTTAAAGCGCAAGCCGCGCGCCGGATCAAACGGCCCGTCGACGCGGAATCCGTACTGCAATCCGGGACGTGCGCCGGGCAGGTAGCCATGCCAGATAGCATCGGTACGGGCCGTCATCGGCACACGTTGTTCATAGGCGCCATCGAAAAGGCATAACTCAACGCCGACGGCGTCGGCGGAAGAGAGGGCGAAATTCACGCCTCTGCCATCGAAATGGGCACCCAGCGGATACGGATGACCGGCCTGCAGTACCGTCATTACGCCTCCCTGACCAGATACAGCGTCGCCAACGGCGGCAACGTCAATACCAGAGATTGCGGCCGGGAATGGCTGCCTACCGGTTCGCTGTTGACCGCCCCGGCGTTGCCGAGATTGCCGCCGTGATAATGCAGGGAGTCGGTATTAAGCACTTCCCGCCATCTACCCGGCTGATTAATACCGATGCGATACCCCTCGCGCGGCACCGGCGTGAAGTTGCTGACGACCAGCATTTCATTGCCATCGTTGTCGCGGCGGATAAAGGCAAATACCGAATTTTCCCGGTCGTCCACCACCACCCACTCAAACCCTTGGTGCAGGTAGTCGCATTGATACAGCGGCGGATGCTGGCAATAACAGTGATTGAGGTCGCGCACCAGGTTCTGAACCCCCGCGTGCCAGCCTTCCGGCTCATCCAGCAGGTGCCAGTCGAGGCTGATGTCGTGGTTCCACTCTTTTCCCTGCGCGAATTCGCCGCCCATGAACAGCAGCTTTTTACCGGGGTAAGCCCACATAAAGCCGTAGTAGGCGCGCAGGTTGGCGAATTTCTGCCACGGGTCGCCGGGCATCCGATCCAACAGAGAGCGTTTGCCGTGCACCACTTCGTCGTGGGACAGCGGCAACACGAAATTTTCGCTGTAGGCATACAGCATGCCGAAGGTCAGCAGGTCGTGATGGAATTTACGGTGCACCGGATCAAGCTGCATATACGCCAGCGTGTCGTGCATCCAGCCCATGTTCCACTTGTAGTGGAAGCCGAGCCCGTTATGCTCCGGCGGCAGCGTCACGCCCGCGTAGTCGGTAGACTCTTCGGCGATAGTGATCAGGCCGGGGCAATGCTGCCCCACCGTCTGGTTGGTATAACGCAGAAAAGAGATCGCCTCCAGGTTCTCCTTGCCGCCGTAATGATTGGGCACCCATTCGCCGTCGCGGCGGCTGTAATCGCGGTAAATCATCGATGCCACCGCATCAACGCGCAGCCCGTCGGCGCCGAAGCGCTCCGCCCAGTACACGGCGTTGCCGGTCAGGTAGTTGCGTACCTCATGACGGTCGAAGTTGTAAATCAGGGTGTTCCAGTCCTGATGGAACCCTTCCTTCGGATCAGCGTATTCATACAGAGCGGTGCCGTCGAAACGCGCCAGACCGTAGCTATCCGCCGGAAAGTGGCCCGGCACCCAATCCAGCAACACATTGATCCCGGCTTCATGAAAAGCGTCCACCAACTGGCGGAACTCTTCCGGTGAGCCGAAACGACGGGTCGGCGCGTACAACCCCAACGGCTGATAGCCCCAACTGCCGTCGAACGGGTGTTCATGCACCGGCATCAATTCGACATGGGTGAACCCCATCGATTTGACATACGGCACCAGTTGCTCCGCCAGTTCGCGGTAACTGAGCCAGAAATTGTCGTCGGTATGACGACGCCAGGAACCCAGATGCACTTCGTAAATAGAGATAGGCGATTGCAGATCGTTGGCCTGTTGCCGTTCCGGGCTTGCCGGCAGCGGCGCTGGAAGCCGAGTCACCAGCGAGGCATTGTCCGGCCGCATCTGGGATTCGAATGCATAAGGGTCGGACTTCAGCAACAGGTTGCCATAGCAGTCGATCAATTCGAATTTATAAAGGTCGCCGACACCGACGCCCGGCACAAACAGTTCCCAGATACCGCTTTCCCGCCGCAATCGCATCGGATGACGGCGGCCATCCCAGAAGTTGAAATCCCCAACGACGGAAACCCGCTGGGCATTCGGCGCCCAGACGGAAAAACAGGCTCCGTCCACCCCATCCAGCGTGCGGAGATGGGCGCCCATTTGCTCAAACGGCCGCAGATGCCGCCCTTCCGCCAACAGCCAGACGTCCAGCTCCTGCAGCAGAGTGCCGAAACGGTAAGGGTCGTCGATAATGCAGGTATCTCGCGGCCAGGTTACAGCCAGACGATAACTGAAGTGATGTTTGCGCCGGGGAATGACCGAGGCGAAAAAGCCGCGTTCATCCTGACGCTCCAGTTTGCCCACTTTGCGACCGTTGTGAGCATCCACAACATGGGCCTCCAACGCGCCCGGCAACAGCGCTCTTACCTCCAGGCCCGCGGGCGTATCGTGCATACCCAGCACGGCGAAAGGATCGGCATAATGACCGGAAAAAAGAAGATTAATGACACGCTGATCGGAAAAACCTGACATGGTATCCATCCTCTGATTAACCATCTAAATAAATGAAATATATTAAAGAAACAGGTCATTTCTTCTGCGTAAAATCGATGTGGAAATGTCCTGTATCAGTAACAGAAAAGGAAACCAGCCCTACCCCATAAAAAATATGGCCAACCTCATGATTCTGTGTTTAACGTTTTCTGCGGCATGATTTGAGCGAGCCCTCATATTTACCATTCCCCCGTAATAACCGGCTGTGCGAGCCGCTTCCTGCGCCGCAGACTGTGCTTTCGCTCTTGGCTAATGCGCTTCTCTATTCAGAAACATAGCCTCATTCCAGCTTAGTCAAGAAACCAGAAAATATTTGAGACAAGAACGATTTTTTTACGCAACTAATTGATAAGAAAAAATGATTACTTATTCCACCAACGACAACGCGGTAATATGAGCCCCGGTATCACGGGGCCAACGCATGCAGGAAGGTGTCAATAACCGGCCGAACCGGCTATGGTGGGAAACAAACGGCGTGGGATTGCCGCTCGTTCTGCCCCGGCGGAACAACAAGAAGAAGACAGGAGCATTAACATGGAGGTTCACCGCAGATGTTCGATCAATTGGATCTGATTTTATTATTATTGCAGCAGATGTGCGTCTATCTGGTCATTGCCTACCTGCTGAGTAAAACGCCGCTATTCATTCCCCTGATGCAGATTACCATCCAGCTGCCGCACAAGCTGGTGTGTTATCTGGTGTTCTCGCTGTTCTGCATTCTTGGTACTTATTTCGGCCTGCGCATCGACGACGCCATCGCCAATACCCGTGCTATCGGCGCGCTGCTGGGCGGCGTGCTGGGCGGCCCGGCGGTGGGGTTGCTGGTCGGGCTGACTGGCGGGCTGCACCGCTATTCGATGGGCGGTATGACGGCGTTCGCCTGCATGCTGTCGACCATGATGGAGGGCGCGATCGGCGGGTTGCTCAACCACTGTATGACCCGACGCAACCGGGTCGACCTGTTGTTCCAGCCGCAGGTAATCGCGGCGACCGCACTGTTGGCGGAAATTCTGCAGATGGGCATTCTGCTGGCGGTATCCCGCCCTTTCGACACCACATTCGCGTTGGTGAAAAACATTGCGCTGCCGATGATCATCGCCAATTCGATAGGCGCGGCGATGTTTATGCGCATCCTGCTCGACCGCCGGGCGATGTTCGAGAAGTACACCACCGCGTTTTCCACCAAGGCGCTGAAAATCGCAGCCAAGGCCGAGGGCATACTGCGGGAGGGGTTCACCCCACAAACCAGCATGCGCGTCGCCCGCATCCTGTATAAAGAACTGGGCGTCGGCGCCGTCGCGATTACCGACCGGGAAAAATTGCTGGCGTTTATCGGTATCGGCGAGGATCACCACATCGTCGGCTCGCTGATCTCTTCGCCCCACACCACCAAAGCCATCGAACTCAACCAGGTGGTCTACGCCGACGGCAGCGAGCAGCCGTTCCGCTGCCCGCACTCGCCCCGCTGCCGGTTAGGATCGACGCTGGTGATCCCGCTGCGGGGCGAAGCGCAACAGGTTTTAGGCACCATCAAATTGTATGAACCGAAAAACCGGCTGTTTTCCAGCATCAACCGCACACTGGGAGAAGGCATCGCGCATTTACTCTCCGCGCAGATCTTCGCCGGGCGTTTTGAGCAACAGAAGCTGTTGCTGATCCAGTCGGAAATCAAGCTGCTGCACGCGCAGGTCAACCCCCATTTTCTGTTCAACGCGCTCAACACGCTCTCGACGGTCATCCATCGGAATCCGGAGCACGCCCGCTCCCTGGTATTGTCGCTGGCGACCTTCTTTCGTAAAAACCTTAAACGCAGCGGCGATGAAGTATCGCTCGGCGACGAACTAGAGCACGTCAACGCCTATCTGGACATTGAACAGGCGCGCTTCGCCAACCATCTGACGGTGCAAATCAACATTCCCCGTGTCTTGATGATGGCGCGCCTGCCCGCCTTTTCACTCCAGCCGCTGGTGGAAAATGCCATCAGACACGGCATTTCCCACATGCTGGAGGACGGCGTATTGCGGATAGAAGCCCGGCCGCACGCGAACTGTCTGGAAGTCACCGTAGAAGACAACGCCGGCGCCTATCACCCGCGCAACGGCAGCGATGGGTTGGGCATGAATCTGGTGGATAGGCGCATCAAGGCGCATTACGGCTGCGGTTATGGCATTACGGTCAACAGCGAACCGGATCACTTCACCCAGGTGCGCATCCGGGTTCCGCTGCAATTGGGCTAAGACGATACCGAAGAACGACGTTCCGGCGGGCAAGCGCAAAGAAATCCCCGGCTTGCCGCTTTCCCCCCGACGCCCAGAACCGGCCATCGGGATCGTTCAGGCGTCGGCATTGCCGCCGGGAGCGCGAACGACATCCAACACGTCCCGGAAAAAATCCCCCAGATAGTTGAAGGCCGCCACCACCAGCATGACAGCGCATCCGGCGGGCAGCATCTGCCACGGGTAGGCCAGCATGACGTTGCGGGCATCCCCCAGCATCGCCCCCCACTCCGGCGTCGGCGGCTGCACGCCCAGCCCCAAAAACGACAGCGCCGACAACAGCAGGATGACCGCACCGCTGTCGGCCGTCGCCAGCAACACCAACTCCGCCGCCGCCACCGGCAGCAGATGCCGCAGGATCACGTAACGGGGCGTGGCGCCAATCAGCCGGGCATACTGCACATAGCCGCCGCCGCTGTACTGCATCACGATGCCGCGAACCATACGGGCGTACCAGGCCCACTTCGCCAGCAGCACCGCCAGCAGGATATTACCCAACCCCGGCCCCAGCATGCCCACCAGCGCGAAAATCATCACCTCTGCCGGAAACGCCAGCATCAGATCGCACAGCCGCATCAATAACGCATCCACCCGGCCGCGAAAAAAAGCCCGCCAGCACGCCGGCCATCGTTCCCACCAGCAACGTCAGCGACATCGCCAGCAGCGCCATCCCCACCGTGGTGCGAATACCGAACAGCAAACGGGAGAAAATACAGCGGCCGAGCGCATCGGCGCCGAGCGGGTAGCGCCATCCCGGAGGCTGAAATTTGTCGCGCCACGACACCAGCAGCGGGTCGTGCGGCGCCAGCCAGGGCGCCAGTATGCCGGCCGCCAGCACCAGGAGCAGAAACAGCAGACAGACGCAGGCCAACCGATCACCGCGCAGCGCCCGCCCGACACGCCGCATCATGAAATTACCCCCCGTCGCAAACGCGGGTCGAGCCACAGTTGCAGCGCGTCCACCAGAAAATTACCCAGTACGAACAGCAGCGCCATCAACAACACATAGGCTTGAATCACCGGGTAATCACGGTTGAAGATGGCGGTGACACATAACCGCCCCAGCCCCGGCCAGGCGAAAATATTCTCCACCACCAACGCCCCCGCCATCAGTTTGGGCAGGCTCATGCCCAGCGCGATCAGCGGCGAATACCCGGCGTTGGGCAGTACATGCCGCCACAGAATGCGGCGTTCAGACAGCCCACGGGCGCGGGCATAGGTCACATAAGGTTGGGCGAGGTGGTGCAGCATATTGTTGCGCAGCAGACGCACGTAGGTGCCGATGTAACCCAGCGCCAGCGTCAACGCGGGCAGCAACGTCGCGCCCGGCGCCGTGATACCGCCGGTCGGCAATTGCGGCCACGCGACCGCCGCCAACCACAGCAACAACAACCCCGCCCAGTAGCCGGGCATGGCGGTCAGCAGAAACAGCAGAACGCGCAGCAGCCTGTCCGGCCAGCGTCCGGCCTGCAACACGCACAGCGTCGCCAGCGACAGCGAGCTTGCCAGCACCATCAGCAGCGCCGCCCCCGCTAATTGCAAAGTTGCCGGCAACGCCTGCGCGAGCGCCTCCCGCACCGGCTGCCGGGTGACGAACGACATGCCGAAATCAAGCCGCAGCGCGCGCGACAGCCAGTCGAGATACTGCGCGCCGAACGGGCGATCCAGCCCCAGTTGCTGGCGCGTCAGGGCGATAGCGGCGTCGGTCGGCACCACCGCGTTGACCCGCAGCGCCACTTCCGCCGGATCGGACGGCGACAAACGAATCAAGGTAAAGGTCGCCAGCGATATCGCCAGCACCAGCGGCAACATCGTACCGAGCCGCCGCAGCAGATAACGCGCCATTCGCGTGCCGTTATCGCTGGAACGACATGTTTTCGAACGGAATTTCATACTGCGACGGATTAAAGGCAACGCCTTGCAGCGTCTGGTTGAACACCGCCCGGGTACGGGAATAGGTGAGCGGAATATATACCGCCTCCTGCGCCAGCCGGGTCAGGATCTGGCGATACAGTGCCCGCCGCGCGTTCTCATCGTGAGCAATCAATACGTCGCCGATCATACGGTCGATCTCCGCTTTATCCGGCAACCCTTTCTGCCCCTGATAATCGGCGTGCGCCGGAATGCGGAATGATGAAACGTAGGATTGCGGGTCATAGGGTTTGCCCCACGACAGCGAATACTGCAGGTCGAAATCGCCGGATTTTTGCCGATCCAGATACGCCTGTTTCTCCTCGCCCAGCAGCACCAGCTCGACGCCGACCTGCCGGAACTGGCTCTGGATCACTTCGGCGATCGCCCGTTCGTTGGCATTGTTGCTGTTGTAGGAAAACACCAGCCGCAGCGGCATCCCCTGTTTACTGCGAATGCCGTTGCCCTCGCGACGCCACCCCGCCTCATCGAGCAACGCCGCCGCTCGTGCCGGATCATAAGCGTAAACCGGCAAGTCAGGGATATCGGCGTAAGGCACCGAACGCGCCAGCAGCGTCTGCGCCACGCTTTCGCCGCCCGCCATCACGCCCTGGGCGATGGCTTCTTTATCTACCGCGTATTGCAATGCCTGGCGCAGGCGTTGATCCGCAACAATCGGACGACTGCTGTTCAGCACCAACGCCCGCGATGCTACCGGTTCACTGATGGCGGTGCGAAACTGGCCGGAAGCCTGCAATGCGGCAAAGTTATCGCCGTCCAACATGTCGCCGTCGGCGCCGAAAATCAGCTGGATATCGCCTTTACGCAGCGCCAGCAACAGGCTTTGTCCATCCGGGATCACCCGCCACTCCACGCCGGCCAGCGCCGGCTTCGCCCCCCAGTAATGCGGGTTGGCGTCAAAACGGGCGTATTGCTGTGTCACATGCTGCGCCAACAGCCAGGGGCCGGTGCCTGCATAACAGCGCACGCCGTCTTTGGTCTGACCGTGATTAAAGCAGCGCGGCGAGAGGAAACGGAACGGCCGCGTCAACCCCAACTCAATCAGCGTCGGGTAGTAGGGATTTTTCAGCGTGATATCCAGCGTCAATGCGTCCACCACGCTGACCTGGTCGATCTGTCGCGCCAGTTCCAGCCAGGCGTGGCGCGGCAAATTGGCCAGCACCGCGTCGATGTTGAGCTTAACCGCCTGCGCGTTGAACGGCTCGCCGTCGCTGAACGTCACCCCCGGACGCAGATAAAAACGGTAGTGCAGGCCGTCGGGCGAGATATCCCAACGCTGCGCCAGCCAGGGTTTCACCCCCTGATCGGTATTGATCACCAGCGGCTCGAACACCATGTTCTGCGCCGCCATTTCGCCGCCGTACAGGTGGGGATTGATATCGCGGATATCCTTGGTACTGGCGTAATTCAGTATATTGTCCGTCGGCGTCGCCAGCGCGCTGACGCCGTACAACGCCAACGCCGCCAACAGCAACACCAATAACCAGCGGGTCAATGTCATTGCCTGCTCCCTATTTTTCAGCACAAACCATAAACATCGGCGTCGAGGCGTAATTCACTTTCTCCGTTTCGTCCCACAGCGCGTCACCGACGTCAGTTTCCAGCCAAATCCGGCGAAAACCACATGCCAGCAGCGCGGCTGAATCCCATGCCGGGCGCTGTTCCCGGCTGAGCGGTAATTGCCGGGCGATCGCCTCCATCGCCTGGGTGTCGGTATTGACGTAGTGATCGTCCAGCCCCTGTTCGCGGGCATTGGCGCGATCCGCCAGATAACCGCGCCGGCTGGATGCATCGAACAGTTGCAGATACCAGTTAGCGTCAAAGTTGATCAGTCGCCCGCCCGGCGCCAATACTCGCCGCCACTCCTGATAAGCCCGTTGCGGGTCGGTCAGATTCCAGGTCACGTTGCGGGAAACCACCAGATCGAAACCGTTGTCCGCAAACGGCAATGCGTGCACGTCGCTGTGCACAAAATCGATCGTCGTCCGATAATGCGCGGCGTTAGCGCGAGCTTGATCGAGCATCGCTTGCGTGACGTCCACCGCCGTCACACGATGCCCCGCCAGCGCCAGCGTCACCGCGAAAAAACCCGGCCCGGTGCCGATATCCAACACCCGCAACACCGGTTTTTGCGGCGCCTGTTCAAGTATCTTCGCCAACCAGACGGCGCGTTTAGGCATAGCCAGCTCGCCAATATTGATCTGGCTGTAGTCGGCGGCGCGGCCGCGCCAGTAGCGTTGAACGTCATCCAGCAACGGCTGGTCATTCTCGATGGCAAGCTGACTCACACACATATCCTTTCTGTCGAATAGCGATACATTCAAGATCGCGGCAATCCGTCCGGGACAAGTGAAATCAGGGAACGGCAAACGGCGCGATCGCGCTGTGCCTGGTGCGGCACGAGCCTCTGCCCGCAGGAGAAAGATGCAACAAAATCTGAAGGAAGAGGGGAATTCCTGCCGACTTATAACAAATAGCCGGATACCGGTTAACCCTTTCGTATGAAGTTTTTGGAAAATTTCATACTTCCTTGATCTGAGGTAATAACAGGACGTGCATTCGTCACAAAACGTCTAACGATATTCTTCACGCTTCGGCTGGCCGGGCCCCGAGCCGACGCCTGGCGGCTTTGCCGTTCATCGTATGAAGTCGCCCCGCTGCGGCGCGGTTTATTCGAGGTATAGCGGGATCAGGTTCAACCTGCCGTGGCGCACGCCCGTCTCGGCGATCACCTGCTCGGCGAACTGTTCCACTTGCCAGGTTTGGCCGCGCAGAATCACCGTCTCCACGCATTCGTCATGGCTCAGATGGGTATGCATAGTGGAAACGGTCAGGCTGTGATGATCGTGCTGCATGCCCGCCAGCCGGCTGGACAATTGACGTTCGTGGTGGTCGTAGACATAGCTCAGTACCGCTACGCATTCGCCATTGCGATCCGACGCCACCGTCATTTCACCCAACTCGCGACGCAGCATATCGCGGAACGCTTCCGAACGGTTGGCGTACCCTTTGCGCGCCATCAGGTCATCAAAATCGGCGGCCAGTTGATCGTCCATGGAGATTGTCAGTCGTTGCATCACACCCCTCGCAAAAAAGAAACCCGCGCCCTTGTCTGGTTAGCACTCGCCCGACATTATGCCGCACCCCGTCCGGGCTGTCCTGAGAACAATTTCATCAACTTTCTGCCACTCGCTGCCGATAATCTGCGGAAGATGTTGGCCGATAGCGTCTCAAAACGACATATGATGCTGGTTTATTACCATGTTGCCCGCAGAAATACCGGATTCTGTCGGCTTTCTCACAGGTTAACATCGTTGCATCGCTGATTATCTTTCCTACACCGGGAGGCATCGCCGCACAGTGAACAAAACCGGACAACTGTCGACATCGGTACGCCCCTTGAGTGTTATTTTATTATTGACCGGCACACGCCAGGTGGAGTTATGCCATCGTGAAAGGAGACACATTATGCCAACCCTGATCGCCGTCAGCGGAGTAGGGGGAAAAAGTCCCGCCGCATTCATGGTAGAAGTCGACGGCTTCCGTTTAATGTTGGATCTGGGAGAGGGACCGCGGCCAGGGCAGCTTCCCGATATCGGTGAATTACCTCCGCCGGACGCCATCTGTCTGAGCCATGCGCATATCGATCACTGCGGCGGCCTGATACTGCGCGAAGCGTGGGGTTATCCGCCGGTGTACGCCACCGAGCGGGTCTGGCGGCAAATTCCAGCGACATGGGTAGCCGAGGAGGATCGCCGTATCCTGCCGGAACACGGCCGCTGTGAAATCGGGCCGGTGTTGATGATCACCGGGCGTAGCGGTCACTCCCCCGGCGGTATCTGGATGCATGTCGTCGCGGGCGGCGGCCTGACCTACACCGGCGACTGGAGCACCGAATCCTCGCTGTTTCCGTTCGACCTGCCGCCGGAAGCCGCATTGCTGATTACGGATGCCTCCTACGGCGACCGCGCCCAGTCACTGGCGGAACAAAAAGCCATCATGCTACAGGCATGCCGCGACGGCGCGCTGATCGGCGTTCCCGGCTGGGGACGCGCGCCGGATATGGCGCTCTACCTGATGGAATACGGCGTCGTGCCGCGTCTGTGTTCACAGGTTCAGCAGGAAATCAAACTGCTCATCGACAGCCAAATCCCCTACCTGCGACAGTACCTTCATCACCTGCTGTCGCACCAAAGCGCCCGGCCCTACCGCCCGGACGACGTGATCATCTGTAGCGACGGCACCGCCAGCAGCGGGCTATCCGCCGCGCTACGCTCCCAGGCTGATCGCTTCCATTTCATCTTCAGCGGGCAAATTCCCTATAGCTCGCCCGCCATGATGATGCTACAAGCCGGGCGAGCGCGCTGGCTACCGTGGAATGTGCATCCCCGTTTGTCGGATCAGTTGATGCTGGCGAATCTGACCCATGCGCAAACCGTCATCCCGGCATTTATCGAACCCCATAATGCATCGCAAATCGAAGAACAACTGGCAGGTAGGGTCAGCTGGCAAACCGAACATGTATTTTGATCCGCAACGGCGATGACGGCATTGCGATAAAAAAATGGCGCCGCCCTTAGGGGCGGCGCCATCAGCGACACACAATATCCGTTACAACACATCCGTTACAACAGGATGCGCAACATACGGCGCAGCGGTTCAGCCGCGCCCCACAGCAACTGGTCGCCCACGGTGAACGCCGACAGATACTGCGGCCCCATATTCAGTTTACGCAGACGGCCCACCGGGGTAGACAGCGTGCCAGTCACCGCAGCCGGAGTCAGTTCGCGCATGGTGATTTCACGGTCATTCGGCACCACTTTCACCCAGTCATTGTGGGTCGCCAGCATCTGCTCGATTTCCGGAATCGACACGTCTTTCTTCAATTTCAGCGTAAACGCCTGGCTGTGGCAGCGCAGCGCGCCGATACGAACACACAGACCGTCGACGGGAATGGTGCTGGCGGTGTTCAGAATCTTGTTGGTTTCCGCCTGGCCTTTCCACTCTTCGCGGCTCTGGCCGTTTTCCAGTTGTTTGTCGATCCAGGGGATCAGGCTGCCCGCCAGCGGAACGCCGAAGTTTTCCACCGCCAGACCGCCGCGTGATAGCGCCGTCACCTTACGTTCGATATCCAGAATCGCGGAAGCCGGATCGCTGAGCTCGCTCGCGACCTCGGCATTCAACTGCCCCATCTGTACCAGCAGTTCGCGCATGTTGCGCGCACCGGCACCGGAAGCCGCCTGATAGGTAGCGACGGACGCCCACTCCACCAGATCGTTGGCGAACAGACCGCCCAACGACATCAGCATCAGGCTGACGGTGCAGTTGCCGCCGACAAAGGTTTTGATGCCGTTATCCAGACCTGACTTGATCACGCCGAGGTTCACCGGGTCGAGGATGATAATCGCGTCATCCTTCATACGCAGAGACGATGCTGCGTCGATCCAGTACCCCTGCCAGCCACTTTCACGCAGCTTCGGGTAAATTTCGTTGGTATAATCGCCACCCTGACAGGTAATGATGATATCCAGCGCGCGTAACGCCTCAAGATTGTAGGCATCATGCAGCACGCCCTGGTGCCCGCCCAGCGTCGGCGCTGGCTGACCGTGCTGAGAGGTGGAGAAAAATACCGGGCGAATGAGATCGAAATCGCGCTCTTCCACCATACGCTGCATGAGCACTGAACCGACCATACCGCGCCAGCCGATAAAACCAACATTTTTCATGGTAACTGTCCTGCCTGGAGGTGACGAAAATGAAGCCTGACTGCCGTTGCCGACAGTAAACATACTTTAAAGTGATGACGTTCAACCTTACAAAATGTATCAGAAGTCGCAAGTGAATTTATTCGATGCCACGGGCCTTTTCAGCAGTAAGCCTAATAGGAGCGCACCCCCATCATGACGGAAATGATCTCGGCAACCGTACTGTTGCTACTGATTATGGATCCTCTCGGCAACCTGCCGATATTCATGTCCGTGCTGAAGCACCTGGATCCCAAACGGCGACGTAAGGTGCTGATTCGCGAGATGATTATCGCATTGGCCGTGATGCTGGTATTTCTGTTCGCGGGGGAAAAGATCCTGGCGTTCCTGAACCTGCGCACGGAGACCGTCTCCATCTCCGGCGGCATCGTACTGTTCCTGATCGCCATTCGCATGATTTTCCCTTCGCAGGAAGGCTTTACCAGCGGTTTGCCCGCCGGGGACGAACCCTTTCTGGTGCCGCTGGCGATCCCGATGGTGGCCGGGCCGTCGATTCTGGCGGCGTTGATGCTACTCTCCCACCAGTATCCCAATCAGTTGCCGCACCTGACGCTGGCGCTGTTCATCGCCTGGGCGATTACGATCACGGTATTGCTGTTGTCGAACCTGTTTCTGCGACTGCTGGGAGACAAAGGCGTCAACGCGCTGGAACGTCTGATGGGGCTGGTACTGGTGATGATTTCCACCCAAATGTTTCTGGACGGCATTCGGGCCTATCTGAAGTTATAGCGCTTCCCCGCCGAGTGCGGGGATGATGCTGACGGCCCGGAAGATGTGGACATCAACGCCGCCTTCATTGAGAAGGCGGCGTGTCACTTCAGGCCATGCCCGATTACACCACCATGCCTAACAGCAAACAGCCGACCAGGCCGCACACGGCGATGATGGTTTCCAGCGCCGACCAGGATTTCAGCGTTTCGCCGATGGTCAGGTTGAAATACTCCTTGAACAGCCAGAAACCGGGGTCGTTAACGTGAGAGAAGATCACGCTGCCGGAGCCGACCGCGATCACCATCAGTTCCGGGCTGACACCGCTGGTGGCGATGATCGGCGCGACGATGCCGCCGGCGGTCAGCGCCGCCACGGTGGCGGAACCCAGCGCCAGACGCAGCACGGCGGCAATCAGCCAGCCCAACAGCAGCGGTGAAACGCCGCTGTCGTGCATCATCCCGGCGATGTATTTATCCACGCCACTGTCCACCAGCACCTGTTTAAAGGCGCCGCCGCCGCCGAGGATCAGCAGCATCATGGCGATGATTTTGATGGAGTCGGTAATGGTGGACATCACTTCATCCATCGAGCGGCCGCGGTTCAACCCGAAGGTGAAAATGGCGATCAGTACCGCGATCAGGGTAGCCATCACCGGGTCGCCGAAGAATTCGGCGTAAGCCAGGAAGGCATGGCCTTTCGGCAACACCATTTCCGCCACGGCGCGCAACGCCATCAGCAGTACCGGTACCAGCGCGGTGAACACGCTGATGCTAAAACTCGGCATTTCCTCTTCGGTGAACTGTTTCGGGTTATACAAACCTTCCGGTACCGGCTTGTCGATCTTCTTCAGAAAACGGGCATAAACCGGGCCGGCCAGAATCACCGTCGGGATCCCCAGCAGCGTACCGTACAGCAGGGTTTTACCCATATCGGCATGGAACAGGGAAGCGATGGCGGTCGGCCCTGGGTGCGGCGGCAGGAAACCGTGGGTGACGGACAGCGCGGCGGCCATCGGTACCCCGGCGTACAGCAGTGGAATACGGGCGGAAGCCACGATGCTGAACACCAGCGGCAGCAGCAGTACGAACCCCACTTCGTAGAACAGGGCGAAACCGACGGTGAACCCGGTCAGTACAATCGCCCACTGAATATGTTTACGACCGAAACGGTCGATCAACGTGGTGGCGATACGCTGGGCGCCGCCGCAGTCGGCCAGCATTTTCCCCAGCATGGCGCCGAACCCCATGATCAGCGCCAGGCTACCCAGGGTGCCGCCGACACCGCTCTTGATGGAGGCAATAACCTTGTTGACCGGCATCCCCTGCATGACGCCGACCGCCAGCGCGACCAGAATCAGGGCGATAAACCCGTTCAGTTTGAAGCGAATCATCAGCACCAGCAGCAATGCGACGCCCACTGCGACAATAACCAATGGCATAACGTTCTCCGGTAATGCCTCACCGCCCGCTGTTGGGAAACAGAGGTCGGATGAGGAGCTTATTGCTGTTCTTTCACGAGCGATCCCGGTCTTATGGGAAACGTCCCGCTACAGATCGTTATAGACGTGGCGTTCAGGGAAAGTTCCTTGTGATAAGCGTCACGACTCATGATGTTACGGGTATCATGATACCGGTAACATGTTAAAATTCGATACCAGTAAGACGCACTTAATTTACACTTTGCGATAGAGATCAAATTATGTCAGGACAGAGCATTATTCTGATGGGCGTATCCGGCAGCGGAAAATCTAGCGTGGGCGCGGGGTTAGCCAAGAGAATCGGCGCGAAATTCATTGACGGGGACGACCTGCACCCACGCGCCAATATCCAGAAAATGGCCGGCGGCCAGCCATTGAACGACGACGATCGCGCCCCCTGGCTGCAACGCCTGAACGACGCCGCTTACAGCCTGTACCACAAGAACGAAACCGGCATTATCGTCTGTTCCGCATTGAAAAAACGCTATCGCGACCTGCTGCGCGCCGATAACGAAGGCATGGTATTCATCCACCTGAATGGCAGCTTCGAGCTGGTGCTGCAACGTCATCAGGCACGAGCCGGGCACTTCATGCCGACCGAACTGCTGAAAAGCCAGTTCGACGCGCTGGAAGAACCGGGAACCGATGAAGCCGACGTGCTCAGCGTCAGTATCGACGGCTCACTGGATCAGGTGGTGGAACACTGCGTGGCCGCACTGCAGGCGTATCAGGCGCGCCAGTCGGCATAACCCTGTGCTCCGCGCCGTCACGAAACGGGAGCGCCTGAACGCCATGACCGGCCCCAAAAACAGCGGGGCGCTTCCCTGAGGAACGCCCCGCTGTTTATTGATGTTCCACCGCCCGGCATCAAACTGGACGGGAACTGCCGCTTACAGGCTTTCGCCCTGCTGAATGGAGAACCCCACATCCACGATCGGGTGTTCCACCGTTTCACCGTTCAAGCGCGCCAGTAGCTGGGTCGCCCCGGTTTCGCCGATGCGCTCGCGCGGCGTCAGTATGCTGGTCAATCGCGGAACCGTCACCTGGCCGATATCGTGGCCATGGAAACCGGCGATACCGATCTCCTCCGGCACCCGGATCCCCTGACGTTGACACTCGAACATCGCGCCGATCGCCAAATCGTCATTGGTACAAAACACGCTGTCCATCGCTGGATATTCCACTCTGGCGCGACGGAACAGATCGCCCCCGATGGTATAAGACGACGGGTTTTCGATCATCACGCTATGGCAGCGCAGCCCCGCCGCCTGCATCGCCTGCTCGTAGCCTTGCTGCTTCATCAGCGTGCGCTCGTCCAATCGCGCGCCCAGATACACCACATGGCGGCGGCCGCTGGCGATCATGTGTTCCGTCATATGCCGGGCGGCGGCGACGTTGTCAAACCCCACCGCCATATCCAGGCAGGGCGATACCGAGTCCATCAGCTCCACCACCGGGATGCCCGCCACGGCGATCATCTGGCGGGTACGCGCCGTATGCCGACGCTCCGCCAAAATCAGACCGTCAATATGGAAGGATAGCAATGACATCAGACGCTTTTCTTCCATTTCCGGCAGATAACCGTAGTGCGCCAGCATGGTCTGATACCCGCGCGCTTCCGTCACCCGTTCGATGCCGCGCAACACTTCGGCGAACACCTGGTTGGTCAGCGACGGCAACAAAATACCGATGGCCCGGCTGGTATCATTGGCCAGAATATGCGGCGCTCGGTTGGGGATATAACCCAGCTCGTCCAGCGCAGCGGCAATTTTGCCTTGCAACGCCGCCGACACCAGCGCAGGGTCACGCAGATAACGGCTGACCGTCATCTTGGTGACGCCCACACGGTCGGCGACGTCTTGCAGTACGGGTCTCTTCTTTTTCATCTTCCGTTGATCTTCCTGTCTTTCCCAAAGGGGTCATGTTAACCAAAAAAACGACCGGCTCAGCCGGCCCTATCCCCATTCCGAGAAATGGATCAACAAATCCGAGGCCGAATGGCCGCCATGGGCACAACCGATTCAGCCTGAACAGCTACTCAGCCACATAATCTCCCGTCAGCCAACGGGGATCGCCGACGGTTTTGCCCACCTGCCTGGCGGCCTGGCTGACCAATTCAGCCAGGTTGGCGATCTCCTGCTCATCGGCAATGGAAGAGGGGAATGTCAGGCAAAACGCCAGGGTTTCACCGCTATGTGGGTCGCTGACCGCACAACTGACCGACGCCGCACCCGGCACCGATTCATCCACCGCCGACGCCCACTGACGCTGGGCGATCACTCTCACCTTCTCTTCCAGCGCGGCGAACGACATGGCCGCCGCTTTTTCCGGCGCCAGCACCGGGCGATACTGGCGCGCCAGCTCGCTCTCGGGCAGATACGCCAACAGCGCGCGTCCGGTAGAGGTTCCCCAGGCGGGCGATCGGGTGCCCGGATGGGTAATCACCCGCAGCGCATGTACGCCGGGCACCACCCGCAACACCAGCACATCGTGGCCGCTGAGCATAGAAATATAGCCGGTGTGCCCGGTCTGCTGACACAGACGCTGCAACACCTGCTCGATGTGATCACTCAGGTTGGAGTTGTGGCGCACCAGATAGGTCACTTCCAGCAGCAGCAGGCTGGGCTGATACGCCAGCGTGCGGCTATCACGATCCAGAAAACCGGTTTCCGACAACTGTTTGAGTAACCGGGATGCCGTACTTTTCGGATAGCCGAGGTGTTCCACCACATCGCTGACCGTCACGCTACGCTTCAGACGGCTCATCAACTGCAATACGGCCGCCGCGCTATTTAGTATGCTCATGCATGTCTCATCAATAAGAACCTGAAGCCAGGCGATGTCCCTTGAGCCGGTGACAAGGAAAACTGGCGGGGAAATACCAGGAACGCCAGGGGAAAATGCCCCTACCGGGGATCACGTTCGCTCCCCCACATCACACCTGACACCGGCGTTTTCAGTGATCGCAGGTTATATCACGTAATCGGTTCCGATAGGAAAACACGCCATCGTGATTTGCTCCCCGGCGCTCGATTTTCTGTTACCGCGATCACACCCTGCGCTGTCGTGACCCCTCGCGCACAGCAATGGTGCAAAAAACGCCACAATACAGTGCAACCACTTGAATAGTAATAAAATAGTTACTGAAGCCGGTAAAAATGTCTTGACGCATTTTTATTCGCGGCCTTATGTTTATCTACATAAAAAATAGAACAAGGTTCCATTAAATGGAACACGCGGGAATGGAGCCCAGTATCTGCAAACAGGTCATGATACACCGGCGCACTGCACCATTACCGGCTCGTGTCGCGCCCCTGTCGGCACATACCGCTGTTCATTTCCCGCTATCGCTACTGCCGCATCGTCGGCAACCGACACGACATTCACTACCTTAACCACACGGGAGGTTAAATGAACAAACGTCTTTTGATGTTGATCGCCGGGGTTGCTTCCACCACGTTGTTGACTCTGGGCAACACCAGCTATGCCGCCAGCCAGAACCTGAACATCGGTCTGGAAGCGGTGCCCAGAACGCTGGATCCGGTCAAATACACCGGTACCTATGAATCCGACGTGATGATGAACATTTTCAACACGCTGGTGTATTACGACAAAGACCTCAAGAGCATCATTCCCGGCCTGGCGACCCAGTGGCAGGTCAGTCCGGATTTGAAAGAGTACACCTTCACGCTGCGTGACGATGTTTACTTCCAGCCGGGCAAATTCCAGCCGGGCCGCAAAATGACGGCGGAAGACGTGCGTTACAGCCTGCTGCGCTCCGCCAAAGAGTCGGTGATGAAACGCGCCCGCATGGTTCAGGACGTACAGGTGCTCTCCCCTACACAGGTAAAAGTCACCCTCAGCCAGCCGAATGCAGCCTTCCTGGCGGTACTGACCGACATCGGCAACGCCATCGTGCCGCAGGAAGAAGTCACCGGTCAGGGTGACGGCTTCGGCCTGCATCCGGTCGGCACCGGGCCGTTCTTACTGAAAGAATGGAATAAGGACGAGAAAATCTCGCTGGCCCGCTTCGACAAGTATTTCGATCACGACGTCAAGCTCAACAAGGTGGTGTGGAAATTCATTCCCGACCTCAACATGATGACCAACGCGCTGCTGACCGGTGAAATCGACATCGCCAGCAACATCGACGGCCCGAACCGCAAAACCGTGCAGGACAATGACAAAACCCGCCTGTTGTCGGTGCCCGGCATGAACATCACCTTCAGCGCCATGAACCTGAAAGACGGCCCGACCAAGGATGTGCGCGTGCGCCAGGCGATCCTCAAAGCCGTCAACGTGAACGATATCGTCAGCGGCATCTTCCAATGGGGAGGCGGCACGCGCTCCTACTCGCCGTTGCCGAAAAGCTCCTGGGGTTACTGGGACGATGCAAACAGCACGGCGATGGCGCAGGATCTGGAAGGGGCGAAAAAACTGATGGCGGAAGCCGGTTACGCCAACGGCTTCCAGGCCACGCTGGTGACGCCGCAGGATCCGGATCGCATCAAGGCCGCCACCATCATGCAGCAGCAGCTCAAGAGCATCGGCATTGATTTGTCGATCAAAAGTATGGAATGGGGTTCATTCAGCGAGTCCGTCACCAAAGGCCAGCCGACCTTCTACAACCTGAGCTGGTCCTGGTACCCGGATCCGGATTTCTTCCTGTACCAGATGTTCAGCAGCAAGCAAATCGGTTCGCTCGGCAACGGCCAGGGCTACAGCAATCCTGATGTAGACACCCTGTTGACGGCGGCGGTGGGTAAAAGCAGCGATCAACAGGAACGCCGCGCCCTTTACCAGCAGGTTCAACAGAAAGTGCTGGCGGACTCTCCGCGCGTCGAACTGTGGACGAAAGACTTCGTGAACGGCGTCAGCCGCAAGGTGCAAGGGTATCAGGTTTCGCCCGACGGCCTGCTGCGCATCGCCACCCCTGACACCCATGTCACGGTAAACAAGTAAGGATGGAACAGACACTATGATCCGTTTTCTGGCCAATCGCATACTGCAGACGATCGTAGTGCTGTTTCTGGTGGCGACGGTCGTGTTCCTGATCACCCGGATTATTCCGGGCGATCCGGCGACCATCATGCTCGGGCCGCAGGCCAGCGTGGAGGCGGTGCACGAGCTGCGGGTCAAACTGGGGCTCGACCGTTCGCTGCTGACGCAATATCTGCTGTTCCTGCGCGACCTGCTGCGCGGCGACCTGGGGTATTCCATCTACTACGGCGACAGCGTGATCAACCTGATCCTGGAACGCCTGCCCAATACCTTGCTGCTCGGCGGTTTTGCATTAACGCTGGCGCTGCTGGTCGCTATCCCGGCGGGCATTATTTCCGCCGTGCGCCAGCACAGCCTGTTCGACTACGCTAGCGTACTGTTTGCGCTGATCGGCGTATCCATGCCGGTGTTCTGGCTGGGGCTGCTGTTGGTACTGTTGTTCTCCGTGCGGCTGGCCTGGTTGCCCGCCACCGGCATGGGCGACTGGGACGACGGTTTTATGGATGTGCTGGGTCACCTGATCCTGCCCGGCGTGGCGCTTTCCACCGTGCCGATGGCGACATTCGTGCGCATCACCCGCACCGCCATGCTGGAAGTGATCAACGCCCCTTACATCCGTACCGCGCGCGCCAAGGGGCTGTCCGAGTTTTCCGTCATCGGCAAGCACGCATTTCGCAACGCCTTCAACCCGATCCTCACCGTGTTGGGCATCCAGATTTCTACCCTGCTCAGCGGTGCGGTACTGACGGAAACCATCTTCGCCTGGCCGGGCATGGGGCGGCTTATCATCAGTTCGATTGAAAAACGCGACTTCATGGTGGTGCAGGGCACCATTATGTTCACCGCGCTGATCTTCGTGGTGGTCAATACCTGCGTCGATCTGCTGTACGTGGTGGTGAACCCCAAAATCGGCCTCAATAATCCGCGGGGGGACGCCTGATGGACGTATTGCAACGCTTCTGCCGCAACCGTATGGCGCTCGCCGGCCTGATCGTCATTATCGCCATCGTGCTGATGGCGTTGCTGGCGCCCTGGCTGGCGCCGCACGACCCGAACCAGATGAACCTGGGTTTTTCGCTCAAAAAACTCGGCACCCCCGGCTCGCCGCTCGGTACCGACAACTACGGCCGCGACATTCTCAGCCGGCTGATCTACGGCTCACGTATCTCCATTCTCATCGCCTTTGTCGCCATCGCCATCGGCGGGTTGCTCGGCACGGTACTCGGCCTGGTCGCCGGTCATTTCGGCGGGTGGGTGGATAGCGCCATCATGCGGCTGATGGATGCGCTGTTCGCGTTTCCGTCGGTGCTGCTGGCCATCGCGCTGATGACGGTGCTGGGCGACGGCATCATCAACCTGATCATCGCCATCTCCATCGTCAACGTCCCCAATTTCGCCCGCATCATTCGCGGTGAAGCGTTGGCGATCAAAAAAGAGAGCTACATCGACGTGGTGCGCACCCTCGGCGCCGGGCATGCGCGCATCATCTTCCGCCATATTCTGCCCAACACCATCGCGCCGCTGATCGTCTACGGCACCATGAGTATCGCCGGCGCCATTCTGTCGGAAGCGGCGCTCAGCTTCCTCGGCCTCGGCATCCAGCCCCCCACCGCCACCTGGGGCAACATGCTGCGCGACGGCCAGGAATTTTTACGCATTGACTCCACCATGACCCTCACCGCCGGGTTCGCCATTCTGATTACCGTACTGGCGTTCAACCTGGTGGGCGACGGGTTCCGTGAAGCCCTCGACCCCAAACTGAAAAAATAATGAGGCCCAGAGTGATCGACTCCATCAACACCATCGCAACAACCCTGAGCGACGACCTGATTAACGCCGCCCACTTTATCCACGCCAACCCGGAACTGGGGCTGGAAGAGACGAAAGCGCAGGCCACGCTGGTCGAGCTGCTGCGCAAATACGGGTTTTCCGTCACCACCGGGCTCGCCGGCATGGACACCTCGTTCGTGGCGGAATTCAGCACCGGCGCCGGCCCGACCATCGCCTATCTGTCCGAATATGACGCGCTGCCGGGTATCGGCCACGCCTGCGGCCACAACATCATCGGTACCGCCGGCGTCGGCGCGGGCCTCATCACCAAACAGATCATGGAACAGCGCAATCTGTCCGGCACGGTGAAAGTCTACGGCACGCCCGCCGAGGAGATAGGCATCGGCAAAATCCGCATGATCGACGCCGGCCTGTTCGCCGGGGTGGACGCCGCCATGCTGATGCACCCGTCCGATACCGCCATGGCCGACGACATCTCCTTTGCCAACTACACCTTCGAATATCACTTCACCGGCAGCCCGGCGCACGCCGCCGCCTACCCGTGGGAAGGCCGCAACGCCCTGTCCGGGGTGATTGAAATGTTCAATGCGGTCAACGCCCTGCGCCTGCATGTGCGCGATTTCTGCCGAATCAACGGCATCATCACCGAAGGCGGCGTGGCCTCCAACATCATCCCGGCCAGCGCCAAAGCGCTGTTCAACCTGCGGGCGCTGGACGGCGAAACCCTGAAAACGGTGATCGAAAAAGTGCACAACTGCGCCAAAGGCGCGGCGCTGGCGACGGATACCGAGGTCGCCATCACCCAGATCGGTCTCGGCACCAAAGAAATCCGTAACAACAAACGCATCGTGTCGCTGGTCGCCAGCCACTTCGACGCTTTCGGCGTACCACACATTCCGCGTGATCTGACGCAAGGCATCGGCTCCACCGATATGGCCAACGTCACCCACGAAATACCGGCGGTGCAGTCCTACATCGGCATCGGTAAAGAAGCGGGCGCGACCCACACGCTGTCGTTCGCCAAGGCGGCCGGTTCGGCAACCGGCGACCGCGCAGTGATCGACGCCGCCAAAGTGATGGCCGCCAGCGGACTGCAAATGATGACCGACCCTGCGCTGTTGGCCGACGTCAAAGCCGAATTCGATCAACGGCGGAAATAACCATGACGCCGCTGCTGGAGATACGTAACCTGACGGTCGATTTCACCACCGGCAAACGCGCCGCCCGGGTGATCGACGGCCTGAGCCTGTCGCTGCAACCGGGCGAGATTCTGGCGATTGTCGGCGAATCCGGCTCCGGCAAGAGCGTAACCGCACTCAGCGTGATGGGTTTGCTGCCGGCACAAGCCGCGCTGGGCGCGCAATCGCAAATTCTATTTAACGGCCTCGATCTGAGAACGCTGTCCGCCGCGCAAATGCGTGCCCTGCGCGGCAAAGACATCGCAATGATTTTTCAGGATCCGATGTCGTCGCTCGACCCTTGCTACACCATTGGCGAGCAGATTATCGAAACCCTGCGGGCGCATCGCTCCATCAGCCGTGCCGACGCATTTCAGGAAGCGCTCGCGCTGCTCAAGCAAGTGCGACTGACTGAACCGGAACGGCGCATGAAGCAGTACCCGCACGAGCTGTCCGGCGGCATGTGCCAGCGGGTGATGATCGCCATGGCGCTGTGCACCAAACCGCGTCTGTTGATCGCCGACGAGCCCACCACCGCGGTGGATGTCACTATTCAGGCGCAAATTCTGGCCCTGTTGCGGGAACTGAACGAAACGCTGGGTATCGGCATCATCATGATTACCCATGATCTGGGCGTGGTGGCGGAACTGTGCCACCGGGTATTGGTGATGTACGCCGGTGCCTGCGTCGAGTATTCCGACGTGGATACCCTGTTCACCGCGCCTGCACATCCCTACACGCTGGGGTTGATGAATTCACGCCCGACGCTGACCCGCCTCGGCCAGCCGTTGACGCCCATCGAAGGCAACCCGCCGGATCTGTTCCGTCGCCTGCCGGGCTGCCAGTTCGCCGCGCGCTGCACCTACGCCGTAGCGGAGTGCCGCCAGTCGGCGCCGACGCTGGTTTCGCCGACCCACGGGCATCAGGTCGCCTGTTTTCTGGTTGAAGAGAAACACCCATGAGCAAAGAGAAAATCCTGGACGTCATCGGGCTGAAAAAAACCTTCCGCACCCACACCGGCGGCTGGCTGGGTACCGCCACCCATACCGTCACGGCGGTGGATAACGTCTCCTTCAGCCTGTACCGGGGCGAAACGCTCGGCATCGTTGGGGAATCCGGCTGCGGGAAATCCACCACCGCCCGGATGATCATCGGCCTGCTCAACCCCAGCGCCGGGCAGGTACGCTTTCACGATCGCGATGTCCATCAGGGTGAGCGCGCCGACCGGCAGCAGATAACGCGCCAGTTGCAGATGGTATTTCAGGATCCGTTTTCGTCGCTCAATCCACGCCATAACGTCAACACTCTGCTGTCGGAACCGTTTGAAATTCACCGCCCTGAACTCTCGCGGGCGCAAGTCCGGCAGGCGGTGGTCGAATTACTGGCGCTGATCGGGCTGGACGACAGCGCGCTGAACAAGTACCCGCACGAATTCTCCGGCGGCCAGCGCCAGCGGCTGAATATCGCCCGCGCCATCGCATTGCGCCCGGAAATCATCATCTGCGATGAATCGGTATCCGCGCTGGACGTCTCCATTCAGGCGCAGATCCTCAATCTGCTGAAAAAACTGCAGAGCGAGTTGGGGCTCACTTACCTGTTCGTCTCGCATGACCTCAGCGTGGTGCGGTACATCAGCGACCGTATCGCGGTGATGTACCTGGGGCGCATTGTGGAAATCGGCGACTGTGAAACCGTCTATCAGGATCCGAAACATCCCTACACCCGGTTGCTGTTCTCCGCCATTCCCGCCGACAGCCCGCGCCATAAAAAACCCCGCCCGCCGCAACCGGACGGCGACCTCGTCATGCCGCCCGCCGGCCATCAGGGCTGCGCGTTTTACGCCCGCTGCGATCACGCCAGCCCCCGTTGCCTGTCGCCGGTACCGGATATCACGCTGGACGACGGCCGTCGCGTGGCCTGCCATCGGTATGACGTCGACGCACACACGCCTTCGGATTCCGCCGCCTGATCCTGTTTCATCCGTTCTCCCTCCCCTTTCTCGGGGAGGACACCCCGAGACATGTCCCCACGCACGCGGGTTGTACGCCGGAGCACACGGGCGGCGGTGGATGAAACACCGCCTCCGGCACCCGGTGTTTTCCCATGCCATCAGGCTGATGCGCGCGGCATAAGGACATTCGCGGTGGCGAAAAAATGCGGGAGAGTTTGCCGGGCTATGCGGTGGAATAGCGGTGGCGAAAAAAAAGCCCCGCCGGCATCGTACTCGCCGGCAGGGCGCGAAAGGAGCTCACACAGGAGAGGCTAACGCCTCACTCCCTCCGCGCCGCGCCGGCTCGACACGATCCTTGCCGCGGGGCAAAAGAGAACAACATGCAGTAACCCGGAGGCTACTCCCGCCAAGGGCGGCTTTCGGAGCAAAGGTAACGTCACACTACGATTCAAAAATAACTATTCAAAAACAATGCGTTAAAAAGACGATGATTCAAAAAACTGCGACTCGAAAACGACGATAAACGCACCCCGTCAGTGCCGTGATGCTCATGCTTCAGCCCAGCGTCAACAGCCCCGTCGGCAATGGCTGCGCCGCTTGTCCGGCACGGAACAGCCATGTCGGGTTCGGCCCCGCCAGATAGGCGTGCTCGCCGGATACCTGAATCCAGTTGCCCTCCGGCAGACCTATCACACTCAGCGCCGGCTCCACGCACAGTAATTCCCGGATGCGTTGTTCGCGCGTTTCGCCCTGATGACCGGCCGGCAGCGCATTGGTGAAATGCGGGTTGATCTGCCACGCCAATAGATCCAGCGCGTCAAACCCGCCGGGATCGGCGATCGGCATGTCGTTGGTGGTGCGAATCGATGGACACGCCAGGTTGGCCCCCGCGCTCCAGCCGATGTATGGCGCGCCCTGCTGCACCCGACGACGGATAGCCCCAAGCAGATGCCGCTCCCGGCACTGTTTCAGCAGCACAAAGGTGTTACCGCCGCCCACCATAATCGCCTCGGCGGATTGCACCGCCGCCAGCGGATCCTCGACGGTGTGGATCCCGACGATGTCCAGCTCAAGCGCGGACAACGCCTGCCGTACCTTGTCGGTATACGCATCCCAGGACTGCGTCACCCCGGCGAACGGCACAAACAGCACCTTACGCCGGCCGGCGAGCTGTTGGCCGATCGGCTCAACGGCATGTTGCAGGTACGGTTGGTCGGGCAATGACGAATTACTGAGCAATAACAGTTCCATACTTCTCTCCTGCGCCCGGCGGCGCGCTTACAACAAGGCGGCGAGCAACGCCGCCAGCAACCCGTTAGACAGCACCACCGGCAAGTTCGTCTGCCGGTGCGCCGCATTGCGATGCCATCCGGTAAATCCCATACAGTCCATGACGATCACGTCCGCGCCCTGCTGCTGCAATGAACGGGCAGCATCGGCAATCTCATGTTCCGTCGCGGTATAGGGCGAGGCGACGGCAAAGACCGGCGACTGCCGCAGCCCGCGCCATTTCTGCTGTTCGCTGCTCACCTGTTCCGCCAACGGCACCATCACGCCGACGCGACGCCCCGCCACCAGCGCACCCAGCGTCGGCGGCAGAAGGTGATCCGGCTCGATAAGCCAGGCGCCCTGAGTCGTTAGGCCATGAAATTCGCCGGTACACAGCAGGGCGATAATCTGGCAGCCCTCCTGTTCAAGCAGGTCGATCTTGTCCTGCACCGCGTGTTTCACCGCCGTCTTGCCCATGACTACCGCCTGCCCGTCCAGCAAGCGCGATGTCAATACCGCCTCACCGGCCACCGGTGCAAAACGGCGTTCAATGTCATCGATACCCAGACCGTCGAGTACGCCCGCATGCCGGCAGCTGACCCCTTCCGGCAACGCGGCTTCCAGTATCGGCGTGATATCGGCACGCGGCGCCTGACCGATGGTCAGCGTCGCCAGTCGGATACCGCTCATGTCATGCCCCCGCCGGCTGCCGTAATTGCAGATGGGACATGGCGCCGTAAAGCTGCACCAGACGCGCATACTCTTCACGAGAGTAGAACTGGCAGTTGCCGCGGGTGAAGGCCTTCGCGACTTCGACTGCAAACCGGCTGGCCGCAGCGATGTCCACCTCATGACTGGCGCCGGTGCCGCAACCCGGTACGGCGCTGACGCTGGTGATCGCCACACCCACAACCGGCGCGGTGGTCGCGATCGACGGTTGCAGGATGCTGTTCAGGTGATAGACGCCATTGCCGTAAGGCGTGATGTCCTGCGTAGTGATGGGAAACGTGACCGGCAACTGGCCGGTGGTCATTTCCATAATTTGCAGCAGGTCTTCGGAGATACGCAGGATGTAGCCCTGTTTGACGGTGGGCGACAGCGCGAAGCCTTTATGGTTGATGATGCGGTTGCCCTTGGTGGTATCGATAGACAGCACCGCATCCATCTCTTCCGACACTTCCTGCTCGTTCATGGTTTCGGTTTCCACCGGCGAATCCATAAAATCCACCGGCTCATGCGGGCGTGTGGGCGCATCCGGGCAGATGTGGGTCGTTACGATCACATCGCCGGTTAGCGTATCCCCTTGTTTCTGCATCTCCGCCAGCTTGAGCGCGGTCGCCACCGCCGCCACCGCGCCGTCGCCGTCGGATACGATGCCGAGGCGTCCCGGACGAGCGCCGATACCGCCCAAACGCCCGACGACGCCCAGCGTGGGAGCGGTTCCCCCCTGACGTTTGCCCTGCGCACCCGGAATCACGATTTTGACAAAATCGGTTTTTCCCTTGGGCCCGGCAATTTCCGTCACCGCGACATCCACCTTGTCGTAAGCGCTGAACAACTGCCGAACGGTTTCTCCGCTGGCGTAAGCGCTGTCCAGTAACTCAAAAACCTTTAACGTCTGATGTAAACTCATAATGATTCTCTCTGATGAACAACGTCTGATGTCTGTCCGTGGCAGACCTGAAAACTATTTTTTGCGGCCCGGCGACAACATCGAGTTGAAGAAACTGAACAGCGCATCGCCGGCGATCAACCCCGCGGCCAGTACCTCCATCAGGTTGCGTGCCGCGTCGCCTTTGACCCGCAGCACCACCACCCGAATCAGGATGCCGATCATCACCGCCCAACCGGCCAGCGGGTTGTTGATTAACAGCCCCGTCGCCAGCAGCACGCCCATCTGGCGGCCAGGGCCGCCAATCAGTTGAATCAATGCGCCCGGGATCGCCCACAGCAACAGTGATTTGGCGATATCCGGCGAGACGCCGGCCTGAATGGCGGCGACGTACACCTTGGCGACCGGCGGCACCAGCCCGGCCGAGAAATATTCACGATAAATAAAGAACACCACCGGAATGGCGACCACGAAAGCCAGCAGCGCCGCCAACAACTGCTGTTTGCGGCCTTCCAGTTCAAACCGGCTGACGCTGTCCCGGCCGCGCAGGATGAAACCGGCCTTTAGGTCATACCCCATATCGGCGAACGCCGGGCCGGTGGCGGCGGAAAATCCGCACAGCATCACCAGCGCTTCGGGCGGAAAGCCGATCAGAATCCCGATCAGCAGCGTGATCAGCGCGACCGCAAAGGCCGGGAACCAGCCGGAGTGCATCGCCGCCAGCCCGACAATCACCTCATGCAGAAACGCGGCAAGGGCGGCATACAGTACGAAAGCCAGGATCCAGGGCAGCGACATTTGGCTGAACAGACCACTGCCAAGCGCGATCAACGCGGAGATGACGATAAACCCCACCGCCCCCAACCGCATGGTTTTGCCGATGGCCTCGCCCTGAGAAGCAGACAGCGCCTGTGTCTGCGTCTGGTTAACGGCGCTGCCGCCGCCGTCGCGATTACGCATCAGTTTGATAATCTGGAATAACGCCACCACGCCTGCGCCGGCCATGATGCCGTGCGGAATGTAGTGCTGGTTGATGTCCACGCCCAGCAGCGGCAGGGAATAACCGCGCAGCAGGAAACCGATACCCAACATCGCCAGCGCCCAGATGTTGCCGATAAAGGCCGTCCCTAACGCAGCAATGGGGAACTTCAACCAGGCGCCGAACACGCCGATGGCGATGCCGATACCCAACAGCCCTGCCTGACGGCCCCCTTTGTCGCCGGCCTTGATGGATTCCGCCACCGCGATCCCCGGCGGCCAGGCGCCTTCGGCGGGGAAGATACGGGTGTTAAACAGGCGATACAGCATGTAGCCGTCCAGCAGCATCGCCAGCGCGACGCCGAAAAACATCGGCATCACCAAGTCCTGGCGCCCGAACAACCAGGGAATGGCGATCGGCAGCAACAGTGAATTGGCGGCGCCGAACGTCGCGGCGGAGGTGGCGCTCTGCGCCAAATTCTGGATATGTACGGAGCGGAAGCGCGCCATGCTCTGCAACGGAATACGGGCCACAATCATCGCCATCATGGCGCCGATAATCGACGTATTGGGCGTGACGCCTAGCGTAGTCAGCAACTGTACGCCGACAATCGCCCCAAAGATGCTAAGCGCCAACAACAGCAATAAGGTGCCGGGTGCAAAAGCGCGAGGATGCGCACCGGTGTGCGATCCGGCGTTCACGTCTGATGATGACAACTGATTCACATTCATTCTCCTGGTGTTGGCGAGCAAAAGCGTTCAGGTACCGGCTGCGTCGATCATTATCCGTTGTGTGGCAGCTCTCTCTTTAATACACGCACCATATTTTGAGATCAAGTTCCGTTTAATGGAACTAGCAAAATGTATGCCATGGAGAAGAATCGCGCAGCGGCCGCCATTCCGATGAAACGCGATAGCTGATTACGCACCATTTTGTGACGGAGATGCACCATCGGTGCGCAAACCTGGATATATGCCCACCCTCAAGACGTTGCCACGCATGACGGCCCGGTACGGATATCAGCACTCAGGGCCCATTCAATCGCAGGGTTACGAGCGTTCGAATACTCTTTGCCCTGCAACTTCCGCTATCTGAAGATCTCTCCAACGAGAGGAATAAAAGGCCGGAATAGGAAGAAATATGAAATAACGCGCGCTTATACTTATGAATCGATGGGTATGGCAATAAAATAAAAATATACTGATAAAAAATTCACGGTAAATATGTATGCATCTGAAGTTATTTCCGCTTGTTATGACATTAATCATAACCATCAGCGCTAAGGCATCGGCGCAATGCCCGACAGAAATCAAACTCGTTCCGGGAGTAAATTACCTCGATCTCATCAGTCACCAGAAAAAAGATTTGGCTATTATCGCGACATTTGATAACAACACATCTCACCCTCATCAAGGCTTGAGTTTTTATATTCATGATGCAGATAGCTACAGTATTATCCCCGTACCCGACAGCCAGGTATTTATTTGGTTTGACTACAGCATTGCCGCATCACGCACCAAAGTATTCGACTATCGCCTTTATCGTTTTCCTCAAGGTATTCGCCTGGTGACAGCCTTAAAAATCGGCGATGACCCCAGTGATCGCCAACGTATTGAATTGAAGCGTTATGCCATTATGGAAAACCATGAAGATCCGGGTGTTCCGCCTTATAGCTGGTATATCGACAAAACGGTAAAAACCGAACAATCCTATGATTCTGCTGATGAAATTTTCAAAAATACGGCCTTTTTCTGTACTGTATTTTAATGTGTGGATGCTGATATCTCCCCCGGTATGGGGTGGTGATCAACACGAAGTCAAAGCAACCATTCAGGATTTTATCGATGCCAGGTATATACCCCAAATAATTCGAGTTGCAGGAAGGCGGCAAGTGAGCGAATTCCGACGAGCTTACTCAGGTAAGTGATTCGGATGAGCGAGCGCAGCCAACATACCTGCAACTTGAAGTATGACGGGTATACACTCTACCTGGGCAAAGAATAAATATATGCATTACGCTTTTTCTGAGCTTGACCACCTTATTTCAGCAATCCGAAGCATGCAATATCAGGCAACGATAAAAGCCGTTGCTGGCGGGGCGTCAAAAATACAGGACTATCCTATACCTTGGAATATTGACTATTAAAAAATCCATGAAAATAACTTCATTGCCATTGCTGGCATTATTCATAAATACGGGTTGGTGCAACATGCCGGCCGAAATAAAAATCAATGGTGGTTCCTATTATGTGGGGGGGATATTCGGTAATAAAGATTTCGCTAGTCATGCGAATACCTCCCTATCCCCTTTTTATATGACGACAACGGAAATCGACTATAACCGGTATATGCAGGTGTACTCTCAGGCCAAACCGTTGGGCTATAGCGTTAATCCCGGTTGTAACGGCGGGGACGTTGATGACTGCCTGCCGCCGGAAACCGACCATGGCCGTCATCCGGTGACGACCGTGTCCTGGTGGGATGCCATCATTTTTGCCAACGCACTCAGTGTGATGAACCATTTAACGCCGAACTACCTGTGGGCAGATGGGCGCCCTATCAATGCCGCTCCGGCAGATAATAATCGCGACATTCGCCGTGATGCTGATGCTACCGGTTTTCGCTTGCCCACATTGAATGAATGGCAAGTTGCAGCCCGTGGTGGAGAAATTGGACTCAAACACGGTTCATATGGCCAGAGATTTTCAGGTAGCAATGCGGCAGAAACCGTCGCCAATATGCCAACGGAAAAAACCACCGAGTTTCATACTCAACCCGTCGGTAGCCGACGCGCCAACCCACTGGGGCTGTATGATTTGACCGGTAATGTCTCGGAATGGCTGGATGATGACGTTCATATGCCGGGGCTCAATAACATGCACTATTTCTGCGGTGGCAGCTATCTGATGAAAGTCAACAACGTGTCGGAATGCGATGTGCACACCCCCAACTTTCCCACATCGGATATCGGCTTCAGGCTGGTCAGGCCACTGCGATAACACATCGTTCTAGATAACACGTCGCTCTAGATAACATATCGTTCTAGATAACACATTGTTCTAAAAGACAAACCGGGCAGCAATAGCCGTTGCCGCCCGGTCAATGATGTTTCGAAGTGAATACACGTATGGCTTGGATTTACACCGGCGGCAAGTCAAACAGCAGGATTTCACTCTGCTCGCTGGCGCGCAAAGTGATGGCCTCCTCCGCCCATACCGCCAGCGCATCGCTGGTTACAGCATGCTGACCGCCGACCTCGATACTACCGCGCACTACCTGGATCCAGACGTGGCGCCCGCTCTCGATCCGGTACTCGGCCTGCTCCTGCGGCTTCAGCGCCCAACGCCACAGCGTCATGTCCTGGAACACTTTTAGCGAGCCGTCGCGAGCATCCGGCGACAGCACCAACTGGCGGCCTTCCAGCGCATCGAAGCGACGTTGTTCATAACGCGGCGTCAACCCGGTTTGTTCCGGAATGATCCAGATCTGGTAAAGATGCAGCACACTGTCCTGACGGGCGTTGTATTCGGAATGACGAATACCGGTGCCGGCGCTCATGATCTGGAATTCACCCGCAGGAACCTGTTCCTTATTGCCCATACTGTCCTGATGTTCCACCGCGCCTTCCAGCACATAGGTCAAAATTTCCATGTCGCGATGGGGATGAGTGCCAAACCCCTGACCGGCTTCAATCCAGTCTTCGTTGATGACCCTCAGCGCGGAAAAACCCATAAAATCAGGATCGTAATAGTCGGCAAACGAGAACGTGTGCCAGCTATCCAGCCAACCATGATTGGCATGCCCGCGATCATTGGCCTGACGTAAATAGATCATAACTTGCTCCTCTAAATGTTTTTTTAGTCTAGCGGCAGCGGACAAATAAGAAAGGCGAAAAAACTCACCGCTCTGTTCAAAAAACACGAAGAAGATGCAGCACCATGGCAGGCCGCCACCCTGTATTACTCTGCCGGTCCCTACGCCATTAAGGAAACAAAATGGCATTATAGGGAAACCAGTTTCCACAAAATAAAAGATAAAAAAAAGCCAGCACCCGAGCTGGCTAAGTAATACTGGAAGCAATGTGAGCAATGTCGTGCCTTCACAGCAAAACCGCGACGAGTCGAATAATACGAGGTCATTGGGCTTTCCCGGAACGCATGACAATAATAATCATTATCATTCGCACCTGTAAAGCGTTTTCTTTTGCGCAATCGAAAGAAACATGCGGCGATAAAACGGCTGGGCCATTGTTGCAAAATGATTTATTGAGAATCAATCAGTTAGCACTTAACCCCATGATAAACAGGGAGATAATTTTATCACCGCCCGGTTATTCGCGGAGTTAGGGAAAACGTCGGGCAACATTGCCGCAGAGAATCGGGGGTACCGCCGCGCCATCCCGAGGGAAAAGCGCCGGATAGCGCGGCGCAGGTGTCGCTTACTCCGGCGGCAATGCTTTAGCCAGCAGGCTGAAAGGATGCTCGCACACTTTGCTGGTCGACATTTCAATCTGCCACTTGCAGGTTTCGCAGTCGGTAATCACCAGATCCGCGCCGCTCTCTTCAATCTGTCGAAACAACGGCGCGCCGATATTCTGCGCAGCGTCATAATTCTCTTTCTTGAAGCCGTAGGTGCCCGCAATGCCGCAGCACTGGGAATCCAGCACCTGCAATTCCAACCCTGGAATACGCCGCAGCAAATCCAGCGTATAGGCCGTCCACCCCATGCGCTCCAGATGGCAGGGCGTGTGGTAAACCACCTTCATGGGCAGCGGTCGTAATGGCAGCGTTTTCCCCTGCTCCAGTAACCGGTAGAGATGACGGGTCGCCAATTCAATGCCGTCGCGTACCTGCTGATTATCAATGCCCAGCAGATGCGGGTATTCATCCCGCAAGGTAAAGGTGCAACTGGATGAGGTTGCGATCACCGGCAATCCGCGGGTGTTGATGGCTTCGTCCAGCGAGGCCAGATTGAAGTGTGCCTGCTTGCGCGCTTTATCCAGAAAACGGTTGGCGATCAACGCCACGCCGCAGCATTTCTCTTTGGTCAGCAACTGCACCCCGACCCCGGCGGCATTGAACACCCGGATCAAATCCCGCCCCAGCTGGGGATGGTTGTAGTTGACGTAACACCCGTGGAAATAGGCCACCTGTTCGGCGAACTGGCGCTGACGCGCCGCCTGCTTGCGATACCACTGACGAAACGTCCCCGAGGAGTATTTAGGCAGTTCACGGCGATGGTCGATTTTCAGCACTTTATCCAATAGCATCCGCATCGGCTTCATGCCGGTGGCGGCATTCACCAACGGCGCGAACGGCGTCGAAAGCGACCCCATCAGATTGGTATGACTGAGAATGGCATCGCGCAGCCCCGGTTTATGCCGGCTATGGTTCGCCTTGGCGCGCTGGATGATATCGCCGATCTTCACATCCGACGGGCAGGCCACCTCGCAGCGTTTGCAATTGGTGCAGAACTTCAACGCCTCATCGAACAATGACGGATCCTTGCGGCGCAGACGCTCGCCGTCCGGCCCGGCCTGCTTCGGCCCCGGATAATCCGGGTTGACCCGCGCCACCGGGCAGGCGGTGGTGCAAACGGTGCACTTGATGCATTGTTCGAAACTGTTGTCGGTCTGGCTCATCACGGATTCTCCCTCAGCACATCATTGGCGACGCTCAACGCCGTCAGCATGGATACACCGCCGCCACATCCCTGTCGAAGCGGGTCATAACCGCGCAAAACGGAACCGATGGCATACAAATGAGGCTGCGTTTCTCCCTGAATCATGGGATGCAGGTGCTCATCCACTTTCACACCGAATTGCAAATAAGGCTGAGCGGCGAACACGTCCGCCATGCTCCAGTTTTCGTGTTCCGGCGCAAAATCCACGTCCAGGCCGAATACCGGTTCGACGACGCGCTGTTGTTCGGCAACCAGTCCATTACTGAAGAAACTGCCGCTGGCCAACACCACCTTCGTCGCCCGCAGCGGGATATCGCCGTGAGCCCGGGTGGCCACCTCAATGCCTTGCGCCTGGAACGACGCCCCCGTCACACGGTCGCCCGCCATGACTGTGCCGCCGACGGCGCGAAAACGGCTGAGCAACGCCTGATGCAAACGCATGCCCGGCAACGAGGGCGGCAACGTCGCCAGCAATCCTACCGGTTTGCCCAGCGCAGAATTCAACCGCGCTACCGATGACGGTTGCATCCCCAGACAAGCAGGCAGAATAACGCTATCGCGATCGCTGATCAGACGGCTCAACTCCTCCGCCAGCAACTCGATGCCGGCATGGGTCTCCAGCACCCGGGCAATAGACAGCGAACGGAACTCACTGGGGTTCTGGCGCAGTTTGTCGAGCATCGGCAAGCGGAGATCTTCACATTGCGCATCAATCCCTTGCGCGCACAGAGCACCGGACAGTAATGGCGCCTGAAAATCCAGAAAACCCTCGATACCGGCCACCAACGGGCGTTGCCATGCCGATGTTCCCGGCAGCCCGCGCATCACGCCATCCATCGGGCTAAGCCAGCAGGGTTGCCATTTGCCCAACAACGTCAGCCGCTGGTGATTGCGTTCGCTGTCGCCACGCAGCGCCAGCCCGCAACGTTCCAGCAAAACCTGTGCTTGTGGCGCCAATAGCGCGATCTGCTCAGCGCCCAGCAACGAATAAGGATGGTTCGGCGCCTGAACCGTTAATGGCGCCAGTGCCGCCAGCGGTTCCCCAACCGGTGTGCCGTCGGGCAATGCCGCCAGCAAATCCAGCGCGCCGGACGCGAAATGCAGCGCGCTCTGGCCTACGCTAACCAGCGCGCATCGTTTCCCCTGCTCCTGCAAACGAATGCCGCAGGTCAATCCCGCCAGACCACCGCCGATGATGATCACGTCATAACGCATGGTCGTTTTCCTCTTTCTGCACGGCCGGGATGTCGCTGCCGGTTAAACCGCACAGCCCTTGATAGATCCAACTGGTGAATTCGCTTTCCCGCAGGGTATGCCCCCAGGCAACCGGCCGCATGCCTTTCCAGCGTTCATTAAGAAAACGGCTTAGCTGCCCCACGGATTGCTGCGGCGTGGATTGCCCCAGACGGTACAGCAGACCGGCGGCGCGGCAAGCGCACAGCTCACCCTGACAGGTGCCCATCCCAACGCGGGTGCGGCGACGCAAGTCAGTCAGGTTGTTGACCTGCAACGAATCGACCGCATAACGCACTTCGCCGGCCGTGACCGCTTCGCACTCGCACACCAGGCTGCTATCCGCCAGCGGCCCGGCAATCAATGGAATCGCACGTTGCCCATGTCGGTAAAGAATGGAACCGCGTAGCGGCGCGGGCAGATCGGATGCGATCGCCGGCGCATCTGCCGCACGAGTTTCCGATCCCGGCAATGGCCGCGATGCGGTAGTGCCGGCCACCGCATGTCCCAGTTTTTCGCACACCTTGTCCGTGACCCACTCCGCCATCAATCGATAGGTCATCAGCTTGCCGCCGGTGATGGTGACAAAGCCCTCCAGCCCGTCGCGCTCGGCGTGATCCAGCAAGACGATACCGCGGCTGACGCTACGACCGGAGGGATCGCTGTCGCTCGCCACCAACGGACGCACGCCGGCGTAAGCACGCAGAATACGGGTATGGGCCAGCTGCGGCGCCAACATGCTGCCTTCTCGGATCAGGGTCGCCACTTCCTGCGGCGTCACCGTCATGTTGTCGATTTGGTCGTAATCAATGCGGGTCGATGTCGTACCAATCAGCGAGATGGTATCGCCCGGCACCAGAATATCGGCGTCCGCCGGCTTGCGACAGCGGTTAATCACCCGGTTATTGATACGATGGCCAAGAATCAGCAACGCACCTTTGGCCGGAAACATCCGCACACGCAGGTCGGCATATTCGGCAATGCGCTGCCCCCAGATACCGGCGGCGTTGACGACGACCTGCGCATAAATCTCGCCGGCAAGACCACGCTTATGGTCGAAAACGCGCACGCCAATTACCCGATCGCCCTGACGAATCAGCCCGGTAACTTCATGGTAGGTCAACACTTCCGCGCCATGTTCGCAGGCATCGATCATGTTGGCGGCGGTCAGGCGGAACGGATCCACCGTGCCGTCCGGTACCCGAACCGCGCCGATCATGGTCGGGTTGGCGGCGGGCTCCAGCAACAGCGCTTCTTGCGGATCGATAGCCTGAGCATTGATCCCCGCCTGACGGCAGGCATCGATAAAGGTGGACTGGTAGTGAAGATCGTCTTCCGGCAGCGTCAGGAACAGGCCGTCGGTAGGTTCAATACAGTGGCGGGCGATACGCCGTAGAATCTGGTTTTCTTCGATGCATTCCCGTGCGGATTCCGCATCCGTCACCGCATAACGGGCGCCGCTGTGCAATAACCCGTGGTTGCGCCCGGTGGCGCCGGTCGCAATGTCATGTCGCTCCAGCAACAGACAGCGCAGGCCACGCAGCGCACAGTCACGTGCCGTGCCTGCACCGGTGGCGCCGCCACCGATGATGATCACATCCGTTTCTCGCCGCAAATCAGTATTTGCCATGTCTGCCGTACCTCAGTCTGGATCTATCCAGTACCTATTTGGACATAAACACTCATAAAAATGATTGATAAAGAGCAAATACGAGCAAAAAACGAAAGAAAAAAGCCAGCAAGCGCACCAATTTGAGACATTAATCACAATAAAGCGACATATACATATTTCATTTGTGTTAAATAACACACAAAATACGGCCACGAGTCATAAAAGTGTAACAATTGCGCGATGACTCACACCGATCCGCGTACCAACTCGATACTCTTGTGCGCGTTATAGAAAAAATCAATCCAATACCTACATCGGGAGCTGTTTATGTTGAGTATTTTCAAGCCAGCGACGCACCGTCCGCGTGTCGCCGAGCACCAGGTCGATCCGCTCTATCGTCGCCTGCGCTGGCAAATTTTCCTGGGGATCTTCTTTGGTTACGCGGCGTATTACCTGGTCAGAAAGAACTTCGCGCTGGCCATGCCCTACCTGATTGAACAGGGTTTTTCCCGTGGCGATCTGGGCTTCGCACTGTCCGGAATATCTATCGCCTACGGATTCTCCAAATTCATAATGGGCGCGGTGTCCGACCGTTCGAATCCGCGCATCTTTCTGCCAGCTGGCCTGATCCTGGCTGCGGTCGTTATGTTGCTGATGGGCTTTGTGCCGTGGGCAACCTCCAGCATCATGATCATGTTCGCGCTACTGTTTGTCTGTGGTTGGTTCCAGGGGATGGGGTGGCCGCCGTGCGGACGCACCATGGTGCACTGGTGGTCGCAGAAAGAACGCGGCGGTATCGTCTCCATCTGGAACTGCGCCCATAACGTCGGCGGCGGTATTCCTCCGCTGCTGTTCCTGTTGGGGATGGCCTGGTTCAACGATTGGAAAGCCGCGCTCTATATGCCTGCATTCGGCGCGATTCTGGTTGCGCTGTTCGCCTTCGCCTTGATGCGCGATACCCCGCAGTCCTGTGGCTTGCCGCCGATCGAAGAGTACAAAAACGATTACCCGGCGGATTACACCGAGAAAGACGAGCAGGAGCTGACCGCTAAAGAAATCTTCATGCAGTACATCTTCCCGAACAAATTGCTGTGGTATATCGCCGTCGCCAACGTGTTCGTGTACCTGCTGCGCTACGGCATTCTGGATTGGTCGCCGACTTACCTGAGAGAAGTGAAGCATTTCGCACTGGATAAATCGTCCTGGGCTTACTTCCTGTACGAATACGCCGGTATTCCAGGCACATTACTGTGCGGCTGGATGTCCGACAAAGTGTTCAAGGGCAACCGCGGCGCCACCGGCGTATTCTTCATGACGCTGGTGACTATCGCCACCGTCATTTATTGGCTGAACCCGGCGGGCAACCCCACAGTAGATATGGCCTGTATGATTGTCATCGGCTTCCTGATCTACGGCCCGGTTATGCTGATTGGTCTGCACGCGCTGGAGCTCGCCCCCAAGAAAGCAGCCGGTACGGCAGCGGGTTTCACCGGGTTGTTTGGCTATCTGGGCGGCTCGGTGGCGGCCAGCGCCATCGTGGGCTACACCGTCGACTTCTTCGGCTGGAACGGCGGCTTTATGGTCATGATCGCCGGCAGCGCGATGGCGGTGGTCCTGCTGTTCCTGACCATGATCAACGAGAAGAAACACAAGGAAGCGTTGGCGGAACGCACCGCGTGATGACGGCGATGTAACGCCATGTCCCCAACAAGGGATAACAACCAGGGGAGGCCCTTTTCAGGCGCCTCCCCTTTTTTCATGCATCGGCAACGCGACGACACGCCCCGAAGGGATAACGTTACGCCAGATAGAGTTTACGCAGATAGCGCGGCACGGCATCGTCGATATTGGTGCCAATCACATCATTTCCCGGCAGAACGTCCTTCAACCGCTGGTGGGCATTGCCCATGACGCAACCCTTGCCCGCCATAGATAGCATTTCGTAGTCGTTCATGCCGTCGCCGAAAGCGATGCAATCTTTGATGGTGTGGCCCAGTATCTTCGCCACCTGTTCCAGCGCGTGCCCTTTGGACACACCGCCGGCCATCACTTCCAGACAGCTCAGGGTTGAAAAACTGACATTCACCCGGTCGCCCCAACGCGCATTCAGCGCTTCTTCCAGCAGCAGCAGCTTGTCGTGATCTTCGCAGGTAAAGAACACCTTGCCGACGCCATCCGTCCCCAGCGTATCCGGATCGAACAGCGTGTAGCGAAACACCGATTCGGTAAAAAATCGCTCCTCTTCCGGCCGAGAACGGCACAGGAACCATTCGTCGTCGCGATAGACGTGGGTCAGGATATCCGGGTGGTGATACACCATGGCGTACAGATCCTGCGCGATATCGCGATCAAGATTATGGCTGAACACCAGCTCGCCTTCGGTGTTATGCACCCGGGCGCCGTTGGAGGTGATCATGAAGGCGGTGATCGCCAAATTATCGCGGATTTGTGCAACATCCATGTGATGGCGGCCGGTGGCGAACACAAAATGGATCCCGCGTTCCGTCATCAACCGCAGGGTTTCTTTGGCAAAGGGCGACAGAGTGTGATCGGGAGAGAGCAGCGTGCCATCCAGATCGGATGCAACTATCGGGTACATATGTGAGATTCAACCTCCGCTGGTGCTGAACGGTCGGGCCCGTCCAGTGATGTATTAATGAAATTGGCTAAAATGCGTCAAAATCAGACCTAATGCTTCGGCCCGCATCGCATCCGTTTCAAACAGGATGTCGTGACGGGCGCCTTGAATCACGCGCGGTACGCCGCCCACGCTGGGATGGCCGGCCTCGGACAGCGCGCGGCAGAACGCATCCTGGCTACGGTTATCCACCACCTTGTCTTCTTCGGCCTGCAGCAACAGCAACGGCGTGGTGATATCTGCGGCCTGCGCCAACAGACGCTTGCCCGCCAGCAACGCTTCCCGTACCCAATGGTAGGTCGGCCCACCGATACGCAAATCCGGATCGTCAGCGTAAAACCGGACATTACGTCGGTAACGCTCATAGCTGTGGGTCAGCGCATTCAGCACGTAGGGCAACGGCCGCCACTGACGGGTGCCGACGGCGTAATAATCACGCATCACCGGATGACGTTCGGCCCAATTGAGAATGCGCCATGCCAGCCAGTGGGGCATCGGCAGCAGAATGCCGCACATCGGCGAACACAGCGCCGCCGCGGCGAAAACCTGCGGCTGACGCGCCAGAAACAAAGACAGGATGGCGCCGCCCATCGAATGCGCCAGCGCAAAACAACGCTGATACGCCTTCGTCTCCACCTGCTGGCACATAAAAGTCGCCACATCATCCACGTAATCGTCAAACCGCCGGACATGGCCGCGATGGGAGTCTTTCAGCAACCGGCCGGAGCGGCCTTGCCCGCGGTGATCCATCATCATCACGTCATAGCCGCACTGGAATAGGTCATACGCCACTTCCGCGTATTTCACATAGCTGTCGGTTCGGCCAGAAAAAATCACCACCAGACGCTGATGCCATGGGGCGCAGAACCGCACAAACCGAATAGGAACGCCGTCAACTCCGGCAAATTCGCCCTCTTCACGCCGCCGCCAAAAATCCAGCAAAGGCCCGGTCACGAAGGCAGCGAACTGCGCCTCTCTGGTCAGCAGACACTCCAGATACGAACTCATTACGTTCTCCCTGTCTCAGGCGGTATCCGCAGACGTCCATGCATAGCCCGGCATGACGGTTTCGGTGTGTTTTTGTGAGCTATGGCACAAAGATCGGCATTGGCGTATTGTGGCATAAAAAACCTTAATCAGGGAGCATCCGCATGACCCAAGACTGGTGGCTAACCTACCTTATCACCACGCTGATCCTCAGCCTTTCACCCGGCTCAGGGGCCATCAATACCATGAGCACCAGCATCAGCCACGGCTATCGCGGCGCGATGGCGTCCATTGCCGGATTGCAGGTCGGCCTCGGTATACATATCGTGCTGGTGGGCGTTGGACTCGGCGCATTGCTGTCGCAGTCGTTGCTGGCATTCGACATTCTGAAATGGGTCGGCGCGGCCTACCTGATCTGGCTCGGCATCCAGCAATGGCGCAGCGCCGGTTCGCTGGACTTGCAGGCCCTCGCCAGCAGCATGCCCCGCCGGCGGCTGTTCCGGCGTGCCATTCTGGTGAATCTCACCAACCCGAAAAGCATCGTGTTTCTGGCGGCGCTGTTTCCGCAGTTCATCATCCCGCACCAGCCGCAGGCGGCGCAGTATCTGATACTGGGCGTCACCACCATCGCGGTGGACGTCATCGTGATGGTGGGTTATGCCACGCTGGCCCGGCGCATTTCGTCGTGGCTGAAGGGCCCGCGGCAAATGAAACAACTCAACCGCACCTTCGGTTCGCTGTTTATGCTGGTCGGCGCGCTGCTGGCCACTGCTCGCAAAGCCTAGGCCGCCGCCTGATTTGGTCGGCCGCCGGTCAACGGGACATCGGTTCGGGTGAAGCCTGCGCTTAACCGCCGACACACGGAACAACGCCGAGGATGCATACCCCGGCGTTGTTCTGTTTAATCCAGATAAAGCGCCACGCTGGCGGTTGCAAACCGTTAGCGTGAAATAATCAGGTGTATGCCAAATCCGGCGAACAGTACGCCAGCCACGCCGTCCACCCACTTCGCCAACCGGCGATAGCCCCGCCGCATCACCGGCAGTGCAAAAACAACCGCCACCAGCGAAAACCACAGCAAGGTTTCCAACGAAATCAGCGCGAACAGCCCCCAGCGAGCGCCGGCGCCCACCTCATCCCCGACGAACAAAGAGAACACGCTACCGAAATAAATCAGCGCTTTAGGATTGGAAAGGTTGGTTATCAGCCCGCGTATAAAGGCTTTCCCCTGCTGCGGCAAGGCAACCTCCGGTTCGTCATCCTGATGCGGGTTATGACGACGAGCGGAGCTCAGCATCTGCCATCCCATCCAGCACAGGTACAGGCCGCCGCCAACAGTCACGATACGGTGCAGCCAGGTCATCTGTTCCAGCAACAAATGCAGGCCCATCAACGCAATCGCCGCCCACACCACCACGCCCAGCGTGATGCCCAGCACCCCCATCAAGGCTTCGCCGCGGGAGCGGCTAATCGCAGTTTGGGAAACAAAAAAGAAATCCGGCCCTGGACTCATCAACGCAATCAGGTGTACCAGCGCAACGGTCAAAAACAGCATCAACATGGTTTCATTCCTTTTCAACAGCAGCAAATCGAACGATTCGCAACCAAACACCCACCCGCCGCAAGCCAGTCAAGCGTGCCACCTGGCATTATTCGTCGTTATCGAGATGTTCGCGAATCAGTGTCATAAAGGGTACGCCAAAACGCTCCAGCTTACGCTGCCCCACCCCGTTGATATTCAACAATTCACCCGGTGTCACCGGCATCACCTCCGCCATCTCCAGCAGCGTGGCGTCGCTGAACACGACATAAGGCGGAATATTGTCTTCGTCGGCGATCGACTTGCGCAGCTTACGCAGCTTGGCGAACAGCTTACGGTCGTAGTTCCCGCCGTAGGATTTCTGGCTGGCGCGCGGCTTGAGGTTGATGGTACGCGGCACCGCCAATTGCAGCGGCACTTCACCACGCAGCACCGGCCGGGCCGACTCCGTCAACTGCAGGGCGGAGTGCTGGATGATATTCTGAGTCAGCAACCCCAGGTGGATCAGCTGGCGCAAAATGCTGATCCACTGCTCCTGCGTTTTGTCTTTACCGATACCGTAAACCGGCAATTTATCGTGACCAAACTCCCGGATACGCTGATTATTGGCGCCACGCAGCACTTCGGCGATATATCCCATGCCGAACCGTTGCCCCGCGCGGTACACGCATGACAGCGCTTTTTGCGCATCCACCAGGCCATCGTAACGCTTGGGCGGATCCAGACAGATATCGCAGTTGCCGCAAGGTTGCTGGCGGTTTTCACCGAAATAATTCAGTAATACCAGACGGCGGCAGGTCTGCGCTTCGGCAAACGCGCCCATGGCGTTCAGTTTGTGACGCTCAATGTCCAGCTGCGCGCTTGCCGGTTTCTCTTCCAGACAGCGGCGCAGCCACGCCATATCCGCCGGGTCGTAAAACAGCGCCGCTTCGGCAGCGAGCCCGTCCCTTCCGGCGCGACCGGTTTCCTGATAGTAAGACTCGATAGTGCGCGGAATATCGAAATGCACCACAAAGCGGACATTGGGTTTGTTGATGCCCATGCCGAACGCCACGGTCGCCACCACCACCTGCAGGTCATCACGCAGAAATGCTTCCTGTACTTGCGCGCGCCGTTCGTTATCCAGCCCGGCGTGATAAGCCCCTACGCTCAGGCCACGGTTCTGCAGACGGGCGCTGATATCTTCCACTTTTGCCCGGCTGTTGCAGTAAATGATGCCGCTTTTGCCGCGCTGCCCTTGAACGAACAGCCACAGCTGGTCGAGCGGTTTGAATTTCTCCACCAGCGTATAGCGGATATTGGGACGGTCGAAGCTGCTGATCTGAACCAGCGGATCACGCAAACCCAGCAAACGGATGATGTCGTTGCGGGTGGTTTCGTCGGCAGTGGCGGTCAGCGCTACCACCGGTAACTGTGGGAAACGCTGCTTGATATAACCGAGCTCCCGGTATTCCGGACGAAAATCATGCCCCCACTGGGAGATACAGTGCGCTTCATCAATGGCGATCAACGACGGATTCCAGCCGGTGAATTGCTCAAGAAAACCCTCGTTGGTCAGGCGCTCCGGTGCGATATACAGCAGGCGAATCTGCCCGCTGCGGCAACCGGCGATCACCGCCATCTGCTGTTCTCTGGTCTGAGTGGAATTAAGACAAGCGGCCGAAACGCCGTAGGCTTGTAGCTGATCCACCTGGTCTTTCATCAGGGAAATCAGCGGCGACACCACCAACGTAAGCCCATCCAATACCAGGGCGGGGATCTGATAACACAGCGATTTACCGCCGCCGGTAGGCATAATCACCAGGCAGTCCCGTCCGCTGACGGCGGCATGGATAATCGCCTGTTGCCCCGGCCTAAATTGCTGATAACCGAAGGTTTCACGCAATATTTGCGCCGCTAACGCTTCCCGATTCAACACGTCTGCCGTAGACACGCACTCACCGCTTTCACAAAAGATAAACAGGCGCTATTTTCAGCGCCGATGGATAAAACTTCAATGTTCGGGCCCGGATTTCGCTCCCGCCCGCCAGCATCAATCAAAACAAATCGTTCAGCGTGATACCAATGCCGTAGCGTGTCTGACGATGGTTATAGTCGATCAGCGACTCGCCATACCCGCTGAACACTTTGGTATAAAAGCGAACATGGTCGGTCATGGGGTAGCTCCAGCCCAGCTCGCCGCTGCCATAACCGGTATTCCAGTTATAGCGGCCCTCGGCACTGAAGATGCTGTCGCCCCACTGGTAGCCGATACGCATCCGGTAGTGCCCCATATAGCGGGTAATGTCCGGATTATCGTCTTCGCTGTCGTGCAGGCGAACCCAGGGTTTGACCTCCACCAGCCATGGCCCGTTGCGCGCCATCAGCCTGGCATAGATACGGTTCCAGCTACGGGAGGTCGGATCAGCGCGGCCGTTGGACTGATGATTGAAGCCCAGCTCCACATCCTGCAACGTCCAGCCGGCGAAACGGTATTCCGTCGCCCAGCCAAGAAATAGCTGTGGTTCATAGTTGGTTTCGCGAAACGGCGTCGATTCGCTCTTGTTGGACATTTGCCACCAGGAACGTTGTGTATATGACGCGCCCAACAGGGAATTGTCACCGGCAATCCCGCGCCACAGCGGGAACCCCAGGCTGATCTGGAAATTCACTTCGTCCTTACGGGCATGATCCGACCAGGAGTAACTCTGGATCGCCTGTTTATTGATATTGCTGGTATAGGTGTAGAGCAAATAGTTGCTCTCATAAGGGTACAGAATGAACGGCGTATCATACTTCTGCAGTAACCCCCTGATGATGCTGCCTTGCGCCGCTTCGCCGGTATCCGTTTTTCGCGTTGTGGCGTCCTGAGCCTGTACCTGCGCCGTCATCAGCAACGCCACGGCCATCACCCCTGTTTTACGCATGAATCCTGTTCTCCTGACTAATCATGGCAATGCATCACCGGATAAAATAATAACCGCTATTGTACACGGTTCGTCGACCGTTCCTCCGTTTTCCTGTCATGGAGTGGGCCACAATGGCAGGAAAGCCGAACCACCTCTAAAATAACAATTAATTAACCAAGTGAATCACAAAAATTAACCTTTGCAACCTACCGCGACTGATGGAAAAACCTATGGAAAACATGATATTGACACCGGATAGCGTACATCAATACGTCAGCGAGCTGTTCGTCCACCAAATGCCGTTCAATCAGGAATTGGGGCTGGAACTGATCACATTCACACCGGATTCCGCCACCTTGAGGTTTCGTCATCAGCCCCGGCTGGAAGGCAATGTGTTGCAACATATTCTGCACGGCGGCGTCATTGCTGCCGGGTTGGACGTCGCCGCCGGGCTGGTGTGCGTCGGCCATGCATTGCTGCGTCATCCCCAACTGACCGAACAGGAATTGCGCCGACGGCTGTCCCGCATGGGCACTATCGACCTGCGGGTCGACTATCTGCGCCCTGGTTACGGCGACCTGTTTACGCTGACCAGCCATCTGATGCGCGGCGGCAACAAAATCGCCGTCGCTCGAGCCGAGCTCCATAACGAGCGTCACCAACATATCGCCAGCGCAGTCGCCACTTACATCGTGGGCTAAGGGCATGCCGGCAGGACAGAACGCCTCGCTTTAGAGTAGACTCCTTCCCTGTCCGTGTTTTCCCGAGCTAATCCATGAATGTGCAACAACATCGCCAGGGGGTCGGCTACGCCCTCGGCGCCTACATCATCTGGGGCATCGCTCCGGTGTACTTCAAGCTGCTATCCGCCATTCCACCGAATGAAATTCTCAGCCATCGTATCATTTGGTCGTTCTTCTTCATGCTGCTGCTACTCAGCCTGAGTCGTAAATGGGGAGTGGTGCGTCAGGCGCTGCGTCACCCGCGTCAGCTGTTACTGCTGGCGGTAACGGCCCTGCTGGTAGCATGCAACTGGCTGATTTATATCTGGGCGGTAAACAACAACCATATTCTGGAGGCCAGCCTGGGTTATTTCATCAACCCGCTGATTAACGTTCTATTGGGCATGCTGTTTCTCGGCGAACGTTTTCGCCCGATGCAATGGCTGGCGATGCTGCTGGCGGCCTTCGGCGTGTTGGTACAGCTGTGGACCTTCGGTTCGCTACCGGTGATAGCCCTGTCTTTGGCGTTCAGTTTCGGATTTTACGGCCTGCTGCGTAAAAAAATCGGCATCGACGGCCAGACCGGCATGCTGGTCGAGACCCTGTGGTTGCTGCCCGCCGCCATGATTTATCTGCTGCTGTTCGCTGATTCACCCACTAGCCACGTCATGCAGAATCCCCCCTCGCTCACGCTGCTGCTGATGATGGCCGGCGTCGTCACGACTGTTCCGCTGCTGTTGTTTACCGCAGCGGCCATGCGCCTTCGCCTCTCCACGCTGGGGTTCTTTCAGTATCTGGGCCCGACACTGACGTTCCTGCTGGCCGTCGTGGTCTATGGCGAAACCATTAGTGTCGACCGGTTGATTACCTTTGGCTTCACCTGGCTGGCGCTGATCATTTTCATCGCCGATGCCCTGTATACCCAGCGCCGGTTACGCCGCGCCGACAACCGCGTGACGCGAAATATAGCGTGACAGAATCGGGCTGAAGATCAGGGTGGAGAACAGACGCAGCGTCTGCATGGCGATAACAAAAGCCATATCCACCCGGCTGCTGGCGGCAATGATAGCGATGGAATCCAGCCCGCCCGGGCTGGTCGCCAGATAAGCCGTCAGCATATCGACTTGCAACAGGTGAGCCAGCATCAGCGCCATCCCGCCGCACAACAGCATCAGGGTCACGATAGAAACCATCATTTTCGGCAACGTGCGTAACGCCAGCAGGAACACCGAACGAGTAAACGCCAGCCCGATGCTCCAGCCAATAAAGGCATAAGCCAACGCCAGCAGCCATTCCGGCGTTTGCAGCGTCAACGTTCCGGTAGAGTGCAGCATGGCGCCGACAAGCATCGGCCCCAACAATTGCCCGGAAGGAATGCGTAACCGGCGCGCCAGCCAGGCGGAACTGAATGCGACCAACAGCGTGGCGGGGAAATGCCAGCTCAACGACGGAAACCACTCCAGCATGCCGTTGTGCGCCGCCGCATTGCTCCCGATGCCGGCGCTGGCGACGAATGCCGCCGCCGCAGTCACCATCAGCACCCGCAGATACTGCATAAATGCGACCAGCCGCACATCGGCACCGAAATCCGCCGCCATCGCCACCATGGCGGATGCGCCGCCGGGTGATGCGCCCCAGGTGCCGGTGGTACCCGGCAACTCGCTATAGCGCATCAGCAGCCAACCGGACAAGCCGCTTGCCACCAGCGTCGCCAGCAAAACGAAAACCACCAGCGGCCATGCGCTGACCAATGGACTCAGAATCGACAAGGAAAGACTTTGCGCGACCAGAGCGCCCAGCACGGAGTTGCTGGCATAGAACAGACGTTTGGGAATGCGGATCGTGGCGCCGTTAAGCCCCATGGTGGTGCCGACCAACATCGGCCCCAGCAATAAGGCCGCCGGGACATGGTAGATCTGCAATCCAAACCCCAGAACCAGCGAAACCGACAGCAGAATCGCCCATTGAATGGAAGCAGAAAGTCTTTCCATGAACCGTACCTGTCACAACCCGAAAGAGAGGGCAATTATTGTAAACCTAACTATTTGTGATAGCAGCTAGAAGTGTGCGGAATTCCCGGCTGATGAAAAAACAACCAACACAGAGCACGCACTAACAGGAAGGAAGATGCAACGCGGAAAAACAACCGGAGCAACGGTATCCGATGTCCACCGGATACCGTCATCGAATAATCACAGCCAGTTTCGGCGTTTAAAATAGAGATACGGTGCCAGCCCGGCCAGCAACATCAGCACCAACGCCCCCGGATAACCGTAGCTCCATTTTAGTTCCGGCATAAATTCAAAATTCATTCCGTAACTGGACGCCACCAGCGTCGGCGGCAGGAACACCACGGATACCACCGAGAAGATTTTGATGATGCGGTTCTGCTCAATGTTGATAAAGCCCATCGCCGCCTGCATCAGGAAGTTCACCTTCTGAAACAGCGATTCGTTGTGCGGCAGCAGGGATTCGATATCTCGCAGGATTTCCCGCGCCTGTTCCAGTTGACCACTGGGCAAACGCGCACGACGTACCAGAAAGTTGAGCGCGCGCTGGGTATCCATCAGACACAGGCGCACTTTCCAGCCGATATCCTCCAGCTCCGCCAGCGTCGAGAGCGCATCGTCATATTCATCGCCCTGACGGCCGTCCATGATGACGCGGCTCAGCGACTCCAAATCGCTGTAAATGTTCTCGATCTCGTCGGCAAGCTGCTCGATTTTGGTTTCAAACAGATCCAGCAACAACTCATACGCATTGCCATCCACCAGCATTTGGTTTCGGGTACGCATGCGATACAGGCGGAACGCCGGCAGCTCGCGCTCACGCAGTGTATACAGACGACCATCGCGAATCGTGAACGCCACGGTAGAGTTGCCGGCATGGTCGTCGGCGTCTTCATAGAAGAAAAACGAGTGGATGTGCATGCCATCCTCATCTTCAAAAAAACGCGCCGACGCCTCGATGTCTTCCAGTTCAGGCCGTGTAGCCAGGCTCTGCCCCAACTGGTTCTGCACCTGTTCTCGCTCTTCCGCTTCCGGTTCGACCAAATCCACCCATAACGACGAGGTGAGATCGTCATTTTCATCCAGTTCAAGGCGAGTTAAACGGCAGTTTTCCAGTTTAAATGCGCTCAGCATAGACCAGCTCCCAAAACGTAACAGAGATGGACAAAACGCGATTGAAACACAGAAACAGGGGTGAAAAGTCACCATCAGGTTTCAGACCGTCCGGCGGTGCTGACTCGATGCGACAAAGAAGTATCGCTGACAACCGCTAAGGTTATCAGCCAGGAGTGATAGCCTTAGAAGTGGTCCCTAATCATCAGGTTATTGAGCCAGTATCGACTGGGTGTGTCCAAGGCGTGGGTCCTCCGGGAATTATGATGCGCGCATGTTACGCCGAGATGAAAAAGGCTGTCAACACGAAGAAAGAGGTTTCAGCGACCACGGCCACACCGATGATGACGACACACTCCGCCACATATGCGAAAGCGCCTGCAGACGCCATTCCAGGCGCGATCAGACCGTCTCCAGCCGGGCATAGGCGGCCACCAACCACTTGATTCCCTGCCCGACAAACGCCACCTGAATCCGACAATGTTCACCGCTGCCTTCCACATTCACGATGGTACCTTCGCCGAACTTATCGTGCCGAACGCGCTGCCCCAACCGATAGCCGCTTTCGTTCTGGCTCACCGGGGTTCCCAGCCGCTGATGGTTGATCGGCCGGGACACGCTGGCGCGCAACCGCACTTCTTCCACGCACTCCGGCGGCAGCTCACCGATAAAACGCGAAGGGCGATGGT
>NZ_CM001857.1:195823-267708 GCF_000400505.1 Musicola paradisiaca NCPPB 2511 | reverse complement strand
CAAACGACGGCTTTCGGCGTAGGTCAAGGTCAGCTTATGCATGGCGCGGGTGACGCCGACATAAGCCAAACGGCGCTCTTCCTCCAGACGGCCGCCTTCATCCAGCGACATCTGGCTGGGAAACATGCCTTCTTCCATCCCGACGATAAACACCTGTGGAAACTCCAGCCCCTTGGCCGAGTGCAGGGTCATCAGTTGCACCGCATCCTGATACGCATCCGCCTGCCCCTCGCCCGCTTCCAGCGCAGCATGGGAAAGAAAGGCCTGCAACGGCATCAGATCCTGATCTTCTTCCTGATAACTGAACTGGCGCGTTGCCGTCACCAGCTCCTCCAGGTTTTCCACCCTGGCCTGTCCTTTCTCGCCTTTCTCCTGCTCGTACATGCCCCACAGGCCGGAATCGCGTATCGCCCGGTCGGTCTGAACATGCAGCGGCAAATCGGCGGTATCGGAGGCCAACGCATCCACCAGTTCCAGAAAACGCTGCAATGCCGACGCCGCACGCCCGGCCAACACTTTTTCCTGCAACAGCGCTCGGGTCGCCTGCCAGAGCGTCAGTTGACGATCGCGCGCCGTCTGGCGCACCACATCCAACGTGCGATCGCCGATACCGCGCGTCGGCGTATTGACCACCCGCTCAAACGCTGCGTCATCATTGCGGTTGGCGATCAGCCGCAGATAAGAAAGCGCATCTTTGATTTCCTGCCGCTCGAAGAAACGCATGCCGCCATAGATTCGATATGGCAGATTCTGTTGCAGCAGCGCCTCTTCCAGCACGCGCGACTGAGCATTGCTGCGATAAAGAATGGCGCATTCGATCAATGCGCCGCCCGCGTCTTGCCACACTTTGATGCGATTAACGACGAAACGCGCTTCATCAAGCTCGTTGAACGCGCAATACAGGGAGATCGGCTCGCCTTCCACGCCGTCCGTCCACAGGTTCTTGCCGAGACGATCGCCGTTATGGGCGATCAACGCATTCGCGGCGTTGAGGATAGTCGCGGTGGATCGGTAATTCTGCTCCAGACGGATGGTTTCCACTTGCTGAAAATCACGCAGGAAATGTTGAATGTTCTCAACCTGCGCGCCGCGCCAACCATAAATGGACTGATCATCATCGCCGACGATCATCACCCTGGCGCTGTCGCCGGCCAGCAACCGGATCCAGGCATACTGAATGCGGTTGGTATCCTGAAATTCGTCCACCAAGATGTTGGTGAACCGATCACGGTAATGCTGCAGGATATGGGGTTTATTCAGCCACAGCTCATGGGCGCGCAGCAGCAGCTCAGCAAAATCCACCAACCCGGCTCGGTCGCAGGCTTCCTGATAAGCCTGATAAACGCGCAGCCAGGTCTGCTCGACCGGGTTGCCATAGCTGTCGATATGGTGTGGCCTCAACCCCTCGTCTTTCTTGCCGTTGATGTACCACATCGCCTGACGCGGCGGCCACTGTTTCTCGTCCAGATTCAGTGCTTTGATCAGCCGCTTAAGCAGCCGCAGTTGATCTTCGCTGTCCAGAATCTGGAAATCCTGCGGCAGTCCCGCATCCAGATGATGCGCGCGCAGCAAACGATGTGCTAACCCATGGAAAGTACCGATCCACATGCCGCCCTGACTGGTGCCGATCAGCTGATCGATACGATGACGCATCTCCGCCGCCGCCTTGTTGGTGAACGTCACCGCCATAATGGAATAGGGGGAGCAGTTCTCCACCGTCAGCAGCCAGGCGATACGATGCACCAACACGCGGGTTTTGCCGCTGCCTGCGCCGGCCAGCACCAACATATTGCTGCGCGGCGCCGCCACGGCGTCACGCTGTTTATCGTTCAGGCTATCGAGCAGATCAGATACGTCCATAGGCGTCGGTTATCCGTCAGAAGGGAACACGGCCTCCGACCGGAGACAAATTCCACTGTTTATTTATACAGTCAACAAGGCAGGAATTATAGCAATGCCGTTAGCGATGCCAACCTGAAAATCTCCACATGAGGCAGCAACCGGGCATCGGGAATATGCATCAGATTACCGTCCCGCAGGTTGATCCAGCAGGATTGCATCCCGTTGCGCACCGCGCCGGCGACATCCGTGGTGAGATCATCCCCCACATGCAGCAGGCTGTGCAACGGCAAATTCAGCTTTTCCGCCGCACGGTGGTACATATCGCCCCAGGGTTTTGAACGACCATCCGGGCCGGCGCGCAGGATAAAACGGAAATAGCCCCCCAAACCGCAGGCGTGCGGATCCGCATTGCCGTTGGTGATCGCCACCAACGGCCAGCGTTGCGCCAGCGCCGTCAGGGTATCGTGGGTTTCCTGCGGTACTTCAATGCGGCTGCGCCAGTGTGCAAACTCCGCCATCACCGCGTCCGCTCCGCGATGGGACTCCGACGGCGTCAAACCCGCCCGACGCATCGCCAACTGTACGGAACGCCAGCGCCAGTGCGTAACATCATGATAAATTTCCGGTTCCTGCTGTCGCAACTCCTGACGCAGGCGCGCCAGGGTATCCACCGTCAGCGACGCTAGCGCGGGATGGTAATCCTGCAAAAAACGCAGCGTTTCCCGCTCCGTGCGCAAAATAACGTCATGGTTGTCGTACAGCGTATCGTCCAGATCAAAAGTCATCGCGCCGATCGGCCCGAGCGGACGGTAGAAATGCATCAGGATTTTCCTCGTTTGGCACGCGGATGCGCGGCATCGTACACCGATGCCAGATGTTGAAAGTCAAGGTGGGTATAGATTTGGGTGGTCGACAGGTTGGCATGGCCAAGCAATTCCTGCACCGCGCGCAAATCACCGCTGGATTCCAGCATATGCGTCGCGAAAGAGTGTCGCAGTTTATGAGGATGAACATGGCTGCTGATACCTTGTTTCACCCCCCATTCAGCAAAGCGTTTCTGTACGTTCCGCATTGAGATTCGCTTTCCCCGGCTGGAAACAAAGACGGCATCATCGTCCGGCGCATAAATTTCACGCACATCCAGCCAGCGCCGCAACCAGGCCACCGCAGTGGCGCCTATCGGCAGACGGCGCTCTTTACTGCCTTTTCCCAACACCCAGATTTCGCCGTCCGCCAGATCAAGATGACGGCAATCAAGCCCTACCAGCTCCGCCAGACGTAAACCGGCGCCATACATGACCTCCAACATGGCCCGGTCACGGACGGCCAATGGATCATTCAGGTCGATCGCCAACAGGCGATCCGTCTCATCCACATCCATATTCTTCGGCAAATGGCGCCCCGCTTTGGGTGCGGATACGCCACGCGCCGGGTTGGCGCTCAGTTCGCCCCGACTCACTAACCAGTCAAGGAAACTGCGCAGAGCAGACAGACGCTGGGCCAGGCTGGCGGCACTGAGCCCGTCGCGCTTGCCGCGCGCCGCCAGCGAACGCACACCGGCGGCGTCCAGCCGGCGCCAGTCGCTTATGCCGCTCTCTTCAAGAGTCGATGCGATAACCTGCAACTGATGCTGATAGCTGCGCAACGTCAATGGGCTGAGCCGACGCTCTACACGCAGATAGCGAAGAAAGGCATTGACCGGTATGACAAGGGGGGATGGCGCGGTCATAGGCGTTCAATCCAACGCTCCAGCAATGTCGGCACAAGAATCGCCAGGTGCTGTAGCAGATCGGTACCCATTCCGTCCTGATAATGATGGCTGTCACGGCTGCTGAACATCAGCAACCCCAGATCGCCGTTTTTTCCCATTAGCGACAGGGCCACCGACCCCACCTGTCGGGCCTGGGGCAACAGCAGCAACAGTTCTGCGCTGTTCAGCGTACCGAGATAGTGTTTTTGGTCGCCCAGTCGTTGAATGCGCAGCGGCTCAAACAACGTTCTGTTCAGCGCCAGATGCGTAAAATCAGAAGGCGCGCCAATGCGCCAGCGATCGCTGAACAGACGGATCGTCGCACCCGACAGCCCCAGATCGCGCGCCCATCGGTACAACCGATCCAACAGCGATTGCAACGAATCGGCCGTCGACAACGCCAATTGCAGTTGTAGCAGCTGGTTAAACAGCGCCTCATTGCGCATCGCCTGTTCCATCAGCAGGGCGATTTCTTCTTCCAGATACTGAATTTTCGCGCGCTGACGGGACATCTGCCATTCCACCAGCGATACCGTTCCCCTTACCGGGTGAGGAACCCGCATTTGGGCGGCCTGATGCGCGTGACGAATGAAAAAGTCAGGATGCTGATGCAGATACTGCAGCACCTGTTCGTCAGTCATTTCCTGACGTGCAACCTGCTCTTCATTCCCGTTCATAGATGAATAAATCCATCATAGACGTGTGTCGCCGGGCCAGTCATGAACAGCGGGTTTCCGGGGCCATCCCAATGTATATTCAGTTCACCGCCCGGTAGCCGGACATTAACGTCCGCCGCCAGCAGCCCTTGCTGAATCCCCACGGCGACCGCTGCGCACGCACCGCTGCCGCAGGCCTGGGTTTCTCCGGCACCGCGTTCATATACCCGCAACTGAATCGCATTGCGATTGATTATCTGCATAAAACCAATATTAGCGCGTTCAGGGAAACGCTCATGGCTTTCCAACAACGGCCCCAATGTTTCAACCGGCGCGGTATCCACATTCTCCACCTGAATCACGCAATGCGGATTCCCCATGGAAACGACGCCGCACATCACAGTGCGCTCGGCCACCCGCAGGATGTAGGTTTTCTCCGACTTAGCCGCACGAAACGGCACCTGTTGCGGCTCAAAATTGGGTTCTCCCATGTTGACGCGCACCAATTCGTCTTCCGTCACGGAAAGAACCATACGCCCATTGTGCGTACTGACATTGATGTCACGTTTGTTGGTCAACCCTTTGAGACGAACGAAACGAGCAAAACAGCGCGCGCCGTTGCCGCATTGAGCAACTTCGCTGCCGTCTGCATTAAAGATGCGATAATGAAAATCCAGTTCAGGATCATAAGGCGGTTCGACGATCAGCAACTGATCGAATCCCACGCCACAGTGTCGATCCGACAGCCGGCGGATCAACTCCGGCGAAAAGTAGACATTCTGCGTTACGGCATCGACAACCATAAAATCGTTGCCCAAACCGTGCATTTTGGAAAACTGCATTATCCTGACCCCGCTGACTTACATCCGCTACGAGAATTGCTCCCCGTCATCCGCAATCACTTGTTGCTCAATCATGCCACCTGGTTATCTCCGACTATTGGGTTTTGGCAGGCGACGATTGTTGCTGAGTCTGGTTAGTTTGCTGTTGTACTTGCTTTGCTGGTGCAGGCGTATTTTCCGGCGGGAAATAGAGCGGCCCTTTCAGACCACAACCAACCAGTGACAACACCAACAGAGCCAGCGCGCTCTGGCGAAAAACTTTGTTCATTTTGTTAAAACCTGTCATTCATAGACCTATGCTCTCTATAATCGCAGGTGGATCATGAAAATCAATAGGAATCGAATATGAACGATAGCGAGTTTCATCAATTGGCCGACGCTTTGATGTTGAAAATAGAGGAAACGCTGGATCGATTTGATGGCGATGCGGATATCGATTATGAAACCAACGGCGGCGTCATGACGCTCAGTTTTGAAAACGGCAGCAAGATTGTGATCAACCGGCAGGAGCCCATGCACCAAGTCTGGCTGGCGACCAAAAGCGGCGGCTATCACTTCGACTACCGCGATGGCCTTTGGATTTGCGATCGCAGCGGCAACGAATTCATGGCGTTACTGGCAACCGCCTGTTCCGAACAGAGCGGCGAAGACGTCAACTTTGGGTAAACGGCCGTCGGGGTGACAACGCACACCCCGGCAGACGGATGGTCACAGCATCTGTAACCGATGGTTCAGCACCGGATTTTTCTCCTCCGATGCTGAAGCGGAATACAAATGGGAGATGGCATTGCTGCGAAAAGGAACGGCTTGAACACGCCCTTCCAACTGCACAATCTGATAGAACTGCGGCAGGTTGAAATTGATAAAGCTGGAGCCGTAGGTAAAACGGTCGTGCGACGACGAGTAGAACCGGCTGACATCCCGTACCAACTCTTCCTTACTTCCTTCACAGTGGTGATACACCTCAACCCGGTTGGACTCATCCAGAATATAAATATTGAACCCTTGATTATCTTGCTGATCTTCAAAAAAGAACTGGATGATCCCCTCGCTGGCGACGCCATCCACTACCGGCGGCAGGTGGATTGGATTGGTTTCGACCTGAACCGGCAACCCTTGCAGTTTGTTATTGGAGATGGCGCCGTAAAACTCCACCGCATTCTCCAGCTTCTGGGCAGACACGCTCAGACGTTCGAAGAACAATCCCCAGGTTTCGCCCGCCACCTTCACAGCCTTAAAGCGTCCCGGATCCTGACGGGTACTGGTCAGGCGCAATTCGATACACTCGGAAACCAACTGCTGTACCCGCGTGCGAATAAGACCGCGAAGATGTTGGCTATAGCAAAACACCTCCAGCGACTCCGGCAATGCAGCATCCTGATGCATTTTGCCAAGAATGGTTTTCAGCGCTTCCAGCATCGCCTGTTCGCCACTGAAATGCAGTGTCCTCACTTCGTTCCAGGAATTGCGATACAGCAAATCGATGCTACCCACCAGACACTGCTGCTGTTGGCCAAAGCTGAATACATCAAGCTGCCGGAAATCAAAATGCACCACCTGATTGCGAAACGCCGCCGTTGGGTCGTACTCCAGATTGACGATAATCGCCAGATGTCGGATTTCACACGGGCTGTAGAGCGCTTTCGGCGTCGGTGCGGGAACTCGAAGCGGGAAATGGCTGGAAACGTCGGAGACCAGCTCCTGCAACCTGGCGATATCGCACAGGTCGTGCCCTTTAATATGCAAGCGGGTGGATGGCGTCAGCAGACCATTGAAATACGCCCAGGCCACCAGCTTGTTTAGGTAGCGGTTATATTCCAGCGGCTGGTGGCTAACGATAGCGTCCATTGACGGCGCCTGATTGTATAGATACCAACCTGAACGATTGGCACGACCAGGCGGCACATGGATAAATGTGAGGTTGGTTTCCGATAAATCAGGTGAAATCTGCGGGTTAACCAGCGTCACTTTGCCTGGCAACGCTTCAAAAGCCGCGTACAGTTTGCGGGTCAACACGCCGATATCCTGCGGGCTGGCGCTAACGCTCAAATTGTTGCGGCGTGCGAAACGGATCAGGTTGCGATAACTCTGCATCATCGCATCCAGCAGTTCATTGTGCGCCTCGCGTACCCGGCCAATTTTCCAGTTGGCACGATTATCGAGCACCCGGATACGGGTCTCATCCCACCCCCACTCCTGAACCATTTGGGTCAGAATCTGGCGACGCCAGGGGGTACACGCGCGTTCGAGGGAAAGTTTCTCGCACACTTTCAGATAGAAACAGCGTCTTACCAAATCCAAACGGGTGGTATCGCCGATATCATTCAGATACTGGGTTACGCGCTCCAGCATCATGCAGTAAGGATCGAGGCCGTAGGAGACGATTTCTCCTTTATGCAGACGGGTCTTGATTTCTGTCGACAACAAGCGGGTGTTGGGATATTCCCAGGAATAAGTCTCCAGCAGCAACGTTTTCAATACTGCCTTATAGGGAGAGTCTATGCTCTTGTACAACTGCCACAAACTGGCGCCGAAATACTCTTCCGCCGACAACGTACTCAACCCGCCCAGATCCAGCCATTCGTTGGGAGCCAGCGCGCCTTGCGCATACAGGGAAAGCACGTACTCATCGTAATTGCTTTCCTCTTCCACCGGCACCATATTCCACAGAATACGTTTGCCCGCCATACGCACCGCAGTGCGGTAAAACTCATCCAGCAGCAAAATATGCTGGGTCGAACCACAATCCTCGCCGCTGAGGCTACCGCTCTCATTGTGACGGAAACGGTTCTCATCCATCACGAAAAAACTGACATCCACGCCTTGTCCGGCCGCCCATTTTTCAAGCAGCGAACATTTTTGTTGCAGGCGTTGACGCTCGTCGTTATCGAGCCAGGATTGATGACAAACCCAGATATCCAGATCGGAGCTGCAGCTCTGACCGATAGAGGAGGTACTCCCCATGGAGTAAACGCCGGTGATCGGCAACTCGCCTTTGTGATCGGGCGCCGACAGCTCACCCCAGCGAAGCTCTACACTATCAAGGTAATGTTGTTGTTTTTCATCAGGCGTAAACAGGCAGATACCGTGCGGAACTTTCCCTTCCACATATCCCGGCATCAGCGGATGATGATGATGTAATAAAACTGGCAAAAGACTGTATACCTGCTGAAAAGCGGGTTTCATTGCTTCCAGAGCACGATCAACACGCAGTTGGTTAATCGCATCCAGTCTTTGCTTCAGGGTCTCGATGTAGAAGTACAAGACGTTTTGCCTGCTTATCCCAGTGCCGATAAATAAAGCCGACGCTTCCGGATCTGCCCTGTAATTTGCTTAGAGGAATAGCGGGCAGGTATTGCTGGAAACGTGATCAATTTAACACCTTGCTGAAACAGCGTAAAGAAAGTAAAGAAAGTTAGATTTGTCTAATGGTGCTTCGCCACTGCTCAGATTATCGCCTGTTCCAGGGAGCGGTGTCATCTCTCTTTACACCCTGAATCACATCCCGTCAGGCGCGACCACCGCCCGCCACTGACACCGGCTCGCCTTCGGTGGTACGATGAAAAGAAAGGATCTAAAACGGTATCAAGCATGGTAGACAATATTCTAAGGATTGCCACCCGACAAAGCCCGCTCGCGCTGTGGCAGGCGCACTACGTGCAGCAACGCTTACAAGCCTGTCATCCTGGGCTGCGGGTGGAGTTGGTGCCCATGGTCACGCGCGGCGATGTCTTGCTGGATACGCCGTTGGCCAAGGTAGGCGGCAAGGGGCTGTTCGTCAAAGAGCTGGAACTGGCCTTGCTGGAAGATCGCGCCGACATCGCCGTGCACTCCATGAAGGATGTCCCTGTCGAATTCCCAGCCCAACTGGGTCTGGTCACTATTTGCGAGCGGGATGACCCCCGCGACGCCTTCGTCTCGAACCGATACGCCAATCTGGATGCATTACCGCCCGGCGCCGTAGTCGGCACCTCCAGCCTGCGGCGCCAATGCCAACTTCGCGCCCGCCGCCCAGATCTGGTTATCCGCGATCTACGCGGCAACGTCGGCACCCGGCTCGGCAAACTGGATAACGGCGACTACGACGCCATCATTCTGGCCGTCGCCGGTCTGAACCGTCTGGGGCTGGAAGGCCGAATCCGCGCAGCGCTGAGTCCAGAACAATCGCTCCCGGCGGTGGGTCAGGGAGCCGTCGGCGTGGAATGTCGTCTTGACGACACACGGACGCGCGCGCTGCTGGCTCCGCTCAATCATGATGATACCGCCGCGCGCGTACTGGCCGAACGCGCGATGAATACACGCCTTGAAGGCGGCTGTCAGGTACCGATCGGCAGCTACGCCGAATTGCAGGGTGACGCCATCTGGCTGCGCGCGCTGGTAGGGTCTCCCGACGGCAGCCGCATCATTCGCGGCGAACGCACCGGTCGCCGTCAGGACGCCGAACAGCTGGGTATTTCCCTGGCGGATGAACTCCTGGCCGCCGGCGCCAGAGAGATACTGCAGGCCGTGTACTACGGGGGAGCCAACTCATGACGATTCTGGTTACCCGTCCCTCTCCCGCGGGTGAGCAACTGGTAGCCCGTCTCCGATTGGCTGGTTTTCACGCCTACCACAGTCCGTTAATCGAATTTTCTCCCGGCCGGGAATTAGCGTCGTTGCCCACCCGGCTTGCTGCGCTTCAGGCAGGCGATCTGGTTTTCGCCTTATCGCAACATGTGGTGGAGTTCGCCGATCCGCTGATGTCACGCGGCGGCCATGTCTGGCCCAGCAGTCTGACGTACTACGCCGTTGGGCGAACGACCGGATTAGCGCTGCATACCGTCAGCGGTTTGCCGGTACATTACCCACCAGTGCGAGCCACCAGCGAAACTCTGCTACAACTGACTGAACTACAAAACATTGCCGGACGGCACGCCTTACTCTTGCGCGGCAACGGCGGTCGGGAATTGCTGGGCGATACCTTGCAGGAACGAGGCGCCATCGTCAGCTACTGCGAATGCTATCAGCGGACGCTCGTACACTACGATGGCGCGGAACAATGCCAACGTTGGCAAACACTTGGCGTAAATACACTGGTCATCACCAGCGGGGAGATGCTGCAAGCGCTCCATGACCTGGTACCGGATGTTTATCAGGCCAACTGGCTGTTAACATGTCGGGTCATCGTCGTCAGCGAGCGGCTGGCTGAGGCCGCTCGTAAACTCGGCTGGAGCGACGTCGACGTGGCCGACAATGCCGACAATGATGCGCTGATGCGCGCCCTACAATAACCAAGATCATAGGATGTATGATTATGACGGAACACGTTACCCCCTCAACGCCTTCTGAAGAGGTTGTCGAACGGGTTGAACCCGCGCATCCGCAGAAATCACCGACACCACCGGCCCGTCAGGGTATTGTACCGTGCGCTGTCGCTATCGTCGTCGCGCTGGCGCTGAGCGGCGGCGTTTACTATTACGCCCATCAACAGCTACAACGCCAGTCGACGGAAACAGCCCTTCTGCAAGAGCAAATCGTCGCCTTGCAGAAGCAACAGACGCAATCCCAACAGCAATGGCAGCAGGCGCAGGAACAGCAGAGCAAGATACAGAATGCGGATGAACAACGTCTGGCGGCGTTGGCCCGCCAGGCGGGAGAGATGCAGGAAAAACTGGCTACGCTGTCCAACAGCGACGCCAAAACCTGGCTACTGGCGCAGGCAGACTTTCTGGTTAAACAGGCCGGGCGTAAATTATGGAGCGATAAGGACGTCACCACCGCCGGCGCGTTGCTGAAAAGCGCCGATACCAGTCTGGCGGAGATGAACGACCCCAGTCTGCTCGATGTCCGCCGCGCCATCACTCATGACATCAACCAGTTAGCGAACATCAGCCAGATCGATTTCGACGGCATCATCCTTAAGGTCAATCTGCTGGCGGATCAAGTAGACAACCTGCGGCTGGCGGATACCGAGAGCAGCAACGATGAACCCATGGAAGAAAACGATACCACGCTGTCGGCCTCCCTCAGCGAATGGCGCCAGAATTTGAGTAAAAGCTGGCATAACTTCCTGTCCGATTTCATTACCATCCGCCGCCGGGATAACACGGCTGAGCCGCTGCTGGCGCCGAATCAGGACGTCTATCTGCGCGAAAACATCCGCTCCCGCCTGTTAATTGCCGCACAGGCGGTTCCACGCCACCAGAATGAAACTTACAAACAATCGCTGGAAACGGCCGCAACCTGGATTCGCGCCTATTTTGACGAAGAGGATCCCACGACCAAAGCGTTTCTCGAACAGTTGGATATGTTAAGCCAGCAATCGATAACCATGGACTTGCCGACCGAGTTGCAGAGCCAGCCGTTACTTGAACAACTGATGCAAACCCGGGTTCGCAACCTGCTGACTCAACCGGCTGCAACCCCACGGGAGGGCTGAACATGCTGAAGGTTTTTCTGCTGTTTGCGATGCTGATCGCCGGCATCGTAGTGGGCCCGATGCTGGCCGGCCATCAGGGCTACGTCCTGATTCAGACGGATAACTACAACATCGAAACCAGCGTGACCGGGCTGGTCATCATGCTGGTGCTGTTACTGTTGGCATTTATTGCGCTGGAATGGCTGCTAAGACGTCTGTTCCGCACGGGTGCCCGCACCCGGGGTTGGTTTATTGGCCGTAAACGCAGCCGCGCTCGTCAGCAAACCCGGGCGGCGCTGCTGAAACTGACCGAAGGCGACTACCACCAGGTTGAAAAGCTGCTGACCCGCAACGCCGACCACGCCGATCAGCCGGTGGTCAACTATTTGCTGGCGGCCGAAGCGGCCCAGCAGCGCGGCGACGATTTCCGCACCCGGCAGTATCTGGAGCGGGCGGCGGAAATCGCCGACAACGATCAGCTACCGGTGGACATCACCCGAGTGCGCATCCAGTTGGCGCGTAATGAAGATCACGCCGCCCGGCACGGCGTAGATCGGTTGCTGGAGGTGGCGCCGCGTCATCCGGAAGTCCTGCGGTTGGCTGAGCAGGCGTTTTTACGCACCAGCGCCTACAGCGCGCTGCTGGATATCCTCCCCGCCATGCGCAAAACTCGCATTCATGACGAAGCGCATCTGCAATCACTGCAACAACGCGCCACCATCGGGCTGATGGATCAAGCCATGGCGGAAGGCGGCAGCGAAGGGCTGAAGCAATGGTGGAAAAATCAGAACCGCAAGGTACGGCAGGATCTGTCAATGCAGGTGGCGATGGCGGAACACCTCATCGCATGCGACGACCATACGACATCGCAAAACATCATCATTGACGGGTTGAAACGGCAATACGATCACCGTCTGGTGCAACTGATGCCGAGATTGCAGACCGGCAACCCCGAACCGCTGGAAAAAACGCTGCGCCAGCAGCTCAAACAACGCGCCGATGACGCCCTGCTGCACAGCACGCTGGGTCAATTGCTGATGAAACACGGCGAATGGAAACAGGCCAGCGAAGCTTTTCTGGCCGCGCTGGCACTGCGTCCGGATGCGTATGACTACGCCTGGTGCGCCGACGCTTTCGACCGGCTGAAGAGGTATGAAGATGCCGCCCGTATGCGGCGCGAAGGGCTTACACTCACTCTGCAAACCGAGCAGAAATAAAATACGCCCGCCCTGCACCAAGAAAGCAGGGCGGTGTTCATGTAGCGACCTGAATCAGCATTGAATAATTGTTGGTATTGCAGCCGCGTTCCTTTATCAAAAGAACCATGAACTCACCAGCAGGTAATGATCATCGCCAAAGACAGGGCAGTATTTTCATCGTGATGGTTATCAGTATGTACTATTTATTGAATGGAACGCGATGCTACAACGTATCTCCGCGGTAAATCTGATAACCCAAATCCGTTGAATACGTTGAGTAGTCTCTGTCACTGATTTTATTAAGCAAAATGGTCGCTGCCCGTTGCCCAATGGCGAAGCGGGGGGTAATAACAGTGGCAAGGCTGGGTATCATTTCTCGTCCGATATCAAGGCCATGAAACCCGGCGATAGAAACTTCTTCAGGTACGCGAATACCTTTTCTCAGGCAATATAATAATGCGCCGACGGCAATATCATCATTGGTGCAAAATATTCCATCCAGATCGGGATACTCAATAAACGCCTGTTCGATCAGTTGTGCCCCAAGCTGCATGGAAGAAATAGATCTGGGGTTAATTCGATAGGCTGACAACCCGTGTTGCCGCATTGCGTCGCAATACCCCTGATAACGTAATTCGTCGCGCAAATCATCCTGGGAACCAAAATAAATAATTTTCTTTTTCTGACGATTTTCCAGCATCGTCGACACCATATCAAACGCCGCACGGCTATTCTGAAACCCGACTTCCATATCCAGACTTTCGCCTTCGGTATCCATCACTTCCACAATGGGAATATTGGCATTGCGCAGGTTTTTCACTGCCCGTAAGGTGTGTGATTTTTCGGAAAGAATAATACCGTCAATATTATAAGATAGCAGATTGAGGATCTGTTTTTCTTCTGAGTCCCGTTTGTAATTATAATTAGCAATCAAAATCTGGTATTGATTACCGGATGTCACAGATTCAATACCTGCCAGCATGTCGGCAAAAAGCTGATTGGTAAACGAAGGAATTAATACACCTATCGTATAGCTTTTTATATTCAGCAACATTTCCGGCGCACGATTGGGGATATAGTCAATATCCGCCATCACCTGAGCAATCTTTTTTCCTGTTTCAGGAGAAACCTGATTCGGCGTGCGTAAATAACGACTAACCGTCATTTTGGTGACATTCGCCAGATTAGCGATATCCTGCAAGGAAACCCGATACTTTCTCATCACGCCTCTTCACGCTGCTCTTCGGGGCAGGAAGCCGCAGCGTTCCTGCCCCGCATGCCGTTAATGCTTAATGAATAATATTATTCAATATCAATACCCCGATGATACCCAGAACAGAGATTAACGTTTCCATCACCGTCCACACCTTTAATGTCTCGCCGACACTCAGGTTGAAATACCCCTTAAACAACCAGAAACCGGGATCGTTAACGTGTGAGGCAATCACGCTGCCCGACCCTACCGCCAGCACCATCAGCGCCGGATCGGCGTGATTGGCCGAAATCAGCGGCAACACGATGCCCGCCGTCGTAATTGCGGCCACCGTGGCCGACCCCAGCGCGATACGCAGCAACGCCGCAACCGTCCAGCACATCAATAACGGCGACAGCGACGACCCTTTCATCAGTTCGGCAATGTACTGCCCTACGCCGCTGTCGACCAGAACCTGCTTGAATGCGCCACCGCCGGCGATGATAAACAGGATCATGGCGATCGCACCGATGGAATCGCTGACGATGTCCATCACCGACGCCATATTCCGCCCACCGCGCAGCCCCAACGTAAAGACAGCCAGCACGATGGCGATAAACAACGCGACCGCCGGATGGCCAATAAACTCAAAGCATTGCCGAACCGCATTCTCTTTTGGCAACAGCATTTCGCAGATCGCCGCAGCAGCCATCAGAATGACGGGGATAATCGCCGCCAGCAGGCTAACGCCAAAACCCGGCATTTCCTCTTCAGTGAAAATTTTCGGGTTAAACAACCCCTTGGGCGGCTCTTTCTCATATTTCTTCAAACACCTGGAAAACACCGGCCCCGCGATAATTACCGTTGGAATGGTAATGATCATCCCATATAGCAGCGTCACGCCCAGATTGGCGTTAAAAATGGTGGCGATGGCGGTCGGCCCTGGGTGGGGCGGCAGAAAACAGTGCGTAACGGACAGTGCGGCGACCATGGGAACGCCAACGTACAACAGCGGGAGTTGCGCCGCCGCCACGATGGTAAACACCAGCGGCAACAGCAGGACAAAACCCACTTCGTAAAACATGGCCAGCCCGACAATCAGGCCGGTAATCACCAGGGCCCATTGAATCCGGCTTTTCCCGAAATGGTGAATAAGGGTTGTCGCAATGCGCTGTGCCGCGCCGGTATCCGAAATTAAACGTCCCAGCATGGCGCCGAAACCCAGAATCATGGATAACCCGCCCAGCGTACCGCCAATCCCGGACTGAATAGAAGACATGACTTTCAGTGGCGCCATACCCTCACCGACGCCGACCAGGGCGGCAACCAGAATTAATGCAATAAAGCCATTTATTTTAAATCCAATCATCAGGATCAATAATAACGCGACCCCTATAGCAATAATGACTAAAGGCATAAGATGTTCCTGTAATAAAGGCAGCGAGAATCTCGCCGCCATAGACACGGTGTATCCGCTAATTCGAATTTATTTATATTTTGTCGGTGGTATTAAACCGCGACCAACATACCGCCGTCGACGAACAATAAATGCCCGTTTACAAAGTTGGATGCGCCGGATGACAGGAAAACCGCCGCGCCGATTAACTCCTCAGGATTGCCCCAACGGGCTGCGGGTGTGCGCTTCGTCAGCCATGCGGTGAATTCCTGATTTTCCACCAACGCCTTGGTCATTTCTGTTTTGAAATAACCCGGAGCAATACCATTCACCTGAATATTGTAACGCGCCAGTTCCACACACATTCCGCGCGTCAGCATTTTTACCGCCCCTTTCGATGCGGCATACGGCGTAATGGTGTCTCGACCCAATTCACTTTGCATGGAGCAAATATTGACGATTTTTCCGGCACGGCGCTCCACCATGTTACGGGCCACCGCCTGCGAAACAAAAAAGACGGCGGACTGATTCACCGCAATCACATCATTCCACTCATTTTCCGGAAATTCAGTAAAAGGATGGCGGCGCTGAATACCCGCGTTATTAATCAGTACATCTATTGCGCCAATATTTTTTTCTATTCCGTCAATGGCTTCATTCACTTCCTGGCAGCGGGTAACGTCAAACGGTGCGGCGTAAGCGCGATACCCTTGCGCCGTTAATTGCGCAACGGCATGTTCCGCACGCTCGGCGGTAATATCATTAACGATAATCTCAGCACCCTGTTCCGCCAATCCTTTAGCCAAAAGGAAACCAATACCCTGGGCCGATCCGGTAATCAAAACTTTTTTATTTTCCAGTGAAAATATATTTTTCATTTTCTGCTCTCTTCACAATATTTATTCAGAAGACCAACTGTACTTTTGCTGCTTTTGATTTATCCGAAGCGAATAACAGTGCCTCTTCGAGATCGGTAAACGTAAATTCCGCACTCAGCAGCGGCAATGGATCGATAATATGGTCGTTCAGCCAGTGCACCGCCGTCGCGAACTCTTCCGTAAAGCGGAATGTGCCAACCAGCTTAATTTCCTTGGCGATCAACATCATCATTGGAAAATCAGGAACCGCGCCACCCATACCGACCTGAACCTGAACGCCTTTGGCACGGGTCACTTCCAGACAGCGCACAATCGATTGGGGATGGCCGGAGACTTCGAACGAAATATCAAAATAACCTTTATCCCGCAGATAATCCGAGAAATCGCCCGATTGGGCATGCACCGTTTGGGTGGCGCCCATGGTAGATGCCAGGGCCAGAGAACGTTCACTAACGTCGGCACAGACAATTTCAGCCGCGCCCATCGCTTTCGCGGCTGCGACCACCAGACAACCAATAGGCCCGACACCGGACACAAACACCCGTTTTCCTTTAATATCGCCGGCCTGATTGACGGCATGAATTGCCACAGCCAATGGTTCGGCAAATACCATCACGCGATCGTCAGCCTGATTGTCAAAAGGAATACACTGTGCCGTATCGACAACTTTATATTGAGTAAAACCACCGTTAACATGCGGAAAATACATAGCGCTGCCGAAAAAGCGCATCGATACGCACTGATTTTCTTCGTGAGCGAGACAATATTTACAATGACCGCAGGGCTTGCTGGGATTAATCGCGACCTTTTGCTGATAACGTAATTCTTTATTATCACTCTGCTCAATAACACCAATAACCTCATGGCCTAAAACCATGGGTTGTTTGACTTCATAATTACCCACTTTCCCTTCGTGATAATAATGAAGATCCGAGCCGCAAATACCGCCGCGGGTTATTTTAACCAGCGTTCCGCTGCCTTGATAATGACACTCCTGATGAATGACATTAACTTTTTTCTTTCCTTCCACCACACAGGATTGCGTACTTTCGACCATGCCGCACCTCATTACCTAATAAAATTACCGGATAAAAAGTAGTAGCTATAAAACGTTAAATTTAAGGTCAAAAGTTTGAAGCGGATCACTTTAATTCATGTTACATAACACATGTTACGCATAACGTGATTTGATCACATCATTGTTACAAAACGCATGTTACAAATAGTGTGATGCGTTATACAGGCGCCGATTTATTACCTGAAACGCGCCCTACTGTGAAACCCTCCCGCCCAGACCTACAGACCATGTAGCATTTGCCGACACTGATCACGGCTTAACCGCCGATATGCATGTTTGCCGGCGGCAACTACAGGTGTTTCATCAATAAAATACGGCCTCAACATAGCCGCCACCTTGGGCGCAAAAAAAAACGCTTGCCCAATCAAAGGCAAGCGCTAATAAAAATCAGGTCTGAAAGACAACTGTTTAAGTGCCCCACTCAACGTTGCGTCCGCAAACCCGGGAAGTCACCTTCACCGGCAGTTGGACGCCAAGGCACCATAAAGGCTCTGCGTCATTCCCAGGTTTATGAAGCCGAAGCAAGCATAGAGAGTGGAATGAGCATCTACACAACAGATAAAGCAGATATCGTGCCAAAAAAACCACACTCAACATAAAAATTAATTTATTGAATTTTAAGCATTTAATTTATTTTTACGGCAACTGGCGACAACGTCGGCCTAAAAATAACGACGGGGTTCACAGAAAGAGTCGCCAATTGGCAACAACTGCATCGATGCGAAATAAAATTCTTTTATATCAGTCAATTAAATGTCTCCGAATGGAGACGTCACATAGCAAGAATTGTCGCCATTAACCAACAAGACATCCTGTCAGTTTTCAGGCCGATAGCAACACGTAGCCATTGCCGTGCCAAGTCAGGCTGGATGAATGACAACGCCGGCGCTGGTTGCCGGCGTTATTGTTATTGCGTCGAATCACGTTGATCAGTGCGCCGACAGTTGCTCCAGCGATAGCTTCGCCAGTTGATACAGATAGTGCGCAGTGGGGAACAGCGCCTGGTCATCCACCCGGAATTTGGGGTGATGCAGCGCATACGGGCCGCCGGAGCCGACCATCATAAAGGTACCCGGCAGTTTCTGCTGGTAGAAAGCGAAGTCCTCGCCAATCGGGCTGGCCTCCACCCGACGCGCGTCAAAACCCTCGTCGCCGGCAACCTGCAATGCAAACTCCACCCAACGCGGCGTATTCACCACCGATGGCGGGCCGGCGTGCCAGATGAATTCGATTTCTGCGCCGAAGGTACTGGCGATGCCGGCCACCACCTGGCGAAAACGCCGCTCAATCAGATCGCGCGCCTCCTGGCTGAAGGTACGCACCGTGCCTTCCACATAGGCGGTATCCGGGATGACGTTCCAGGTACTGCCGCTGTGCACCTGGGTGATGGATACCACCGCGTTGTTATCCGAGGGTACGTTGCGGCTGACGATGGTCTGCACCGCGGTAATCAGTTGGCCGATGATGATGATCGGATCATTACCTTCATGCGGCTTGGCGGCGTGACAGCCTTTGGCGGCAATGTTGATTTCAAAGCGGTCGACTCCCGCCGTCAGCGCACCGTCTTTACCACCGATGACGCCGACCGGCAGCGTCGGATCGTTGTGGATACCGAAAATGGCGGTTGCGCCGTCCAACGCACCGGCCGCAATCACTTCCGGTGCGCCGAGACCGGTTTCTTCCGCCGCCTGAAACAAAATCCGCACTGTGCCTTTCAATTCCGCTTCCGCGCGTTTAAGTAAAATCGCGGCGCCCAGCGCGGCAGAGGAGTGAAAATCATGCCCGCAGGCATGCATCACGCCGGGGTTTTTCGAACTGAATTCGACACCGGACTCTTCTTCAATCGGCAGTGCGTCAATATCGGAGCGCACCACCACCAATGGGCCATCCTGCAAACCACCCACCTCCGCCACCAGACCGGTTTTCAACGGCAGATCCAAAATGCGGATGCCTTCTTTCTCCAGTTCAGCGCGAATCTTCCGCGTGGTTTCAAATTCCTGATTGGACAGCTCCGGGTGCTGATGCAGTTCGTGCCGGAACGCCTGAATATACTGTGCCAACGGCTCATGCTGCGTGTGCACTTTCATGGTAGGTGACTCCTCTTTTCGCCCTGGGATCAGAACCGCCTGGCACCCCAGGCATAGCAGGTGAACAAACGATGCGCGTCAGATATCAAACTCTGACGGTTCTTCTATATTTGTAAGCTGGCGCAGAAAACGGCGGGTCTGCGGATTGTCGGAGAAGCGGATCACCTTCTCTGCCGGCCCTTGCTCCACGATATGCCCATCCGCCATAAAGATAACCCGATCCGCCACTTCTCTGGCAAACTGCATTTCATGCGTCACAATCACCATGGTGGTGGTGTTGGCCGCCAGTTTCTGAATCACTTGCAACACTTCATGAACACGCTCTGGATCCAGTGCAGAAGTGGGTTCATCGAACAGAATCGCCTTCGGATCCACCGCCAATGCCCGTGCGATACTGACGCGCTGCTGTTGCCCGCCGGACAGCGTGATCGGGTACTGATTCGCTTGCGGCAACAGGCCTACCTGCTCCAGCAGCACCAGACCAATCTCCTCCGCGTGCTTTTTCGGTATTTTTTTCACCACGATCAGGGCTTCGGTGATGTTTTCCAGCGCGGTTTTATTCTTGAACAGGTTGTAATTCTGAAACACCATCGCCGTCTGTCGACGCAGTGCATACTCGGCTTTGGTGGTGTAATGACGGGTATCCAGCGTCTGGTCGCCGATAGTAATAGTGCCCGCCTCCGGCTTTTCCAGTAGGTTCAGACAACGCAGTAACGTCGATTTACCGGAACCGGAAGGGCCGATAATGGCGACGACTTCACCTTCTTCGATGTCCAGGCTGATGTCGTTCAGCACGACCTGCTCACCGAACCGCTTAGTCAGGTTTCTTACGCTAATCATGTCGGCTCCTTAACGCTGCCGGGAATGGCTCAGTTTCTTCTCCAGTCGGGTCTGGAACCAGGAATAGGCGATAATCACCAACCAGTAAATCAGCCCCACGACCAGGAAGGTTTCAAAAAAGCGTAGCGATTCCGCAGCAATCATCTTGCCTTCGGCAAACAGCTCGGAAACACCCAGCGCAAACGCCACCGATGTGTCCTTAATCAGTGAAATAAACGTGTTGCCGGTTGCGGGCAATGCATTAAGCATCGCCTGCGGCAACACAATACGGCGGTAAATTTGTACCCGGCTCATCCCTACGGATAATCCGGCCTCAGTCTGCCCGAAATCCACCGACGCCAGCGCGGCGCGAAAAATTTCTGCCATATAGGCAGAGTTCTTCAGGCTAAAACCGATAATCGCCGCCGCCATCGCCGACAGGCCATTCAGCGCCGGAAACAGCTGAGGCAGGCCGAAATAGATGATGAACAGTTGCACCAACGAGGGAATGCCGCGGAACAAGGAGATATACAACTCCACCAGTTTCGCCACCACCAGTAACCGACTTTCGCGGATCAGCGCCAAAATCAACCCCAGTACAATGGCGAACGCCATCGAAACGATCGCCAGCAACGCCGTGGTCGGCAAATACATTAAGACCTGGGGAAATACCTTCAGCAGGTAGGAAAAATCGATATTCATGGATAAGACCTTGAAGCAGGCGCCTGTCGGCGCCTGCGGAGTTAGCGGGCAAAGGCGGGATTATTAGCCCGCAGTGATATCCTCACCAAAATATTTCACAGACAGCGCCTTCAGACGGCCGTCGGTACGCATTTTACTCAGTTCATCGTCAAACTGTTTGCGCAGCGCGTTTCCTTTCTCATCTTTCTGGAACGGGAAGCCGACTTTTTCCACCACCAGCGGACTACCGACCATCTTAAACGGCAGATTACGCTTGTTGATCTCCGCCAGCAGAATCGGGCGGGAGTTGATATAACCGTCCACCCGTTTGGCGAGTGCATCGCTCATCGCACCATCGCGGGTTTCGTAAGTACGAATATTGACGCTGCCGTCGGCAAACGCCTTTTTCAGGTTGTTAACGTGATTGGAACCCAAAACGCCCGCCACGGTTTTCCCTTTCAGATCATCCAGCGTGTTGATGCCGGTATTATCCTTGTGGGTCACAATCTGACTGCCGTAGTAGCTGTAAGGTTGGGAAAAATTGTATTTTTCCTCGCGCGCAGGGGTGATGGCTACCACGTTGGCGATGGTATCGAGTTTTTTGGCTTCCAGTTGGCCCATCAGGCCGCTGAAGTCCGCAGTAACCCACTCAACTTTGTAATTCAAATCCTTAGCGATGGTTTCCGTCACTTCCACATCAAACCCCACCAGCTTGTTGTCCTGTTTGAACGCGCTGGGGTAGCTCTGACCGGTTGCGCCAACGCGCAAAACTTTGTCATCTTTTTGAGAATCACAACCCGCCATCAGTAAAGCAGCTGCGAATGCGAATGCTGATAAGATTATTTTTTTCATTTATATCTCCGCTCTTGGATGTTTCTTTTTCCACTGGTCATAACGTTGCGGGTCGAGCACTTTCTCCATAAAAATAGTCAGGTGTCCTTTACCCAGATCAGCCTGACACACATCCTTAAACCCATAATTTCTGTACATTTCAAGCAGCCAGGGATGGTTTTTCGCGGTTCCCAGCGATACGGCCGGCGCCTTCAACTGCTCGAGCAGAATGTCTTGCTCCAGCCAGTCCAGCATTTGACGGCCCAGCCCCTGCTGTTTGAAATCAGGGTGTGTGGCGAACCACCCGATATGCGGCAATCCAAACGGCCCCGGCTCCGGCCCCCACGGGTAACGGATCGAACACGAAGAGGCGAAGCGCCCCTCTTTTTCCATCACGTACACGCCGTTATGCTGAATATGAAACCGGATCCGCTCAATGTCCGCGTAAGCGGCATCAAACTTGATGCCCATCTCGCGCACAGGCGCATAAGCCGCCAATGCCAGCTCAAGAAACGCCTCGTCGTCCGCCAGTGTAACCTGGCGAAATATCGTACTCATGGCAACTCCTGTCACTCAGCCAGTAGGCCGCTATCGTCGGCGTAGCGAATGACATCGTCCACTTTCTGCGGCGCGCTGCCCAGATAATTGGTCGGATCGAGCCACGCATCCAGATCATCTGCGCTCAGTTGTGACGCCAGCACTGGGTGCTCCAGCAGCACATCCTTGAAATGACGATTTTGCTCAAACGCCGCCATGGAACATTCGTACACCAGATGGTGCGCCGTCTGTTTTCCCAACCGTTTGCCGATTTCAAACATGACTTTTTCAGACAGCAGCAACCCGTTTTGCAATTCCAGATTGGCGCGCATCTGTTTTTCATTGACCGACATGCCGCGCAAAATACCCAGCGCGTTCTGCAATTGCGCCGACAGATAAATATTGATTTCCGGCAATGCGATCCACTCGGCACGCCAGCTCATGGCATCGCGCTCATGCTCCACTTTCATGGATTCGTGAATCAGGGCAGCACTTTTGAACAGCGGCGCCGTCAGGCTGGCCAACCCTTCCAGGGCAGCGGGATTGCGCTTGTGCGGCATCGTGGTGGAACCGATTTTCCCTTCCGAGAAGGGCTCTTCGATTTCGTTGATTTCGGTACGCATCAGGTTGTACAGCTCGTTACCGATTTTGCCCAGCGTGCCGCTGATCAATACCGCGACAGAGGCATATTCGGAAAAGCGGTCACGGGCGGACTGCCAGCCGATATTCGGCGTATTCAGCCCCAGACGCTTCAACGTCTGGCGTTCAATTTCCGGCCCCAACTCGCCGAAGGAGGCATAGGTGCAGATGGCGCCGCTGATGTTGCCCACCAGCACGCGCTCACGGATTTCATTAAGCCGTTGCAGGTGGCGTACAAATTCATCCAGCCACACCGCCAGCTTGAAACCAAAGGTAGTCGGCAACGCTTGCATGCCGTGCGTGCGTCCCGTCATCGGCGTGTATTGATACTGCTTCGCCAGACGTTTCAGCTCACGCGCTACCAGACGGGTATCGCGCACCACGATATCGAATGACTGCCGCAACTGCAGCACCGTGGCGGTATCCACGACATCCTGTGTTGTCACGCCATAATGAATGTACTCACCGGCGTCGCCGCACTGTTTCTGGATAGCGGTGATGGTAGGCATCAGAGAGTGCTTCATGCGCGCGGCGTCCTGCGCGATGGATTCGATATTCAATGTGCTGGCGTCGGCATGGCGGGCGATGGCATCAGCGGCGTCCTGCGGGATAACCCCCAGTTCACCCTCCGCCAGCGCCAGCGCCACTTCTACGTCAACCTGCCTGGTCATCCGGTTTTGCTCTGACCAAACGGCGCGCATTTCTGGTGTACCAAAATTATTACCAATAAGAAGAAAATCAATGAGATGTGATGCCATAACTTACTCTTGTACGTGTAATATGCGGGCAAAAAAAGGCGGGTCTGTATGATGTAAATATGCCCGAAAATATATCATCCACAGGAGGTCGCCCATATATCTTATAGATATAAGATATACCTCATTGTTTTGTCACATGCCAACAAACACGTCACGCTGGCATGACGAAACATTCACATTGCCATCGAAAAACCGGGTACCGAGCACTCAACACGGCGGCGCCCTCGCTATGACACTGCCTTTCCCGCGATTCAGTCCACGAAGTAAAACCAGGCGGTAACGATCAGACCGTCTTTCACCTCAAACACCGCGATGCTTTCCACCGGCTCGGGAGCGATGCCGTAGATCTTTTCATGGTCGAACACTTTGTTTCCCAACACCGTGCGGGAAAGCAGTTCGGCACGCAGCGCTGGATTATTAAAGCGTTGTTCGCAGTAAAATGCTTCCAGCACGATTTTCCCTTCGATAAAAGGCGACGTCGCCGGCATACGGTAGGCCCGAAAATTATCGCTATAGCAAGCGATAAACCTTGCCAAATCTCGGGCGTTATAGGCTTCAAACTGTTCCTGTACCGGGATGATCACTGACACTAAAACCTCCTATTTATGCACAAAAAATGAATTAAAATTCAAATAAACGTACACGAAGGCGGTCAAAAAAGAAATACGACAAAAGATGAGGTGGCATGATTTGTCATGATGGGAAACCATGACAAAAAACCCGCATCCTCAATTAAGGATGCGGGTCTTAATAAGACTTCCGACTATTTCGGGAAAGAAGATGGTCGGCGAGAGAGGATTCGAACCTCCGACCCACTGGTCCCAAACCAGTTGCGCTACCAAGCTGCGCTACTCGCCGATTTTTTTCTTCTTCAATCGTTTGTGTGGTGCGAAGAGAGGGACTTGAACCCTCACGTCCTGAGGACACTAACACCTGAAGCTAGCGCGTCTACCAATTCCGCCACCTTCGCATATCACAAACTTTAGAAGTTGGGGTGGCTAATGGGACTCGAACCCACGACAACTGGAATCACAATCCAGGGCTCTACCAACTGAGCTATAGCCACCATATACCACTGCTTAACTACGTATTTCGGTACTCGATTACGGGGTACCTCCGCAGCTCCGCGCACAACTTAATGGCGCGCCCGACAGGATTCGAACCTGAGACCTCTGCCTCCGGAGGGCAGCGCTCTATCCAGCTGAGCTACGGGCGCGTAGCGCCGTTGCGGGTGGGGATAGTACGGATTTAATATGGGGCTGTCCAGTGCTTTTTCGCAGAAATGATGCGTTTGCTTATGCTTTGCTCATTTATGAACAAACCCTGACCAGACCGCCTTTCCGCCCCGGCGCACGGCGAAAATTACTCGGCTTCAGCCTGGATTTCCGCCTGTTTTTTACCCAGTCCCAACAAGGCGTAGCAGACGCTGACCACCCCCAGGAATATGCAGCCGACGATCAACGACATTCGGGTATCGACATTCACATACATTCCCACCAATACGCATGCCAAAAACACCATGGTCAGATAGTTGACCCACGGAAACAGTACGGAACGGAATGGGTGGCTCGCTATCGCCGCACGGTGTTGTTCGCGAAAACGTAACTGGCTTATCAGCACCACAAACCACGGCACCATACCCGGCAACACACTGGCGCTGTAAACATAGACGAAAACTTTTTCCGGATTCGGGATGATGTAGTTCAGCATCGAACCGGCAATCAGACACAGGATCGAAACCGCTACCCCGGCAGCCGGTACGCCGCCGGCGGTAACACGCCCCAACGCGGCAGGCAGTTGGCGGTTGCTGGATAGGGAATACAGCATGCGGCCGCAGCTGTACATACCGCTGTTGCAACCGGATAGCGCCGCCGTCAACACAACAAAATTGATGATACCTGCCGCAGCGGTAATGCCGATCCTGGAGAACGTCAACACAAACGGGCTGCCGGTAGTGCCGATTTCATTCCACGGGAAGATAGTGACGATGACGAAAATAGCGCCCACATAAAAAATCAGGATACGCCACAGAATATTGTTAATCGCACGTTTTAATGTCACCTGCGGATTACGGGCTTCACCGGCAGTAATGCCAACCAATTCAACGCCCTGGTAGGACGCCACCACCAGACACAGCGCAAACAGCAATCCCTTCCAACCGCCGGCAAGAAAACCGCCGTGTTCAGTCAGATTGGCAAGTCCGGTGGACTGCCCATGGTTGCCGAAACCGAAAAAGATAATGCCGAGACCTACCACGATCATCACGATAATGGTGGTGATTTTAATCATGGAGAACCAAAACTCGATCTCGCCGTACAGACGCACGGCAGCCAGATTGGCGACGGCGACCATGACCACGGCGGCAATCGCAGGGATCCACTGCGGCAACTCCGGGAACCAATACTGCACATAGACGCCGATAGCGGTAATCTCCGAAATCCCGACCGCCATCCACATAAACCAGTAGCTCCAGGCGGTGAGATAACCGAAGAACGGGCTCAGATAATTGTGCGCATAAACGGCAAAAGAACCGGTTACTGGTTCCAGAAACAGCATTTCGCCCATGCTGCGCATAATAAAGAACACAAAAATACCGGCTACGATATAAGCCAGCAGCACAGACGGGCCCGCCCATTTCAGCGCACTCGCCGCCCCCATGAACAAGCCCACGCCGATAGTGCCCCCCAGCGCGATCAGCTCGATGTGTCGCGCCTCCAGGCCACGGTGAAGCTTGTCCTGTTTGGTTGTATTTGCCATATATCCTCTGTTTTTTTGTATGTCGTTGCTGTATCCCTGCCAGCGATGGAGCTCTGTATGCTTTTTTAAGCACGGCACATCTTGCGGCGATATCGGCCGCCTGCCATAAAAACGGCCGAGAAGATACCGCAATGCCGGCGGGATTCATACCACCCTGTACCCGCGCATGATGAAATATTCATCGATTTATTACGTTGATCTCAGCACAGAATCACGAGGGAAAATTGCGCCGCCGCTTAAAGTCGGCCGGAAAAATGATAAAAAAGGTAGCGTAACAACCGCCATTGCCGACGAATGCGGCTGGGTTGCGTCAATAAACGGTAACACCATTCCAACCCGTTCCTACGCCAGAATGCGGGCGCGCGCCGGACATGCCCGGTGAAAACATCGTAAGTACCGCCGACCCCCATATACAGCGCCCCCGGATAACGACGATAAGCATCGCGGATCAGCAACTCCTGCCGGGGCGACCCCATCGCCACTGTCACCAGTTGCGCCCCGCTCTCGTTGATGCGCTCCAGTAGCGTCGATTGTTGCTCCGCGTCGAAATAACCATCCTGCATCCCGACGATATTCACCCGCCAGCGCGTGCGCAGCCGCTCGGCCGTTTCCGCCAGCACCTGCGCGCGTCCGCCAATCAGAAATACCGGCGTTCCCAATGTTCCCGCACGCTGCATCAGCGCTTCCCACAGATCGACGCCCGCAATGCGCGTCACGTCCGCCGCACGGTACTTACGGCGAATAGAACACACCACGCTGATGCCGTCGGCATAGTTACAGGATACCGTCATCAGCGCCCGCAACTCGTCATTTCGTTCCGTTGTCAGCACCTTCTCGGCGTTGAGCGCCACCAGCATGCCAGGCCGTGGCTGCCCATCGGGAAACAGATACGCCACGCACTGATCCCTATCGCGAAAGCCGCTCACCGCAATACCGCGCAGCATATAGATAGGCACGGTTTCCCGCATCGTTCTTACTCTCCTACGCCGGTCGACGGCGCATCCGTTATCACGCCGGCCCGCACCAACAACCGGTACAGCCCTTTGGCCATCAATACGCTGGCGATAAATACCAGGCTGAAAAACACCATGCGCGAGACAAAGGCGTCCAGCCCTTCCCGCACCAGGACAATCAGGTTGAATAATGCCCCGAAACAAAATGCCTGGATCACCGCCGCCAGCGCGCGATTTGTCGTGCGGCATCCTTGCTGGTAGAGGACATCAACCCCCTTGATAATCCAGCCCACCAGAATGGCCCCCGGCAGCACCCCCCACCAGCCGACCATCACCAGCAGCGACCCCAGCAACGTTGGAGACATCGCAAGCCCGGCATGATAGTTCAACACTTCCCAGGTGAAATAGTTGGCGCTGTTGAGTATCTGCGCCGGGCGCTCCGGCCAAAGCCAGGCGGGAATGAACACATAAAAATCGCGTGCGATCGGCGCCAGCCCTTGTAGGACGATCTGCTCATAACGCTGGCACAGCAACGCCAGATTCTCCCACGGCGAAAACGAGTCCCGCGTCAGGTAGAGGAACGTATAAAAAGCCTGCTCGCCATGAACGTTCAGCCCGTAACGCCGCAGTGCCAGCCAGAACATCAACGCCACGCTCGCCACGCCCACAACCGCGATCCACCGCAGGGCGATCCAGCCGCGCGCGACCCCGATGCAGACGAACAGCATCAACGCCATCATCAGGTTGGCGCGCGTCCCGCCGACGATCAAATAGGTCAGCGCGCCGAACGTCGCGGTCGTCAACAAGAACGCCAGCCAGGCGCGTCGGGTCTGATACAGAAAAAACCACACCAGCATTGCAGGGAGGAAAAAATAGAAAAAGCGCTTTAGCGCCACTCCCGAGACGTCGCGGGAAAAGATCTGGCTGTAGGTGTGCAATCGGAACAGCAGGAAACCGTTGTTGGCGAAAAAAACCGCCGCCGTCATCACCGCCACGGCACCGAGAAAACCAGCCGTCAACAGTGCCTCGGATCGGTTCATTCCTACCGAAAAGGCGTGAGCCGAGCCGTTTGCGGTAGGCCGCCAAATGCGATAACCGGCGAGATAAACGGCATAAAACGCCGCCGCCGCCAGCAGCGCCTGCAACAGCGCCCCCGCCCCGACCGGCTGGACATTAAAATGAAACGCCAGTATCGCGGTGAAAGGGAAGCCGCCATAAAACGTCACCCAATACATCAGCGAAAACAGACCGTGAAAGCTGAACCCGCGATGCCGATATTCGCTGGCGATAGCCTGCGTTATCAGGCCCGAACAGAGCAACCACACACACCCCAAGCCGACACCTTGCCACGCCGTCATGCCGCGCCCCCCGTCGCTTGAACCAACGCCTGTCGCCAGGCCGGCAAATAGTTGGGGCTGAAAAACGTTATCCCCCGGATGTCCGTCCGAGCCAGTTGCCGACGCGCTTCCCATACGCACGTCTCATCCAGTTGATCCTCGCAGAACAGCACCGGCAGTTGCTGTTCCGCCAGATCCTGCCAAAACGGATTGCTGCGGCTGATAACGAACGGCACGCGCAATTGAATCAACAGACACAACGTGCCAATCCCTTGCTGCCGCTGAAAAATAAAGTATCCCAGATCGCAGCGCCGCAGCAGCGCCAGATAATCGTCGAACGCCAGCGGCTGGTGCAACACCCGGAAGTTGGCGCCGAATAGCCGTGTCCCCTGCCGAACCACCTGGGCGACATACGCCGCGTTGCCCGCCGGGTACCCCATCGGCAACACCACCTGAACGTCCGCGCCAAACTGGCGATGAATAGCCGCCAGCGCCTCGCGGTGCCGGTTGCTGCGATCACCCGAATTTCCGACCAGAATCGTCATGGGCGTCGATGGGCCCGGGTTCGCAGCGGGCTCGGACAATGGCGGCATACGGGTGGGGAAATACAGCAGCGATGCCGGCAGATGGGGGCGGAAGCGCTGCACCACGCCCAGATCGCCGCGCGTAGCGAAAACATGCCCGACCTGACGAAACGCCCGGCGCCGCAACAGATAAAACATGCGGTATTGCCAGCCGCACGCCGTTTCATAGAGATCCGCGCCCCAGATATGCCAGCTCACCTGCGTGGGCAGAATCAGCCGCGCCAACAACGCCAGCCACAACCAGACATTGAACTGACCGTGAAAAAAGAAGCGCGTCGAACGATCAGCCCAGGCACGGCGCACCACGGCCATGGCTAACGCGCTCTTACTGCCGAATGCATCGATTCGTAACGCAGGAAATGCCCGCCGTAACGCGGCTGCGTCCTGCGCCGCCACCATAAAATGGTGCGGGATCTCGGACGTCAGGTTGTCATTAAAGAAACCCAGCAATGTCTGATTATGGTGAGGGATATCCGCGCCAAGAATGTGAATCAACGTGTTCATGCCCGCCTGCAATAAAGAGTGAAGACACCCGAACAGAGTAAAAAGTAGATCAGATAGGCCGCCAGATACGCCTGGGCCGCGCCTATCGCGCCATGCAGCGGGATCAGCCAATAGGCGAAAGCAAGCAGCAGCGCACACTGGCAGGTCTCCGCCAGCACATAAAAACGTAGCGATGCGCGAGCCACGACCAGATAACCGAACACATAGGCGCCGACTTTCAATACATCCCCGGCCAATTGCCAACCGAACAGCGATCGCATCGGCGTGAACTTCGGCGAAAACAGCAGCCCAATCCCGATATCTCGCGATAGCCACAATGCGACGGCCCCAAACGACAGCCACGGCAAGACGAAACGCAGCGTCCGCAAAATTTCATCCCGTACCGCCGTTTTCTCCGTCAGGCGCGACAACGTCGGCAATAACCAAACGCTTAACGACGCGGTGATGAATTGCAGCCAGGCGTCCGAAATGGTCATCATGCCCTGCCATATGCCCACGGCATCCCAGCCATCCTGAGCCGCCAGCAGATTACGCATCAACACATAGGACACCGGCAAGGTTACGGCGGTGATCAGCGTCATTAGCGTAAATGTGCCCAATAACCTCGCCTGCCGCCGATCCCAACGCGGCGCAAATGTTCGCCAGCGCAACGGCGTGCGACGATGCAACAACCAGCAGGCGGGAAACACCAGCAACGTCGGGGCCAACGCCAACCCCACCAGCGCGCCGGCATACCCTGTTAGCCACACACACAGGACAAAAGCCATCATGCCGGACACACTGCCGATCACCACGGTCAACGCACAAGCACGGGCATCCCGGAAGCCTTTCAGAATCGCCTGCAACAGGCTGGCGACGGCCATGCCGACTTGCAACAACGCCAGCACCCGGATAACCCGATCATAATCCTCAATGCCAAACAACAGACGGGATAACGGAACGGCCCCCCACCACAACAGCAGAGCCAGCGCCAGAGACCAACCCAGCGTTATGGTCACGGCCGTCCCCAACGACGCCGAAGGCGCATCGGCCGTCGTCGGCGCAGCGGCGATCATCCGAGTGACGCCATTGGAAATACCGGCGCCCGCCAGCGCGCCAAGTACGGTGATCAACTGGCGATAGTTCCCCGCCAGCCCCACCCCCTCCGGCCCAAAAGACAACGCCAGCAGCTTAATCACCACCAACCCGGCGCCAACCTTGACCAACACAGAGCCGGCTGTCCATACCGATGCGCGCGCCAGCGAAGACATCAGAAAAACGCCAGCGCCGCGTCGATCACGGTACGTTGTTCCGCATCCGACAGATTATAAAACAGCGGCAGGCGCACCAATCGGTCGCTCTCCCTGAGCGTACAACCGTCATCGCCGATAAAGCGCCCAAACTGGCGCCCGGCCGGGCTGGTATGCAGCGGGAGATAGTGAAATACCGTTAAAATATCGCGTTCCGACATATGACGGATAAATGCAGTACGTTCGGCGCGATCCTGTAAACGCAGAAAAAACAGGTGCCCATTATGTTCGCAGTCCGCAGGGACATGCGGCAACGTTAAACGCCCGGCATCCGCCAGCGCACGGAAGGCCGCTGCATAGCGTTGCCACAGCTGGCAACGCCGCTGGTGAATACGCGATATCGCCTCCAATTGCCCCCATAGATAGGCCGCCTGTACTTCCGCCATCAGATAGCTGGAACCGATATCGCGCCAAGTGTACTTATCCGTCAGACCACGGAAAAAGCGGCTGCGGTCGGTGCCTTTTTCACGAATAACCTCTGCGCGTTCGACCAGCTCGGGGGCATTAATCAACGTCGCGCCCCCTTCACCGCCCGCGGTGACATTTTTAGTTTCGTGAAAACTAAAGCAGCCGATATGACCGATCGCCCCCAACGGTCGCCCCTGGTAGCGCGACATGATGCCCTGCGCCGCGTCCTCCACCACAAACAGGCCGTAACGCTGCGCCAACGCCATAATCGCCTCCATTTCGCAACTGACGCCGGCGTAATGCACCACCACAATCGCCCGGGTTTTCGCCGTTATCGCCGCCTCGATGGCGCGCGCGTCGATATTCAGCGTATCCGGCCGAATATCCACAAACCGGATACGGGCGCCACGCAACACGAACGCATTCGCGGTGGAGACAAAGGTATAGCTGGGCATGATCACTTCATCATCGGGACCGATATCCAGCAAAATGGCCGCCATCTCCAGCGAGGCGGTACAGGAGGGCGTCATTAACACTCGTTGGCTACCGCTATACTGTTCCAGCCACTGCTGACAGCGTCGGCTAAAGTCACCGTCGCCACTCAACCTGCCGCTTTGCATCGCAGTCTGGATGTACGCCAGTTCAGAGCCGACCACTGCGGGGGCGTTAAATGGGATCATGGGCGCTCCGATAAAGCCAGTAGGCGGTACTCTCAAGACGCGCGCCGCTCCCCAGATACAGTCGCATGGCGGGCAGGTTGCTGGTCTGAGTCGCCACCGCCAGACGACGGATCCGGCGCTGCTGGCACCAGACGCGCGACACCTGCATCAATTGCCGTCCGATACCTTGCCCTTGCATCCCAGGCAACACGGACAGCAACCCGATGCGCGCCAACTGTGGGGACTGTTGGCGTAACGTCACAAACCCCGTCAATGCGCCACCTGGCGCCACTGTCACCAGACAGGCATCGTCAAATTCTCCGTCCACCGCTTTCTCCACCCAGCGGGCATAAAAACGACCGCAATCGTCCTCCCGATACCAGGGCGGCCGGAAACGGCTCCAGACAAACGACTGGGCTGCCGCCGCACGCAACACCGGGATATCGCCAATCTCAGCCTGCCGCACGCCGACGGCGAACTGCGCCCTGGCGGCGGGCACCACCGACATACAGAAACTCGCTTCGCCCTCCGCCAGCCGGAATCCCCACGTAGCGAGCGCATCCGCCCGCACCAGCTCGCTGGCGGCGATTTTAGCCTGACAGAGCGCAAACCGATCCAGCGCCGCGGCAGTCAACGGCGGCGCATCTTGGCCAAAACCCAGCCGGCCGCAGGAACGCTGAAAAAACTCGCTCTCCCAAACTAAAGGTTCGATCACGGCGCATAGCGTCATAGGCCACTCCGGTTAATCATGTTTCAACGCCAGATACCCCGGGTATCCACCACCCAGCGTTGGGCGATCTGCTCGGCAGGGACGGCGCGGAACGCCTGATGATCCACCAACATGACCAGAACATCGGCGTCCCGCAACGCTTGTCGGATATCAGCCGGTACGGCGCAGCCCCGTAATATCGGCGGCAACTCGGGCAAATACGGTTCCACCACCAGCGTTTTTCCTGCGTGCCATTCCGCGATCATGGCGGTGATATCCAGCGCCGGGCTTCCCCGACAATCGTCGATATCCGGTTTGAACGTGAGCCCAAAACAGGCAATGCACAGTGACTTCGGCGTTTTCCCGCTCTGCGCCAACGCATCGGCCACGGCAATCTTCACCCGATCCACCACCCACAGCGGCTTGGCGTCATTCACCAACCGGGCGGTATGAATCAGTTGCGCTTGTCGCGGATGCTGGGAAACGATAAACCACGGATCTACTGCGATACAGTGCCCACCGACGCCCGGCCCCGGCAGAAGGATATCCACCCGGGGATGGCGGTTGGCCAGACGAATCAGCGCCCAGACATCAATGCCCTGCTCGGCGCAAATCAGCGACAGTTCATTGGCGAAAGCCAGGTTGACGTCGCGAAAACTGTTTTCCGTCAGCTTGCACATCTCTGCTGTGCGCGTATCCGTCACCATGCACTCGCCTTCGAGGAAAATGCGGTAAAGCTCGCAGGCGCGAGCAGCGCACCGTTCCGTCATACCGCCGATAACCCGATCGTTACGCGCCAGCTCCTGCATGATATTTCCCGGCAGAACCCGCTCCGGGCAATAAGCGATACGAACATCCGACTGCTCGCCCCGCTGTTGTGGAAAGCTCAGATCCGGCCGCGCCAGCGCCAGCCACTCAGCCAGTTGCTCCGTCGTCCCGACCGGCGAGGTGGACTCCAGCACCACCAGATCGCCAGGCTTCAGGACGTCGGCCAGCCCTCGGGCTGCCATCTGCACAAACGTTAAATCCGGTTGGTGATCACCCTGCAGCGGCGTCGGTACGGCAATCAGAAACGCATCTGCCGCCATCGGACGGTGGGTGGCGCGCAAAAAACCCTGCGCTACCGCCATACGAGTCAGACGGGCGAGATCGGGTTCAGTAACCGTCATCTCTCCCTGATTGATGGCCTCCACGAGCGAGCGATCCAGATCGACGCCCACTACGTTCGGATGTCGCAAAGCGAACATCACGGCCGTCGGCAGGCCGATATACCCCAACCCAATAACGGAAATCGTGTCAAAACTCATAACATCACCTGATGCTGCTTTAATACATCCACTATGCGTTGACTGGCGCGCCCGTCGCCGTAAGGATGATATCGCTGTAACATGGACTGATAAGCCTCTTCATCGCTCAACAACGCAGATACGCCGTGCAAAATGGCGTCCGTATCCGTACCGACCAGCCGTACCGCCCCCGTCGCCAGTACCTCCGGACGTTCGGTGGTTTCTCTCATCACCAACACCGGCCGGCCCAACGCGGGCGCTTCTTCCTGAATACCGCCGGAATCAGTGAGAACCAGCCAGGCGCGATCCATCAGGTACACAAAAGACAGGTAATCCTGCGGCTCGATCAGGAAGATATTGCTGATGCCGTGCAAAATGCGGTTGACCGGCTCGGCCACGCTTGGGTTGCGATGTACCGGATAGACAATCTGCACATCTGGATGATGGTGGGCTATTGCGGCCAGAGCCGTACAGATTCTTGCCATACCGCCGCCGAAGCTTTCACGTCGGTGCCCTGTCACCAGAATCATTTTGCTGTCAGGCTTCAGAAAAGCGTATTGATCTTCCAGCCCGCGACGTAATACCGGATCGCGACCAATCAGATCACGCACCCAATACAGTGCGTCAATCACGGAATTGCCAGTGACCCAGATGCGGTCATCCGGAACCTGCTCCCGCAGCAGGTTGCCCCGGGCTTGCGGCGTCGGTGCAAAATGGTAGGTGGCCAAACGGCTGGTCAGCGTGCGGTTGGCCTCTTCCGGCCAGGGTGAATTCAGATTACCGGTGCGCAACCCCGCTTCCACATGCGCGACAGGAATACGATGATAAAACGCCGCCAGACTGGCCATCAGTGTAGTGGTGGTATCGCCGTGCACCAACACCACGTTTGGTTGAAAATCGGCCAGAACAGGCTTAAGCCCGGAAAGAATACGCGCGGAGATTTCCGCCAATTCCTGATCTGGCTGCATGATGTCCAGATCGTAATCCGGCACGATGCCAAACAGGTTCAGCACCTGATCGAGCATTTCACGATGCTGCGCCGTCACGCAGATGCGGGATTCAAACAAGCAGTCCTGATTTATTGTCCGGATCAATGGCGCCATTTTTATCGCCTCCGGGCGAGTACCGAAAACCGTCAAGACTTTCACCATGTCTCTCTTTACTCAGGGTTGACGAGCAATGCGGGCAGCATCTCGCTATCTCGCATGAATACATGTCTGGCATTCACGCAGTATAAGACAGACCCCATTTCAACAGGAACGCATGCCCTCGCTGATGTCAGGGCAACATTGCATAGCGGTAAAAATACATTGGGGACCATCAGGTTGTACCGATATCGAGAACCTGAGCAAATAGTGATAGCTCTGAAATAAAGCTATCGTGCTTTACCAAAATGGCGGTTGGATAAAGGGGCAGCCACTGGCATCAATTTACTCTCTGGTCAGGCGTAAACCTGCATGCAGATTCCTCACTAACCCGGCGCTACGATTAAATACGCGCAACCTTATGTCCTCTAAACCATATGTCCTCTAAACAACCACCACTTCCCGAGGCGGTGGTTTAAAGCTGACAATAAAAAACGCCACGATGATGGTGGCGTTTTTCTTTTTAAACAACAGCGATGGGATCCGCGTTATGAGCGTTTCATCATGTCGAAGAACTCGTCGTTGGTCTTCGTCATCGCCAGTTTGTTGATGAGGAATTCCATTGCGTCGATTTCCCCCATCGGGTGGATAATTTTACGCAGAATCCACATTTTCTGCAGTTCTTCCTGCGTGGTGAGCAATTCTTCTTTACGTGTACCAGAACGGTTGTAATCAATGGCCGGGAAGACACGTTTTTCAGCGATTTTACGAGAAAGGTGCAGTTCCATGTTACCTGTCCCTTTGAACTCTTCGTAAATCACTTCGTCCATCTTGGAACCGGTGTCGATTAACGCGGTGGCGATAATCGTCAGGCTACCGCCCTCTTCAACGTTACGAGCAGCACCAAAAAAGCGTTTCGGCCGATGCAAAGCGTTGGCATCCACACCACCGGTCAACACTTTACCTGAGGCCGGCACCACTGTGTTGTAAGCGCGCGCCAGGCGGGTAATGGAATCCAGCAGGATGATGACGTCTTTCTTGTGCTCAACCAAGCGTTTGGCCTTCTCGATCACCATTTCAGCAACCTGCACATGGCGGGAGGCGGGTTCATCAAACGTCGACGCAACAACTTCCCCTTTAACCAAACGTTGCATTTCCGTGACTTCTTCCGGACGCTCATCAATCAGCAGAACCATCAGTACGCAATCCGGATGATTGTAGGCGATGCTCTGTGCAATATTCTGCAACAGCATGGTTTTCCCTGCTTTCGGCGGCGCGACGATCAGGCCGCGCTGACCACGACCGATAGGCGCGGCAAGATCCAGAACGCGCGCGGTCAGGTCTTCCGTCGAACCGTTACCGCGTTCCATACGCAGACGAGAATTAGCATGCAGCGGCGTCAGGTTTTCAAACAGGATTTTATTGCGGGCGTTTTCCGGCTTGTCGTAATTGACTTCGTTAACTTTCAGTAGCGCAAAATAACGCTCACCTTCTTTCGGCGGGCGAATTTTTCCGGAAATAGTGTCGCCGGTGCGAAGGTTGAAACGACGGATTTGACTGGGGGAAACATAGATATCATCGGGGCCGGCGAGGTAGGAACTATCTGCTGAACGGAGGAAACCAAAACCATCCTGCAATATTTCCAGCACACCATCGCCAAAGATGTCTTCACCACTTTTCGCGTGCTGCTTGAGGATAGCGAAAATAATATCCTGTTTACGCATGCGAGCCAGATTCTCCAGCCCCATATTTTCGCCAAGAGTAATCAACTCAGAAACCGGCGTGTTCTTTAATTCGGTAAGATTCATAATGGTGGGTTCTTAAACTCGGGGTAAATCTCGAACTATTAACGTGAATGGTATGGCAGGATCATCCGTGCCTCTGTAACGGCCTTCAACCACCGGATGCCCGAGCTGTAGTCAGCGCCAAAATACGCGAACCTTGCACATACAACACGGCAAAAGATCGAAGACACCTTAAAAAACCAATTAATTTAAAACTATCAGATTGCCAAACCGGATAATGGATATCGATAACAAAACATTTTCCGATTTCGACACAGAATAAAACTCTAGACTCTAACTTCAGGCTTAAACCCAAAGGTTTAAACATAGGTAAGTACGATATGCAGTAATGACGAATCTAGCACGCTTCCCGATGGGCGTCCAGCAATCAAAATGAGAAAACTCATTATCTGCCGCCGCCCAGGGAAATGCTGTAAAGCAGATTATAAATTGTGGGAGATGAACTCTTTCAGCTGACCTTTAGACAACGCACCCACTTTGGTGGCAGCCAGCTCTCCGTTCTTAAACAGTAACAAAGTGGGGATGCCACGAATGCCGTACTTCGGTGCAGTTGCCGGATTTTCATCAATGTTCAATTTGGCTACGGTCAACTTACCTTCAAATTCGTCAGCGATTTCGTCCAAAATCGGAGCAATCATTTTACAGGGACCACACCACTCCGCCCAGAAATCAACCAGCGTAGGACCTTCAGCCTGCAATACTTCCGCATCAAAACTGCCGTCTGTCAGGTGAATAATTTTATCGCTCATGTTCTACTCCGCAGGATTATATCTACCTAGTTGGTGTAGCATTAACCAACTGTGAGGTTGACTTTATTTCACCGGATACGCTTTCGTAAAGCAACAGTTAGCTGATATTCTATCATACTATGAGCAAAACACACTTAACCGAACAGAAGTTTTCCGACTTCGCGCTGCACCCGCTGGTTATCGAAGCGCTTGAAAGTAAAGGGTTTCATAACTGCACCCCGATTCAGGCATTGGCACTGCCGCTGACTTTGTCAGGGCGTGACGTAGCAGGACAAGCGCAAACCGGTACTGGCAAGACGCTGGCGTTTCTGGCGTCTACTTTTCATCATTTGCTTTCCCATCCGGCTCTCGCTGATCGTCAGGTCAATCAACCTCGCGCACTGATAATGGCGCCAACCCGCGAACTGGCTGTCCAGATCCATACGGACGCGGAAGCGCTCGCTCGAGTGACCGGCTTCAAACTGGGACTCGCCTACGGCGGCGACGGTTATGACAAACAGTTGAAGGTGCTGGAAAACGGCGTCGACATTCTTATCGGCACAACCGGCCGGCTAATCGATTACACCAAACAGAACCATGTCAATCTGGGCGCTATCCAGGTTGTGGTACTGGACGAAGCCGACCGCATGTACGACCTCGGCTTTATCAAAGATATCCGATGGTTGTTCCGCCGCATGCCTTCCGCGAACCAGCGTCTGAATATGCTGTTTTCCGCTACATTGTCTTATCGTGTACGCGAACTGGCGTTCGAACAGATGAACAACGCCGAATATGTGGAAGTCGAACCCGAGCAGAAAACTGGCCACCGCATTAAAGAAGAACTGTTCTATCCTTCTAACGAAGAAAAGATGCGCCTGCTGCAGACGCTGATCGAAGAAGAGTGGCCTGACCGCTGCATCGTGTTCGCCAATACCAAACACCGCTGTGAAGAAATTTGGGGTCATCTGGCGGCCGACGGCCATCGCGTAGGACTGCTGACCGGCGATGTCGCGCAGAAGAAACGGTTGCGTATTCTAGAAGAATTCACCCACGGCAATCTGGATATCCTGGTCGCAACCGACGTAGCGGCTCGTGGGCTGCACATTCCTGCGGTAACGCACGTATTCAACTACGATCTGCCGGACGACTGCGAAGATTATGTTCATCGCATCGGGCGAACCGGTCGCGCGGGCGCCAGCGGTTATTCCATCAGTCTGGCCTGTGAAGAATATGCGCTGAACCTGCCAGCTATCGAAACCTATATCGGCCACAACATCCCGGTAAGCAAATATAACAGCGACGTGCTGTTGAATGATTTGCCGGAACCCAAACGCCTGAGTCGCCCGCGTTCCACCGGAGGCCCGCGACGTCCCGGCGCTCCCCGTCGTAGCGGCGCTCCCCGTAACAACCGAAAACGCCCGGGCTGATTCGTCGATGCTGAGATCTTCTTCTCTCTATGCCGCTATTGATTTAGGTTCCAACAGCTTTCATATGTTGGTGGTGCGCGAAGTGGCTGGCAGTGTACAGACGCTGGCGCGCATCAAACGCAAGGTCAGGCTGGCTGCCGGATTGGACGCCAGTAATCATCTCTCCCAAGAAGCCATGCAGCGCGGTTGGCAATGTCTGGCGCTGTTCTCTGAACGTTTGCAGGACATTCCGCCGGAGCAGGTTCGGGTGGTGGCGACGGCGACGCTAAGACTGGCCACCAATGCGGACGAATTTCTGGAGCGCGCCCAAAAAATTCTGGGATTGCCGATCCAGGTCATTAGCGGCGAAGAAGAAGCTCGGCTGATTTATCAAGGTGTTGCACACACAACTGGCGGCCCGGAACAACGGCTGGTGGTGGATATCGGTGGTGGCAGCACTGAACTGGCCACCGGTACGGGAGCGCAGACCACACAGTTGTTCAGCCTATCAATGGGGTGCGTAACCTGGCTGGAACGCTACTTTGGCGATCGCAATCTCGGCGCGGAAAACTTCGCACGGGCAGAACAAGCGGCGCGGGAGCGGTTGCATCCCATCAAGGATGCATTGCTCAATCAGGGCTGGCAGGTTTGCGTCGGCGCGTCCGGCACTGTTCAGGCCCTGCAGGAAATCATGGTGGCGCAGGGGATGGACGAATACATCACCTTGTCCAAACTGCAGCAGCTCAAGCAGCGCGCCATCCAATGCGGCAAGCTGGAAGAGCTGGAAATCGAAGGGCTCACATTAGAGCGCGCGCTGGTATTTCCCAGCGGGCTATCCATCCTGCTGGCGATCTTCCAGGAATTGCAGATCGGCGCCATGACGTTGGCAGGCGGCGCGCTGCGCGAAGGTCTGGTGTACGGCATGCTGAATTTACCCATCGAGCAAGATATTCGCCACCGCACACTGCAAAACCTGCAACGCCGCTACCTGCTTGACGCAGAACAGGCACAACGAGTCAGCGCGTTGGCTGATAACTTCATGCAGCAGGTAGCGCGAGACTGGCAGTTGGACAACCGATGTCGGGAATTACTGCGCAGCGCCAGTCTGGTTCATGAAATCGGTCTGAGCATCGATTTTCGTCAGGCACCGCAACATGCCGCTTACCTGATTCGCAACAGTGACTTACCCGGCTTCACGCCTGCACAGAAAAAACTGTTGGCGACCCTACTGCAGAACCAGTGCAACACCATCGACCCGATCCCCCTGACACAACAAAATGCATTGCCGGTAGTACAGGCTCAACGCCTGTGTCGCCTGCTGCGACTGGCGATCATTTTCGCCAGTCGTCGTCGCGACGACACTCTGCCGGCCGTTCGGCTACGCGCCGAAGGCGACACGCTGCGTGTCATCTTACCGAGCGGCTGGCTGAATCAGCATCCGTTACGTTCGGAAACGCTGACGCAGGAAAGCCTGTGGCAAAGTTACGTCCACTGGTCTTTGCTCATCGAAGAACACTCCGCCTGATAAAAAATGGAGTAACAATTGGTTACTCCATTCAACCACGCCTTTTGCTGATATGTGATCGCTTTCGGGGCCTTCTCAAAACCCTGGATGTATTTTTATAAAACGACATTTTGAATTTGTTCGTTTTGATCCATTGTTCTCCCCAATTACGTAAAAGGAACCAGGATGAGTACACCCTCACTACCCCGGAATACGTTCTGTCTGGCAACGTTGATCCCGCTTCTACTGCTAGCGCCGCCGACTCTGGCGGCGTCCCGGCAGGCACCGCAAAAACTACAGGTTCCCACGCTGGCTTACGACGATCACAGCGTTGTATTGGTGTGGGACGCTCCGGAAGATACCGCCGCAATTACCGACTATCAGGTTTACCAGAATGGCCGGCTCGTCGGGCTGGCTAGCCAAATCGCCGACAAATACTCGCCAGCACAGCCTTACATCACAGCGTTTTACCGTGCGGATACCCGTAGTTTCCATCATAAAATCGTGCTGCAGAACGCCCGTATCGAAGGATTGAAAGCTGACACGGAATACCGCTTCACCGTCCGCACGGTCTATGCCGACGGCACAGTGTCCGCAGATAGCAACGCTGTCGTGGCGAAAACCGCCGCACCGCCGCAGATAATCAACATCACGCACTACGGCGCCAAAGGCGACGGCACGACACTCAATACCACTGCCATTCAGAACGCCATCAACGCATGTAACACCGGCTGTCGTATCGACATACCGGCAGGCGTATTTAAGACCGGCGCGTTGTGGCTGAAAAGCGACATGACCCTGAATCTGATGGAAGGCGCCACGCTGCTGGGTTCAGAAAACGCGGCGGATTACCCCGCAGCCTATCAGATTTACAGCTATTCATCCCAGATGCGCCCGGCATCGCTGCTGAACGCCATCGATAAACACCATTCCACCGTCGGCACCTTTCAAAACATTCGTATCATAGGGAAAGGCGTTATCGACGGTAACGGCTGGAAGCGCGATACCGCCACGGAGGCTAAGGATGAAACCGGAGCGGTGATTCCCCATTACGTGAAAAGCAACAACAGCAAAGTCGGCAAGGACGGCATACTGGCCAGCAGTCAGGTGGCTGCCGCCATTGCCGACGGCCTGGACGCTAAAACTGCCTATGGCCAGGCCCGCTCCAGCCTGATTACGCTGCGCGGCGTGAAGAACGTCTATCTTGCCGACATCACCATTCGCAACCCGGCCTTCCACGGCATGATGTTTCTGGAAAACCAACATGTGGTGGTTAATGGCGTCACCCACCACACTTACGACGCCAACAACGGCGACGGTATCGAGTTCGGCAACAGCCAAGACACTATGGTGTTTAACAGTGTGTTTGACACCGGGGACGACTGCATCAACTTTGCAGCCGGAATGGGGAAATCAGCGGAACATCAGGAAGCGACGCAAACCTCATGGCTGTTCAACAACGCCTTTATTCATGGCCATGGCGCGGTTGTACTGGGTAGCCACACCGGGGCTGGTATCGCAGATGTCCTGGCGGAAAACAACGTCATGAATCAGACCGATATCGGTTTGCGCGCAAAAAGCGCGACCAGCATCGGCGGCGGCGCTCATAACATTACCTTCCGTAATAACGCCATGAAAAATCTGGCGAAACAGGCCGTTATCGTGACGTTAAGTTATAGCGACGCCAACAGCACCACCGACTACACGCCAGCCGCCACGTCGGCACGTTTCTACAACTTCATGGTGAAAAACGTGACGGTACAGAATTCGACCGGCAAGAGCCCATCCATTGATATCACCGGCGACAGCAAAAACGGCATCTGGCACAGCCAGCTGAACTTCAGCAACATGAAACTGGACAACGTCATGCCAGTCGCCATCAGCGACTTGGCCGACAGCCAGTTCACTCATCTCACCTTCACCCATCTACAAAGCGGCAACACGCCGTGGAACTTCGGCGCGGTGAAAAACGTCAGCGTAGATGGCAAAACCGTGACGCCCTGACGTTCTCGTATCCACCCTGCCGGCGGGCCTGAGCCGGCAGCCTCGCGCGCTCGTGTCTCCGTCCCCAACGCCGCGATCGCCGTGAAGAGGGGGGCGGTGTATCTGTCGATTTCAGGACAACATGGAAAGGTTCGACGGTTCTTATACGGCAGAGGCCCACGCCAACGGCGCTGTCGCACGGCATGGCAGCGACTATGGTTTATCTCTGGCTTTGGCTAATTGCGCCCGCAGGTTGGCCAGGTGGTTTTGCCCCTTCTGCATCCGCTCCTGCGGCGAAACCTCGCGGCGACCGCTTTCCCACACCACATCGTCCTGCGGCAGTTCCAACAGAAAACGGCTCGGCTCCGGACGCACCAGCTCGCCGTATTGCCGACGTTCACGACACAGAGTAAACGTCAGCGCCTTCTGTGCTCGGGTAATGCCGACATACGCCAGCCGACGTTCTTCGTCGACATTATCCTCATCAATGCTGGTCTGATGCGGCAACAGCCCTTCCTCCATACCGACCAGATACACGTAAGGAAACTCGAGACCTTTCGATGCGTGCAACGTCATCAACTGCACCTGATCCAATTCTTCCTCACTCTCGTTGCGCTCCATCATGTCGCGCAAGGTAAAGCGCGTCACCACCTGCGTCAGGGGCATCGGCTCATCCAGATCGCTGCCCTCCAGCATTTCCGTCATCCAGGTAAACAGCTGGTTGACGTTCTTCATCCGCATTTCCGCCGCCTTGGGGCTGGTGGAGGTTTCATACAACCAGCTTTCGTAATCCAGCCCGTGGAGCAGATCGCGCACCGCCTTCACCGGTTCACGCTCCGCCAGACGCGCGATGTCGTCCATCCAGCGGGTAAAACGCTGCAACGACTCCAGACCACGGCCGCTCAGCGTTTGGGACAGCCCTACGTCGAAGCTGGCGCTAAATAATCCCCGGTTACGCTGCCGGGCCCACTCCCCCAGTTTTTGCAACGTGGCGGGGCCAATTTCCCGCTTCGGCGTATTCACGACACGCAGAAAGGCGCTGTCGTCGTCCGGGTTGGTCAACACCCGCAAGTAAGCCAGCAAATCTTTGATTTCTGGCCGGGAAAAGAACGACGTTCCGCCGGAAATGCGATACGGAATACGGTTTTGCATCAGCACTTTTTCAAACAGGCGCGATTGATGATTCCCGCGATACAAGATGGCGTAATCGCCGTACTGGGTTTTGTTGATGAAGTGATGAGCGATCAGCTCCCCGACTACGCGCTCGGCCTCATCATCTTCATTATTGGCGGTGATGATCTTCAGCTCGGTGCCGTACCCCAGCTCCGAATAAAGCCGCTTTTCAAACACATGCGGATTATTGGCGATCAGAATGTTGGCCGCCTTGAGGATACGGCCGGAGGAGCGATAATTCTGCTCCAGCTTGATAACCTGCAATGCAGGGAAATCCTGCTGGAGCAGCGACAGGTTTTGCGGGCGAGCGCCGCGCCAAGAGTAAATCGACTGATCGTCGTCGCCCACCACGGTAAAACGCGCCCGCGCGCCCACCAGCATTTTCACCAGTTCATATTGACTGGTGTTGGTATCCTGATATTCGTCCACCAGCAGATAACGAATACGCTGCTGCCAGCGCTCACGCGCCGGCTCGTCCCGTAGAAACAGTAGCGTCGGCAGCAGAATCAGGTCATCAAAGTCGAGCACATTGCAGGCACGCAAATGGTCGTCATACAGGCGGTAGCAGTGAGCAAATAGGCGGTCGCGTTCCGAACGCGCCATCCCCATCGCCTGCTCCGGCCCCATCAGATCGTTCTTCCAGTTGGAAATGGCGGAAATCAGCTGCTGCAACAAATCTTTATCGTTTTGCAGCCATTGTTCGGTGAGCTCTTTCAGCAGCGCCAACTGATCCTGATCGTCGAACAGGGAAAAGTTGGATTTCATTCCCAGCGCCAGATACTCGCGTTTAATAATCTCCAGTCCCAGCGTGTGGAAAGTGGCGATCATCAGCCCGCGCGTTTCCTTGCGCCCCAGCGTCTGCGCAACGCGCTCCTTCATTTCGCGGGCCGCCTTGTTGGTAAACGTCACGGCGGCGATGTGCCGCGCCTGATAGCCGCAGGTGCGAATCAGATAGGCGATTTTTTGGGTAATGACGCGGGTTTTACCGGAGCCGGCCCCAGCCAAAACCAGACAGGGACCGGAAACCGACTCGACGGCATGTTGTTGGCTGGCATTCAGACGCATGACGTATCCTGCTCATTGATCAAACGGAAGAGGATTGTAGCAAAACTCAGAGCGCTGTCCCGCTATTACGCAAGCTGGCGGCGGCGAGCTGGAATCCACAGCGCACTCTCATTTGTCTCCGACAGCGCTGTGTTACACTGCGGGCCATTTTTCCCATTTATGGAGATGATCGATGGCAACGACCGCTGCAGCATTGCATATTCTGGTAGATACGGAACAACAGGCTCACGACCTGCTGGCGCAACTGGAACAAGGCGCAGACTTTCAACAACTGGCGCAAAAGCACTCGACTTGCCCATCCAGGCGGAACGGCGGCGATCTGGGGGAATTTCGCAAAGGGGATATGGTGCCGGCCTTCGATAAAGCGGTGTTCTCCTGTGAACTGCTGAAACCGTTCGGGCCGGTAAAAACCCAGTTCGGCTACCATCTGATCAAGGTGCTATACCGGAACTGAGCCACCTCGCCGAACCCCGTCCGGGCCAAAAAACATCGGGATGAGGTTCCCCAAAGGGTGCCACATCCCGAAAGTTCGGTAAAACAGCATAACCGTTTCGACGGCTACGGTTATCCCGCCGTCGCGGCAGCGAGCCCTATCGCCGCCGGACTCGGCATCAGGCCAGACGCTGTTTCGCTTCGGCGATGGCGCGCGCCACCTGTTGCGGCGAGACGCCGCCCTGTGCAGCACGTTTTTCCAGACAGGATTGCAGCGACAAACACGGATAGACGTCGTCCCCAATCACCGCGCTGAACTTCTGCAATTCGGACAACGGCAACGCTTCCAGTGCCTTGCCCTGACGAATGGCTTCCACCACCGCTTCGCCCACGATGTGATGCGCTTCGCGGAACGGCACCCCTTTGGAAACCAGATAGTCCGCCAATTCGGTGGCGTTGGCGTAGCCCTGCTCGGCGGCTTCTTGACAACGTGGGCGTTTCACCTGAATACCTTCCAGCACCAGCGCCGCCATCAACAGGCAGTCATGCCAGGTATCCAGCGCGTCGAACAACCCTTCTTTGTCTTCCTGCATGTCTTTGTTGTAGGCCAGCGGCAGACCTTTCAGCGTCACCAGCATACCCGCCAGCGCGCCCTGCACGCGGCCGCACTTGCCGCGAATCAGTTCCAGCGCATCCGGGTTTTTCTTCTGCGGCATCAGCGACGAGCCGGATGTCACGCGATCAGACAGCTCCACAAACGCGGATTCCCCGCTGTTGAAGAAAATCAAATCTTCCGCAAACCGGGACAGGTGCACCATACCGATAGAAGCATCGGACAACAGTTCCAGCACATGGTCGCGATCGGAAACGGTGTCCAGGCTGTTGCGGGTGGCGGAAGCGAACCCCAGCCAGCCCGCCAACTGCTCGCGGTCAATAGGATAAGCGGTGCCCGCCAGCGCGCCGCAGCCCAGCGGGCTGACGTCCAGGCGTTTCAGCGTGTCTTCCAGACGACTTTCATCACGCACCAACATTTCGTGGTAAGCCAGACACCAGTGGGCGAACGTCACCGGCTGGGCGCGCTGCAGATGGGTATACCCCGGCATGACAGCGTCCTGATTGACTTCGGCGGTGGCCACCAGCGCCGCGCGCAGATGGCGGACGGCCTGCACCATTTCACCGACCTGCGCTTTGCACCACAGTTTCAGATCGGTGGCGACCTGATCATTGCGGCTGCGCCCGGTATGCAGTTTCTTGCCTAAATCACCGACCTTCTCGATCAACCGCTGCTCGACCCAACTGTGAATATCTTCGGCATCACTGTGCAAAATCGCCTGCGGGTCAGCCTGCACCTCTACCAGCAGCGTGTTGAGCGCCTGCTCCAGTTGCTGTTGTTCCTGCACGGTCAACACGTTGACCGTCACCAGCGCTTTCGACCAGCCAATGGAGCCGACGATGTCCTGCTCCGCCAGACGGTAATCGAACCGCAGTGAGTCATTAAACTGTTTGAAACGCTGATCCGCTGCCTGCGTGAACCGTCCGCCCCACAAAGCCATAACGTAAACTCCTGGTATCTCTGATGATGGCGGGCCTTGTTCCCGACGGCCCGCCGATAATATGTTGCGCATCTTTCCGCCCGGTGGCGGAAACACTCACGATGACGGGCGATCAAGCCAGAATGCGGGTGCCTATCGGCACGCCATTGAACAGCGCCGGGAGTTGATCGGCATGGCGCCAGCTGGCGATATCCACCGGACGACCCAGCGCGCGAGCGGCGTCCAGCGCGGCATTCACTTTGACAATCATGCCATCGGTGATGATGCCTTGTGCTATCAGCGCTTCCGCTTTCTCTGCGGTCATTTCGGCGATGCGCTGCCCTTTACCGTCCAGAATCCCACTGACATCGGACAGCAGAATCAAATCGGCGCCCAGCGTTTGCGCCAGTGCAGTCGCGGCCTGATCAGCGTTAACGTTCATCAGTTCGCCCTCGGCGGTAATGCCGATGGAGCTGACCACCGGCAGGTAGCCTGCCGCCAGCAACGTGTTGATCAACGCCGGCGACCCGGCCTCGGCTTTACCCACATGGCCCAGTTCTTCGCTCAACTGCGTTACCGAGGTGCTGCCGCCATCCGCCAGGCTCAGCCCTACTGCGTTGATATCATGGCGAATCGCCCAGGCCAGCAGGGTTTTGTTGGCGGAACCCGCCAGCGCGCCGGTAATGATGTCGATTTGATCCGCCGGCGTAACGCGCAGACCATTTTTCTTCACCACCGGCAGGGAGAGTTTCTTCATCAGGTCGTCCACCAGACAACCGCCGCCGTGCACGATCACCAGCGGACGCTGATGCTGCTGACGATATTCCACCAGCGCGGTGAACAGGCGCTCCAGCGCCTCTTCGCTATCCAGTAACACACCGCCGAGTTTGATAATTAACGGATTCATGGGTCTTTGCGCCTCAGGGATTGAATCAGAGTAAAGATTGGGTTTCCGGGAAACCAAAACGAATATTCATACATTGTACCGCCTGGGCCGCCGCGCCTTTCAGCAAATTATCTTCGGCTGCGACCACGATCAGGTGTTCACCCTGCACCGCGAAGCCGATATCGCAGAACGGCAAGCCCACCACGGATTTCAACGCCGGAACGCCTTTTTCATACAGGCGCACCAGCGGTTTATCGTGATAGGCGTTGTGATAGGCTTCCGCCACGTCCTGCGCGGTCACGCCCGGTTGTAGGCGGCAGGTAATGGTAGCCAGAATGCCGCGCGGGAAGTTGCCCAGATGCGGCGTGAAGATCACCGGAATCCCCAGATGCGTGGCGATTTCCGGGTGATGACGATGGTTGAAAATACCGTAGGGTTGCAGGCTGACTTCACAGAAACTGTTGGTCATGGAAGCCTTGCGGCCGGCGCCGCTCACGCCGCTGGTGGCGTCGATGACCGGCCACTGTTCAGGGTTCAGCAAACCGCCTTCCACCAACGGTTTCAAGGCCAGTTGGGAAGCCGTGGGGTAACAGCCCGGTACGGCGATCAGCTGCGCCTGACGGATATTGTCCGCCTGCCACTCCGCCAAACCGTACACCGCCTGCGACAGCAGATCGGCATGTTGATGTTCGAAACCGTAGTAACGGTTGTAGAATTCCGCATCCTGCACGCGAAACGCACCGGATAAGTCAAAAACCGTACAACCGGCGGCCAGGAACTGCGGCGCCAAGTCGTGACTCACTTTATGATCAGTGGCCAGAAACACCACGTCGACGCCTTTGGCGGCTTCCGCGACGTCGGTCAGCGGTTGCACCGGCAGCTCAATGATGCCTTTTAATTGGGGATGCAGATCGGAAATGCGTTTTCCCGCATCTACACTTTGCGCGGAAACCGCCAAAGCGGTTATGTTCATCTGCGGGTGACGGTTCAGGTACAGTGCCAGCTCAGCGCCGGTATAGCCACTTGCACCCACGATCAACGTATTCAGCATGTATCCGTATACCTTAAATTGCTTATGTTTGTGGAACAGGGAGCAGGCTCACCAGCGCAGCCACGCCGTTCACCCACAAGGTCAGGAAAAGCATTATGCGGCATTTTGCCCCGCCGCTATAGCTTACGATTTCCTTTCACCCGACATTATTGTATTTTTATTCAAAATAAATGCATGAATATTGATACTATCCTAACCAGAGGCTGTCAACTGTGAAGATGAATTTACCCCCTTTTATTGAGCTCTATCGGGCGTTGATCGCCACACCGTCCATCAGCGCCACCGATCGTGCGCTGGATCAGAGCAATGAAACCTTAATCAACCTGCTGGCAGGTTGGTTCGCCGATTTGGGTTTTCACGTTGACGTACAGCCCGTGCCGGGCACCTACAATAAATACAACCTGCTGGCGCGTCTGGGCGAGGGTAGCGGCGGGTTGCTGCTGGCCGGCCACACCGATACCGTTCCGTTCGACGACGGCCGCTGGACGCGCGACCCGTTCACGCTGACGGAACACGACAACAAGCTCTACGGGCTCGGCACCGCCGACATGAAAGGCTTCTTCGCCTTTATTCTCGATGCGCTGCGGGATATTGACGCCGACAAACTGACCAGGCCGCTGTACATTCTGGCCACGGCGGATGAAGAAACGACGATGGCGGGCGCCAAATACTTCTCCGAGTCGACCGGCATTCGCCCGGATTGCGCCATCATCGGCGAACCGACGTCGCTACAGCCGATCCGCGCCCACAAGGGCCATATGTCGAATGCCGTGCGCGTTCAGGGGCAGTCCGGTCACTCAAGCGACCCGTCCCGCGGCGTCAACGCCATCGAAGTGATGCACGACGCCATCTCCCACCTGATGGTACTGCGCGACGACCTTAAAACGCGCTACCACAACCCGGCGTTCCATATTCCCCACCCCACCATGAATTTCGGCCATATCCACGGCGGCGACGCCGCTAACCGCATCTGCGCCTGCTGCGATCTGCACATGGATATCCGCCCGCTGCCGGGCATGACGCTGAGCGATCTGAACGGACTGATCACCGAAGCGCTCTCGCCGGTCAGTGACCGTTGGCCCGGCCGTCTCACCGTCAGCGAGCTGCATCCGCCGATCCCAGGCTATGAATGCCCTGCCGACCATGAACTGGCGCAGGTGGTGGAAAAACTGCTGGGGCAGCCGACCGATGTGGTGAACTACTGTACCGAAGCGCCCTTTATCCAGACGCTGTGCCCGACGCTGGTGCTCGGCCCCGGCTCCATCAATCAGGCGCATCAGCCGGATGAATTCCTGGATATGTCGTTCATCCAGCCGACCCGCACATTGATTACCCAATTGGTGCATCATTTTTGTCGGTAGTGATACCCTTGCGGTCAACGGTAATCCTTTGTTCGCATTTACAGCGCCGCCTCGCTCAGGCGGCCACGTTCACCGGGCGCACGATCACGATGAAGAAGAAAGACTTTATTGCACAAGATCTACTGAGCAAGATTTACCAGCACGCCGCACTGCGGCCGGAACAGCGAATGTCAGAAAAACTGCCACCGGAGCGCACCTTAGCGGAGGAATATGGCGTATCGCGTTTTACCATCCGCAAAGCGTTGGAAAAATTGGCCAGCATCGGTGCGATTCGTCTGGTTCAGGGCGCAGGGAATTACATTAATCCGGACATCCGCAACAATCCGTTGGTTTATAACTCCGTTACCGAGAAGAAATTTCATCAGATCGCTTTTCGTCTGCTCAGTTTGCATAAGCGTCTTCCTACCCGTGATGAGCAACAGATGTTCGGCATTTCCGATGCCGTTTTTTTGTGGGAGTTTTGCCGGTTACGGTACGTTGAGAACCAGAAGGTACAGATCGAAGTCTCCAGAATGCCTGCCGACCTGTTTGCCGATATGACCAGGCGTATACCTGAGCAATCCATTCAAAAATACATTCTGGGCAAGGGGTATGAGATTTCTCACTTTTTAACCCATTATCAGGCCGTCACCGTCAATCAGGCTCAGGCGGAACTGCTGGGGTGTAAAAAAGGCATCGCCGCGATGCACATTCTCAATCGCGGCATGCTGAAAGACGGGAGGGTATACGAAGTCAGCGATATCATCGACATCAACTACACCTGCACTTACGTGATTCCCTTCAATCAGGACAACCTGACCTTCCGTCAGTCGACTTGATAAACCGGGTGGGACTAAAAAGACTATGGCGTATGCAACGAACCATCCGGCAGGCGGCTTTGAGTCCATTCGTGCGGCCGATAAACAACGGGAAACGCCTGCGCCACATCCTCCGCCATTTCGACGCCGATACCGGCTTTTTCTATAGGATATAAATACCCGTTATCCGGTATTGGCGAATCAGGGAAAACCCGCCGGGTGTTTTCCGGATAAGCGATATATTCCTGAATCGCCGCATTATGCAGATGGATATTGAGATGTAAGTTCACCGCCGCGCCAATTGGCGTCATATCCGGTGGGCAATGCCATGCCAGCCGAATACCAAAGTTCTGGCAAAATGCCGCCAGTTTCAATGCGGGAGAAATACCGCCTATCTGAGAGACATGGCAACGGATGAAATCAATGTGGCGATGGATCACCAGATCCTGCCATTCCGCCGGATTGTTAAACAGCTCACCTGTCGCCAGCGGCACCGATGTTTGAGCACGGATTTGAGCCAACCAACCGTTCTGTGCCGGAGGAAGAATATCCTCGATGAAGTAAGGTCGATAACCTTCCACCGCCTGGGCAAACTGCACGGCCTGAGACGGAAATAATCGCTCGTGCACGTCATGCAGAATATGAAACTTGTCGCCATAACGTTCCCGTAAGGCCCGGAACATGGACAACGTATTGGCGATGTACTGCTCCTGATCGTAATAGGCGCCGGGCGTCGGCTGGCGCGTGGAATGCAGTTGCTCCGGCGTCCCGCCATAAAAACCCAGCTGGCACCGAATATGCCGATAACCGTCCGCGTAGTGGCGATCGACCTCATCAAACAACCCCGTCAACGTCTCGCTGGCCGCATGGGTATACAGGGTAATGGCATCACGGGATTTTCCTCCGAACAGCTGATACAACGGCATATCAGCCAGTTTGCCTTTAATATCCCACAAAGCCATATCAATGCCCGCTATGGCATTGTTGATAACCGGCCCGTTACGCCAGTAGGCATTGACCATCATCAAATGCCAGAGATCTTCGATATGGTTTGCATCTTTTCCCACCAGCAATGGGCATAAATATTCATCTATCAGCGTTTTCACTGCCAGAGGCCGTTGCTGGAAGGTCGCGCAGCCATAACCAGTAATGCCCTTATTGGTATCGACGATGACTGTAACCAGATTATGTCTGTCCGGTTTAGTGATAAGACATTTAATGTGAGTAATAATAGTCGGAGTCACAGAAACATATCTCCTGGTATTGATAACAAAATAACTGATGGTAAAAACACGTTTTTCGTGACGTGAACCCCTGTGGAATAACATGTTTTTACTTATTTATCCTTGGCTTGTAAAGGTATTATTTTTTGGTCTAAAAAACCCACTATTTTTTAATTAAAAACCATACCAATTTTAAAAAAAACACATAACACCCGTATTAAAAGGGAAAATGAGACAATCATCATATTTTATTGGTTTGTTTTTAATAAAACAGCCCTCTATCATCAAAGCCGTTGTTTTTGACAATAATGATAATGAGGATTTATTTATGGGGAAAAATAAAATCGTCCAATCAATTATTAATCTGATTGGTGGATCGGAAAATATTAATAAGTCCTGGCATTGCATGACACGGCTTCGTTTTGATGTTCTTCGTGAAGAAAAAATAGATATCGACGCTATAAAAAAGCTTCCTGGAATATTAGGCGCACAATATCAGAACGATCAGTTTCAAATTATTATCGGCCCGCAAGTCGCAGAATACTACGCGGCGCTGACACAAAGCCTGTCAGAAAACACGGCTGAAAATACGGAAAAGACCTCCCATACGGCATCAAAGAAAGGCCTCATTTCGCTGTTCATGGATACTGTTTCCGGTGTATTTGGCCCAATTGTACCGGCTATTGCCGGTGCCGGGATGATCAAAGGGCTGCTGGCAGGTCTATTGGCCATGAAAATCATCTCCACCAAGACCGACACCGTTATCATCATCGACCTCATTGCCAGCGGCGTGTTTTATTTCCTGCCCTTCTTTCTGGCGATTTCTGCGGCTCGCATGTTCAAAACCAATGAATATTTGGCTGCGGCGATAGCCGCCTGCATGATGTACCCCTCACTCATTGAGGCGGCTAAAGCGCTGGCCAGTAAAACACCGAACGCCGCCGACACCTTCTATTTTCTCGGCCTGCTGCCCATACCGGTGTTTAACTACTCAGCCAGCGTCATACCGGTGATATTTTCCGTGCTGGCCTTGAGCTATATCCATCGCGGGGTCGATCGCATCATGCCTGCTGTACTCAAAACGGTGTTTACCCCAACACTGACATTGTTCATTACCGCGTTAGTTTCACTGACGATCATCGGCCCATTGGGGATCCACTTTGGTAAAGGACTCGCCTGGCTGATTCAGGGATTGTTCGACCTTTCCTCCGTGCTCGCGGGCCTTGTTGTTGGCGCTATCCGTCCGGTGGCGATCCTGACAGGCATGCATCACGCCATGACACCTATCGCATTACAAAATTTTGCCGAAAAAGGCTACGACATGTTGATGCCAATGATGTGCATGGCCAATATGGCGATTGCCGGGGCAACGTTCGCTATCTTTCTATGAAAAAACACGGCAGGATAAATCGGTGGTACTGTCTGCGGCGGTTTCTGCGCTTTTGGGCATCACCGAGCCGGCGCTGTTTGGCGTGCTCACCAAATATAAAAAAGCGTTTTTGTCCGCGACGATTGCCAGCTCTGTTGCATCCGCGTTCATTGCTTTCTTCGGCGTGCGGCTGTTCGGATACATCCTGTCCAGCGTATTCAGTTTGCCTGCCTACATTGGCCCTTACTTCATCTATGCCATTAGCGGCGTCCTCATTTCCCTGATACTTTCTTTTTCGCTGTCTTATTGCCTGGTCGTCAGGAAAAACCGCTGATCGTTACCATCCGGCGCATCCTTGCTGACGCGCCGGACACGCTTTCCCCGCCCCACTGAATTTGCACCGACATGACATGGTATCCCCGCCTCGTTTGCTTACTCGTTTCGTGCATAAAATAAGCCGTGCTTATCTACAAGCTTTTGTAATTAAATTTCACAAATTGCTTTATCACCTGTTAAACAGGTACAACAGAGGAGATGTTGTCACATTCATTGACGAACAGAGCAGGTCGTGGCTAGATAATCACCAGTATCCACATATTTTGTGTGGTGTAAAAAACTTACAGAATAGAGAGAAATGGGTCAGGGTTACTATGAATGAAAAATATTCCGCAATGCGAAGCAACGTCAGTATGCTTGGCAAATTGCTCGGAGATACCATCAAGGATGCATTGGGTGAAAACATTCTTGATCGTGTTGAAACGATTCGAAAACTGTCCAAAGCGTCCCGCGCCGGCAGTGAAAAACATCGTCAGGAACTGCTGACTACCCTGCAGAACCTGTCCAACGACGAGCTACTGCCTGTCGCCCGCGCTTTCAGTCAATTCCTCAACCTGACCAATACCGCCGAGCAATATCACAGCATCTCTCCGCATGGCGAAGCCGCCGGCAACCCTGGGATGCTGGCCGATGCATTCCGCAGCCTGAAAAGCCGCGATAACCTGAGCGACAGCGCCATCCGCGAAGCGGTGGAATCTCTCTCTATCGAACTGGTGCTGACCGCACACCCAACGGAAATTACCCGTCGAACCCTGATTCACAAGCTGGTTGAGGTCAATACCTGCCTCAGCCAGCTCGACCACAACGATCTGGCCGATTACGAGCGTCACCAGATCATGCGCCGTCTGCGCCAGCTGATCGCTCAATATTGGCATACCGACGAAATCCGTCGGGATCGTCCAACGCCGGTGGATGAAGCCCGTTGGGGCTTCGCCGTAGTGGAAAACAGCCTGTGGGACGGCGTGCCCGCATTTCTGCGCGAACTGGACGAACAGTTGGAAAACGCTTTCGGCTTCCGTCTGCCGGTGGAGTCGGTGCCGGTACGCTTTACCTCCTGGATGGGCGGCGATCGCGACGGCAACCCGAACGTGACGTCGGAGATTACCCGCCACGTACTGCTGTTGAGTCGCTGGAAAGCCGCCGACCTGTTCCTGCGTGATATCCAGGTACTGGTGTCCGAATTGTCGATGACGCAATGTACGCCGGCGTTTCGGCAGTGGTTAGGATGCGGAGAAGAAGAGCAGGAACCGTACCGGGTCGTGATGAAACACCTACGCGCCCAGCTCAGAGAAACACTGACGTATCTCACCGCGCAGGTGAAAGGTGAAGCCGCTGCGCCGCCGAAAGATCTGATCACCCATAACCAGCAACTGTGGGAGCCGTTGTACGCCTGTTATCAGTCGCTGCACGCCTGCGGCATGGGCATCATCGCCGACGGTCAATTGCTCGATACGCTGCGCCGTGTGCGTTGCTTCGGCGTCCCGCTGGTTCGTATTGATGTGCGTCAGGAAAGTACCCGCCATACCGAAGCCATCGCGGAAATCACTCGCTATCTGGGGTTGGGTGATTATGAGAACTGGTCGGAATCCGACAAACAGGCGTTCCTGATCCGCGAACTGAATTCCAAACGTCCGCTACTGCCGCGTCAATGGGAACCCAGCGCCGAAACCCGCGAAGTGCTGGAAACCTGCCAGGTGATCGCCGAAACGCCGCGCGATGCCATTGCCTCCTACGTCATTTCCATGGCGCGCACGCCGTCCGATGTGCTGGCGGTTCATCTGTTGCTGAAAGAAGCCGGTTGCCCTTACGCACTGCCGGTAGCGCCGCTGTTCGAAACCCTCGACGACCTCAACAACGCCGACAGCGTGATGACGCAGTTGCTGAATATCGACTGGTATCGCGGCTTCATCCAGGGTCGTCAGATGGTGATGATCGGTTATTCCGACTCCGCCAAAGACGCCGGCGTGATGGCCGCCTCCTGGGCGCAGTACCGTGCGCAGGACGCGCTGATCAAAACCTGCGATAAATTCGGCATCGCCCTGACCTTGTTTCACGGCCGCGGCGGTTCGATCGGCCGTGGGGGGGCTCCCGCACACGCCGCGTTGCTCTCCCAACCGCCAGGCAGCCTGAAAGGCGGGTTGCGCGTCACCGAACAGGGCGAAATGATCCGCTTCAAGTTCGGCCTGCCGGAAGTCACCATCAGCAGTTTGTCGCTCTATACCTCGGCGATTCTGGAAGCCAACCTGCTGCCGCCGCCGGAACCGAAACAGGAGTGGCATCACATCATGGACGAGCTGTCGCGCATTTCCTGCGATATGTACCGCGGCTACGTGCGTGAAAACCCCGGCTTCGTCCCTTATTTCCGCGCAGCAACGCCGGAGCTGGAGCTGGGCAAACTGCCGCTGGGTTCGCGTCCGGCCAAACGTCGCCCCAACGGCGGCGTGGAAAGCCTGCGCGCCATTCCGTGGATCTTCGCCTGGACCCAAAACCGCCTGATGCTGCCCGCCTGGCTTGGCGCCGGCGCGGCGTTGCAAAAGGTGATCGACGACGGTCATCAGGATCAGCTGGAAACCATGTGCCGCGACTGGCCGTTCTTCTCCACCCGTATCGGCATGCTGGAAATGGTATTCGCCAAAGCCGACCTGTGGCTGGCGGAGTATTACGATCAGCGACTGGTGGATGAAACACTGTGGCCGCTGGGCCAACAGCTGCGCGAACAATTGGAAAAAGACATCAAAGCAGTGCTGACCATTTCCAACGACGACCATCTGATGGCCGACCTGCCGTGGATCGCTGAATCCATCGCGTTGCGTAACGTCTATACCGACCCGCTCAACGTGCTACAGGCGGAACTGTTGCACCGTTCGCGTCAACAGGACACGTTGGATCCGCAGGTGGAACAGGCGCTGATGGTCACGATCGCCGGCGTGGCCGCCGGAATGCGCAACACCGGCTGACAGGCGGCTTGCATCGTCTGTCACGACAAACCGGGAGCCAATGCCTCCCGGTTTGTTTTCCACTCAGCAGTTCATGCCGTGATATCAACGCCGGACTGCGAATACGGGTCGGTTTGTTCGCCCTGATAGCGCTGCATGATACTCAGCACGGATTGCAGACTGGCGACGGATGCCTGATCGCCATGACTCAGCGCGTTGTCGAGCCCGTCTTGGATCATCTGTCGGTAATTAAACGTACCCTCGGCGTTATTGTTATTAATGCCGTTGCCCGCAGCAGACAGTCCATTCACCGTCATCGATACGAACGTCGTGCTCTCGTCGAACGTCATTTCACCGCTTTGCAATTTGTCGTTAATCCAATCTTTCAGCTCATCTCGCGTCATGTTGGAAAAATCAATCTGCTTCACGTCGACATCTTGGCCGGTACTGTCAAGCCCGGCACTGGCAAGCGCGGTGCGCAACGTGGAGGAAAACGCGCTGTCGCCCGCATCGGCGGGAGATAATGAAGAAAACGCACTCAAACTGGCATAACGGTTATCGGTATCAACGTTCATCGACACTCCTTTCATTCCTAACGGTGTATATCGCTCATTCCCGCAATACAACACGGGTCGGCCGCATCCTCGCTATGCAAGAGAAACGGCGCCAACCGGTACAACACACAATGTCTACGCTTTCCATCCCCCAAACGCCACTCTCCAAAAGGCGACTCCGTCTTCGGCAGAGAAGAGCAACCAATAAAATCGCTAGACGTCGCTGAGATAATCGGGCTGCGACAACCTCGTCTTTGATCCGGACAAAACCAGCGCGTCCGAAGAGTCTTCGCGATTAAACCACCGCAATCGACATCATGCAGGATCCTCGCCGGCGAAACCGCGAGATGAAAGGGGTATCCGCCGCCGGGCACGCCCATCCGCGTTTTCCGCGCAAACCGCTGACATTGGCGGAACTGGCGGAAAGCGAGCAAACCGACGCAGATAATGCGCCCTAACGGGCCGCTGGGGTGGGGACGAGGCGTTATTCCAGATATTTTGCTTTGAGCGCATCACGGGCGCCCGCATCCAACCCGAACTCCTGCGTCAACCAGCCGTCTACCGACCCATAGCGCTCACGCATGGTGTGCAACGCCATCGACAGGAACTCTTCCCGCGCGGAAAGCACAAAGTCAAAACGCCGTAGCGCCTTTTCGCTCAGGCTGGCGGCCAGGTCTTCCAGCAGTTGGCGGCGGAACGGCGTCAGTGTGCGTTCCGTCAACAGATAATCTTCCATCACGGTCTGTTCGTCGGCACCCAACGCGAACAGCACCAGCGCCGAGCCGATACCGGTGCGATCCTTGCCCACCGCGCAATGTTGCACCAGCGCGCCGTCGTCCGGTTGCCGCAGCAGCGCCACCAGATGCTGATACGCTGGGTTGCCGAACGGCAGACGACGATACAGCTCCAGCATAAAAGCGCGAGAATCGAACGCTTCCAGTTTTTCCGAACCGAGCGACTCCAGATTAGCCGTGATTTCATGCCGCAACGGGTTAGCAGGCACCTGATGGTAACGGGCGCCGTCCCACAGGCGATCGGGCCGCAGCGCCGCTTCGTTTTCGTCACGATAATCCACGATATGGGCAACAGGTACACGAGCCAGATGGTCGCAATCGGTATCACTCAACAGATCCAGCGCCCCCGAACGAAACAGTTTGCCGGAACGCACGCGCCGCCCGTCGGAAACAAGAATACCGCCCAGGTCGCGAAAATTGACGCCGCCGTCCAGCGGCAGTAATGAAGGATGATGAAATGAAGATGCAGTCATAGCGTTCCCTGAAATACGTCGAAATAGAGTCTGAAACTATCTGATAATTCTATTAAGGCAGCATGAAGTCCGGAGCTCGGGACACCTGTCGTACTGTTCTGACGGGGAAGCAAATCGGGCCGGGCACGCCCGGCCCTGTAGCCATCAGGCCAGCAATTTACGCGCCGCCGCCAGCACGACGCTAACCGAGATACTCTCCGCCTGTTTCATGGTGGCGGCATCAGGAATTTCCTGCTGAGTGCGGTTGACGATCACCCCGGCCACCATCCCGGCGTATAGCCCCTGGCTGGCGCACATGGTCAGCAACGTCGCGGATTCCATTTCATAATTCAGCACGCCCATGCTCTGCCATTCCGCCATGGAGCCCTGAAAACGACGCACGACCCGGCCGGAGTAAGTATCGTAACGCTCCTGGCCCGGATAAAACGTATCAGAAGAGGCCGTCACGCCGACATGCAGCGTTGTGCCGGCTTCTTTGGCGGCGTCGACCAGCGCAGACGTACAGGCGAAATCCGCCACAGCGGGGTACTCCAGCGGCGCAAAATGCAGGCTGGCGCCGTCAAGACGCACGGCGGCGGTAGTCACCAGTACATCCCCTACCGCAATATGCGGCTGAATGGCGCCGGTGGTGCCGACTCGCAGAAACGTGCGCACGCCAAGCTGCGCCAGCTCCTCCACGGCAATCGATGTCGAAGGCCCGCCAATGCCGGTGGAACAGACAATCACCGCTTTACCGGCCAACTCGGCGCGCCAGGACGTGAATTCCCGATGCGAAGCCAGAAAAACCGGGTTATCCATCAGCCGGGCAATTTTCTCCACCCGAGCCGGATCGCCAGGAACAATCGCCAGCGTCGCCCCCTGTAAATCATTTTTTGTTAAACCGAGGTGAAACACATCAGACATAGCAACCTCCCAGTAGGCTATAGGGTACGCCAGGATCCTAGCGCAGAACCCCTCGATTTTTAGTGAACTCCATCATTCATTGAAAAGTAACGGATTTATCATTACAACAAAAACGTGATATTAGTCACAAAATAAACGCTAATATGCCCATTATGTAGTCAAACACGCTATGACAAGGTCTGTACATTTCTGTACGCCGCCGCGCACATGCCGGGCAGGTTTTCTACCATTACTTAACTATCGCCCCGGGCCGGGCCCGCATCAGCCGATTCACACTTAAGGATAGCGCCATGAAAACAGATGAATTATTGCGCCTTAGAGAAACTGACCGGGGATTCTCTCCCGCAGTAATCCCGCTGGCGTCCTCTACCATTACCACCGACACCAGCGGGCTTATCGTGGGGGAAACCACTATCCCCTCCCAAGGCGACGAACTGCCGGCTTACATCGCCATGCCGCGCGAAGAAGCGGGCGCATTGCCGATTGTACTGGTGGTACAGGAAATTTTCGGCGTCCACGAGCACATTCGCGATATCTGCCGCCGTCTGGCCAAACTGGGCTATCTGGCCATCGCGCCCGAGCTCTATTTTCGTCAGGGCGATCCGCAGCAATATCACGACATCCCCACCCTGATGGCGGAGCTGGTGAGTACCGTGCCGGATACGCAAGTGCTGTCCGACCTGGATCACGCCACTCACTGGGCAATTCGTCAGGGGGGCGACGCCTCCCGGTTGGCCATCACCGGCTTCTGCTGGGGCGGCCGCATCAGTTGGCTATACGCCGCGCACAACCCGCAATTGAAAGCGGCCGTCGCCTGGTACGGCCGACTGACCGGCGCCAAAACCCTGACCAGCCCGACGCATCCGGTGGATATCGCCACATCGCTGATAGCGCCGGTGCTAGGGTTGTACGGCGGCCAGGACGCGGGTATTCCGCTGGAACAGGTAGACATCATGCGACAGGCACTGCGCGCAGCCAACGCCGACGCGGAAATCGTGGTTTACCCGCAGGCCGAACACGCCTTCTATGCCGACTATCGCCCGTCCTATCACGAAGCCTCCGCCAAAGATGGCTGGCAACGTATGCTGGACTGGTTCGCTCAACACGGCGTAGCGTAATCATTCATACAGGTAAACCCGAAAAGAAAAAGGGGAGATAGCGTCTCCCCTTGTCATATGCGGCGGTGATGAGGAACGCCCCGGCCCTGAGCGTCACATCCTGTGGTTCACGCACATCCTGTCATCCTTTGCGCCATTCCCCATCACCTGTTTCGGTGGTTCAGCGTGTGGTTTCACGCAGCTGTTTGGCGGCCTGCACCATGTTGGCGAGTGACTGACGGGTCTCCGGCCAGCCGCGGGTTTTCAGGCCGCAGTCCGGGTTGACCCACAAACGCTCGGCTGGAATACGCTGAGCCGCTTTACGCAGCAGCGCTTCGATCCACGCCACGCTCGGCACGTTCGGCGAATGAATGTCGTATACGCCGGGGCCGATTTCATTCGGGTACTCGAACTCTTCGAATGATTCCAGCAGTTCCATATCGGAACGGGAGGTTTCGATGGTGATCACGTCCGCATCCAGCGCCGCAATGGAATCCATGATGTCGTTGAATTCGCAATAGCACATGTGGGTGTGGATCTGCGTGTCGTCTTTCGCTACCGCCGCATTCAGGCGGAACGCATCAACAGCCCACGCCAGATACGCAGCCCAATCGGAGCGGTGCAGCGGCAAACCTTCACGCAGCGCCGGTTCGTCAATCTGGATAATGCCGATGCCAGCCTGCTCCAGATCCGCCACCTCGTCGCGCAGCGCCAGTGCAATCTGCTTGGCGATGGTTTCGCGGCTGACGTCTTCGCGTGGGAACGACCAGCACAGAATAGTGACCGGGCCGGTCAGCATGCCTTTCACCGGCTTGTCGGTCAGCGACTGGGCATATTTCGCCCACTCGACCGTGATCGGCTCCGGGCGGCTGATGTCGCCAATCACCACCGGCGGTTTCACGCAACGGGAACCGTAGCTCTGTACCCAGCCGTTCTGGGTGAACACGAAACCGTCCAGATGCTCGCCGAAATACTCCACCATGTCGTTACGTTCGGCTTCGCCGTGCACCAGTACGTCCAGCCCCAGACGTTCCTGTTCCACAATCGCCTGTTTGATGTGCTCGGCGATGCCGACGCGGTAATTCTGGCTGTCCAGACGCCCTTGTTTGAAATCCAGGCGCAGGCTACGGATTTCGGTGGTCTGCGGGAATGAACCGATAGTGGTGGTCGGCCAGGCCGGCAGGTTGAAACGCGCCCGCTGGGCGTCGGCGCGTACCAGGTACGGGTTCTGACGCAGGCTGTCCTGAGCGGTGATCGCCGCCAGACGCTTCGCCACCGCTGGGTTGTTAACGCGGGCAGACGTGCGACGGGCGCGGATCGGCGCGCTATACGCCACCAGCTCGTCGCCGTTACCGTCGTTCAACGCACGGGTCAACAACGCCAACTCCTGGCATTTCTGAATGGCGAAAGCGAACCAGCTCTTCACCTCTTCGTCCAGACGGGTCTCGACGCTGAGATCGATCGGGCTGTGCAGCAGCGAACAAGAGCTGGCCAGCCACAGCGTGCGCTTGCCCAGCAACGGTTGCAGACGCTCGAACCAGCTCGCCAGGTCGGCGCGCCATACGTTACGGCCGTTGATCACGCCCAGCGACAAGACCCAATCGGCAGGAAGTTGTGCGTTCAACGCCGTGGCGTCGTCTTTGCCGTGCACCAGATCGACATGTAACCCCTGTACCGGCAGCGTTGTGATCACGTCCAGATTCTGGCCGATGCTGTCGAAATAGGTCGTCAGCAACAGTTTCACCTGCCCTTGCAGCGCGTCGTAAGCCGGCTTGAAGGCGGCTTTCCATTCGGCGTCCAGTTCCAGCGCCAGTAACGGCTCGTCAATCTGCACCCACTCGATGCCGCGTTTCGCCAGTTCGGCCAGCACCTGCTGATACACCGGCAGGATAGCATTGAGCAGTTCCAGACGATTGAACGCCTCACCTTTGACTTTACCCAGCCACAAATAAGTCACCGGCCCCAACAACACCGGCTTCACCTTGTGGCCCAGCGCCAGCGCTTCGTCTACTTCATCCAGCAGTTGCGTCCAGGTTAGCGAAAACTGCTGGCCTTGGGTGAATTCCGGCACCATGTAGTGATAGTTGGTATTGAACCATTTGGTCATTTCCGCCGCGGCAGCCGGTTCGCCGCTCGGTGCGCGGCCACGGCCGATGCGGAACAACGTATCCAGATTCACGGAGCCATCCGCGTTCTGATGACGGGCCGGAACGTTGCCCAGCAGCAGGCTGGTGGTGAGTACGTGATCGTACCAGGCGAAATCGCCCACCGGCAGCAGATCCACGCCCGCCGCCTGCTGTTGCTGCCAATGACGAGCGCGCAGTTCGCGACCGACGGCCAGCAACTCTTCCTGAGTGGCATTTCCTGCCCAATAGCTTTCCTGTGCTTTTTTCAGCTCGCGCCGCAGACCAACACGAGGAAAACCGAGAGTATGATTTAAAATTGCCATGCTTGAATTCCCATTTAGCCGTCCAGATGTTTACACATCCATAATCCGCAGGTACTGTATAAAGCTCAAGCGCAATTTATTCACTGTCACTGTGAAGGACTCTCATGATCGAACTTAAACACTTACGGACGTTGCAGGCGCTGCGCAATACGGGATCGTTGGCCGCCGCCGCCGCACAGCTCCACCAAACGCAATCCGCACTGTCGCATCAGTTCAGCGATCTGGAACAACGGTTAGGATTTCGATTGTTCGTCCGTAAGAGCCAGCCACTACGGTTCACTCCGCAGGGTGAGATCCTGTTGCAGCTGGCGGAACAGGTGCTGCCGCAAATACAGCAGGCGTTGCAAGCTTGCCATCAGCCGCACCAGACCACGCTGCGTCTGGCGATTGAGTGCCACAGTTGCATCCAGTGGCTGACCCCGGCGCTGGAAAATTTTCATCAGCACTGGCCGCAGGTTGTGATGGATTTTAAATCCGGCGTAACGTTCGATCCGCAACCGGCATTGCAGCAAGGCGAGCTGGATTTGGTGATGACGTCCGACATTCTGCCGCGCAGCGGCCTGCACTACTCGCCGCTATTCGATTTTGAGGTACGTTTGGTACTGGCGCCGGATCACCCGCTGGCTGCCCGCCCCCGGATCGATCCGGAGGATCTGGCGCAGGAAACGCTGATGATCTACCCGGTACAACGCCAGCGGCTGGACATCTGGCGGCATTTTCTCCAGCCGGCGGGCGTCAGCCCATCGCTAAAGAGCGTAGACAATACCCTGCTACTGATTCAGATGGTGTCTGCCCGAATGGGCATCGCCGCCCTGCCCCACTGGGTGGTGGAAAGTTTTGAGCGACAGGGGTTGGTGGTCACTAAAACCCTGGGGGAAGGGCTATGGAGCCGGCTGTACGCCGCCGTGCGCGACGGCGAGCAGCGCCAACCGGTGATTGAAGCCTTTATTCGTTCGGCGCGCCAGCATGCCTGCGAGCATCTGCCGTTTGTGCGGGACGCTTCAAGACCCAGCGGTGGTGTATCCACAGCGCCGCAGCAATAATCGCGGAACCGATGATAAAGCTGGTCCAGTTCGGGGTTTTCTGCCAGAACGCAAAGTTGACCAGCAACCCGGCCGGAACGTGGAAGTTGTTCATAATACTCAATGTTCCGGCGTCCACCTGGGTGGCGCCGTAGTTCCACATGAAGTACCCCAGCCCAGAAACCACCACGCCGAGAAACGCCAGTACGCCCCACTGTACGCCAGTGGTTGGCAGCCTGGCCGCGTTGCCGAACAGCCCCCAGGCGACCAGCGTTACCAGCGCTGCGCCCAGATAAAACCAGGAAAACGCGCTGTGCTGGGGCATGGGATGCAACTCCATCAACCGTTTGTATCCCACCTGCCCGATGGCGAAACAGATATTCGCCGCCTGCACCAGCAGCAGCCCCCACCAGAAGTGATCGCTCACACCGTGGTAATGGATCACCGCCGCGCCCAGTACCGCCAGCAGCGCGCTGAACAAGTACCCCCAACGCAGACGACGGCCGCTGAACAGGTCATAAATCAGTGTGACGTACAACGGCGTCATCACCGAGAACAACAGAATCGTCGGCACATTCAGATAGAGATAACTGCGGAACAAGAACAGATACATGATGCCCAGCTGGAAGACGCCAATCAGCAGATACAACCCCAGAATCCTGGGGGAGTAACCTCGCCAGCGCAGAAAAGGCAGAAACACCGCTGCCGCCAGCACCAGACGGAACATGGCGGAAAACCAGCTATCCACCTGACCGGCCAGATACTCGCCGATCAGACTGAAAGAAAATGCCCACACAATGGTGGTGATGACCAATAACGGCACGTTGCCTACTCCCTACGAACAATGAGGCGCTATTGTACTGGAGTTTGTCGCCGGAACTTTCTTCAATATGGTTTACATACGAACAAAAATAAACCAAACAATTAAAGCTGCCAGCGTAGCCAGGCAAAATACACATTGCCGTTGTTGTGCGTTCCTGGAATGTAGGTCATCTGAAACGACAGCCGCTGATAGTTAATCGACGCCAGCGGCAGCAGCACCGGTATCGGGATGTAATTCCAGTTATCCCGCATAGTCACACCCGCCGTGAAGCCCAACCCCAGTTGAAAATCGTCATTTCCGGCCACCGGTTTCCAGCGTTTTTCGTATCCATAACCGCCAATCGGCTCCCATTTATTGAAGGAGTCTTTGAACGCCATCAGGTAAATACCGTGCCAGTCGCCATCGCTGTCCAGCCGGGAAACGCCGTATCCTGCGCCCCAGGGACGTTCGTTGTACTTATCGATCTTCTGCCGTGAATAAGTCCAGCGGTTATGCCAGGTCATCGCCGGTACATACAGATCCTGAGACTGCCCGTTATGCCAAGTTTCAGAGAGATTGTTCTTCGCTCGCTGCCAGAATCCGTCCTGCCCATCATTCTCCATCGTGGCAGCCTGAGACGTTGAGGGGAAAAACACCCAATACCACGCCATAAGCGCTGGCGCACAAAACCGTAACCACATATGCATATTTCCAGAGGTTTACTATTCAGACAGCATCCGCCGACGACATTTTCGAAGGGGCAAATCCGGGCACAATCCGCGTCAGGCCCTAAAAACGCTGACGGACATCCACTACGGCCGCCGCTATTTTTCATCTTAGGCGAAGCACACCGCAGACGGCACGACAGCTGCGGTCTTAGGCAGCGATTCGCTGTCCGCCAGATGTGTTTCCAATTCATGGGAACATGTAGCGTAAATAGCCACGAGAGGGGTAATTTTCACATGGAAAATACAACCAAAACTAAATAGAACAGATAATTAGCGATTTTTAAGAGGTCTCTGAGATAAACGAATAAAAAAACAACTGCTGAGGGGGTGCGTCCGTGACGTTATCAGCGACAAAGCGCTAGATGACGCCGGGAACCTTCCCGGCGAAAAGCGACGACATCAAATACCATCGCCGTCTTCAAAACCGCGTAACGATCCATTGAAATACTGATCCATATCCAGCGAAGGCATCTCGCTTTCCGGGCGACCGACGATTCTGGCAGGCACACCGGCTGCGGTGGTATGAGGCGGCACCGGCTGCAAAACGACCGAACCTGCGCCGATCTTGGCGCCGCATCCCACTTCGATGTTACCCAAAATTTTGGCTCCTGCGCCGATCATCACACCTTCGCGAATCTTGGGATGACGGTCGCCGTTAGTTTTACCCGTCCCCCCCAGCGTGACAGACTGCAGGATAGAGACGTCATTTTCCACCACTGCGGTTTCGCCAATCACGATGCCGGTGGCGTGATCCAGCATGATGCCGCAACCAATGCGGGCGGCCGGGTGAATGTCGACGCCAAAAGTCACGGAAATCTGGTTCTGAAAATAAATCGCCAGCGCCTTGCGATCCTGCAGCCACAGCCAGTGGCCGATGCGGTAAGCCTGCAAGGCATGAAACCCTTTCAGGTAAAGCAGCGGGGTGGAATATTTGTCCACTGCCGGGTCGCGCAGACAGACCGCCTGAATGTCGCGGGCGGCGGAAACGATCATATCAGGGTCGGCGCGATAGGCTTCCTCAACCACTTCCCGAATCGCAATCGCCGGCATGATGGCGTTGGCCAACTTGTTGGCCAGCATATAGCTCAGGGAATTACCCAGATTTTCATGCTTCAACAGCGTCGCATGGAAGAAACTGGCCAGCATGGGCTCGCACTCCGCCAGAGAACGGGCTTCATCCTTGATGTTTCTCCAGACCAGTTCCAACTCTTCATTCGACATTGCACCACCCCTCCGAAATGCCTTCACCTTGACACGCATCAGACAGCCTGTTGCACCGCTGAGCGCCGAACCGTGCGATGTATCTGTTTAATAAGCAGTAAAATGACCGTCGGTCTGCCCCGTTGTTAACCGGAACAGCCACCGGAATGCCACCACATCAGAGCAAAACGACAACGGGCCTCCCATGGGAAGCCCGGTAATACAGACGCCGCGATGCCATGCGACCGGAATATGCCCAGGAATAACCGGCATGACTAACGCAGGACTTCGTCCTTGCTGGCTCGACCCAGCAGCGTCAACGCCGCCTCTCCGGCATCCTTACCGCAGTACAGCACCTGCCATAACTGTTCGGTGATCGGCATTTCCACACCGTAACGCTGGGCAAGCGCCATCACTTCACGGGTATTGCGATATCCTTCCACCACCTGACCAATCTGCGCTTGCGCCGTCGTCACGTCCATCCCCTGCCCCAGCATCATACCGAAGCGGCGATTACGCGACTGATTATCGGTGCACGTCAGCACCAGGTCGCCCAGCCCCGCCATCCCCATGAACGTCGCGGGGTCGGCCCCCAACGCTACGCCAAGCCGGGTCATTTCAGCAAGCCCACGGGTAATCAACGCGGTACGGGCATTGGCGCCGAACCCCATACCGTCGGACATGCCCGCTCCGATAGCAATCACGTTTTTGACGGCGCCGCCCAGTTGAACGCCGATAAAATCGGGATTGCTGTAAACGCGGAAGCTTTTGCCGCAGTGCAGCAACTGCTGCAAATCATCGGAAAACGCGCGATCGGTCGCCGCCAGCGCAATCGCCGTCGGCAAACCGGCGGCCAGCTCCCTGGCGAACGTCGGCCCGGACAGCACCGCCAGCGGAATATCATCGCCCAACATCTCACGCGCCACATCCTGCAGCAAACGCCCGGTGTCCGCTTCCAACCCCTTGGTCGCCCACACCAGACGGGCGTCTGGGCGCAGGTGCGGTTTTATCTGGCGCAACACGTCGCCGAACACATGGCTCGGCACCACCACCAAAATATTACGGCTGGCCGTGACCGCTTGCGCTAAATCGGCTTCCAGCCGCAGGGTCTCGGGAAAAGGCACATCCGGCAGAAAAGCCTGATTGCACCGCGCCGCCTGCAACGCCTGTACATGCGCGGGGTCATGCCCCCACAACACAACCTGATGGCCGTTGCGCGCCAGCGTAATCGCCAGAGCGGTGCCGTAGGAACCGGCACCGATCACCGTCATGGCGGCTTGCGACATGTTCATCAGGCATCCAGCGTCTGATTCTGTTCCGCGCCTTCGTTGGCGGCCTGCTGTTCCAGATAGTTCATGAACAGGGCATCAAAGTTGACCGGCGCCAGATTTAATTGCGGGAACGTGCCACGGGAAACCAGGCTGGTGATGCATTCGCGCACATACGGGAACAGTACATTCGGGCAGTAAGCGCCCAGGCAGTGAGCCAACTGCTGGCCTTCCATACCGCCGACGGTGAAGATGCCCGCCTGCTGAACTTCACACAAAAATGCCGTTTCTTCGCCGAGCGTGGCAGTCACGGTCACGCGCAGCACCACTTCATACACGTCGTCAGCCAGTTGGGTTGAGGCCGTGTCCAGATCCAGTTTGACTTCCGGATTCCACTCCTGCTGAAAGACCTGCGGCGCATTCGGCGCTTCGAAAGAGATATCTTTGGTGTAAATGCGCTGGATCTGGAAATTCACTTCGACGTTGTTTTGTTCAGACATGTTGAAAATACCCTTTGTTTAATTTTCCCGACGAACGGCCTGTCACAGAGACTGAACGCCGACATATATACCCGTCATACTGCAAGTTGCAGGCGCATTGGCGGTGTTCGTTCACCCGACTCACTTACCGGAGTAAGCTCATCGCCATTCACTCACTTGCTGTCTTCCTGCCACTCGAATTATTCAGGGTATAGACAGAATCTGGCTCTTCCGGCCAATTCTTGTTATTTCCCGCGCACCAAAGGAAGATTATCGCCACTCCAGCCGGCCAGACCATCCTTAAGGGTCAATACACGCTCGAACCCTGCACGATACAAATTTTCACCCGCTTCACGCGAAGCCATACCATTAGCACAGACCAGGATGATCGCTTGCGCTTTGTGTTTTTCCAATTCACCCAGGCTGCCGTTTTTAATGTCATTAGGCTGCACATTGATGGCATTGGCGATATGGCCGCGACGGAAATCATCACGATTGCGAAGATCCACCACAACAGCATCTTCTTTATTAATCAATTGGATCGCTTCACCACGAGCCACTTCTTTGACCTTGGAAAATTTACTCTTCACCGTAAGCACGATGACGGCGACCAATAGGGCAATCCAGGCCACGCTCAGGATCGGGTGCTTGCTGATGAATGGCATAATCTCTTGCATGGGGTGTAACAACTCCGGAATCAGTTAAGCAATAAAAATACAGGGTGTCTGAGTATACCTGTGCGATACCGCAATTACAGCCCGTTCGCCAACATCGCATCATGATTCTGCGGAGCTCGCCATAAATCAGGAAGAAAACTCGGCTAACGCCGTGATTTCGGGCTGCTACGGTGGATAAACGCTGTCATGCCTGGAAATAGAAATCCTTGGCAAGACAACTGGTAAGGCGCAAAGCATCGTGAAATAATCTTTCGCCATGAACGAAAATGCGCCTTCCGTTCCGCTGCTGACGGGTCGTCACAAACTGCTGATTCGGTGCGCCAGCGCGCTGTGCGTTGGCGTACTGCTATTGCCGTGCCGCAGTTGGGGCGAAGACAACCAACAGCAGCTCAAATCGTTGCAGCAAGACATTGCCGCCAAAGAAAAAAGCGTCAAAGAACAGCAAAGACAGCGCGGCGCCCTGCTGGAGCAGTTAAAAAAGCAGGAACAATCCATCTCCCAGGCCAGCAGGCAGTTGCATGAAACCCGCAATACGCTGGAGCGACTGAATCAGGAAATCAACCGTCTGAGCGCCTCCATCTCGGCGCTGCAAGCCCGCCAGAAAACACAGGAACACTTACTGGCGCAACAGTTGGACGCCGCATTCCGACAAGGACAGCACAGCGGGTTGCAGTTAATCCTCAGCGGCGAAGAAAACCAACGGCGCGAGCGCATCCTGGCCTACTTCAACTATCTCAACCAGGCGCGGGAGAAATCCATCAACGATCTGCAGCAAACGCGCAGCGAGCTCAGTGCACAAAAACAGCAGATTGAACAGAAGCAGGCGCAGCAAAAACGCCTGATGAGCGACCAGCAACAGCAGCAAAAAACGCTGGAGCAGGCGCAGGGCGAGCGTCAAAACACATTGAGTTCGCTGGAGAATTCGCTGGAAAAAGACCAGCAACAACTCACTGAACTGCGTCAAAACGAAACCCGGCTACGCGACCAAATCGCCAAAGCCGAGCGGGAAGCAAAAGCGCGGGCGGAAAAAGAAGCCCGCGAGGCGGCGCGTATCCGCGAAAAAGAAGAGCAGGCGAAACGCAGCGGCACCCGCTATAAACCGAATGAAAATGAGCGCTCGCTGATGGCACGCACCGGCGGGCTGGGCCCGCCCAGCGGGCAATATATCTGGCCGGTTCGCGGCCATACACTGCATCGTTTCGGCGAACAGCAGCAAGGCGAATTGCGCTGGAAAGGTCTGGTGATCAGCGCCGCCTCCGGCGCGGAAGTCAAGGCGATCGCCGACGGCACCGTATTGATGGCCGACTGGTTGCAAGGGTATGGCCAAGTCGTGGTGATTGAACACGGCAAAGGCGATATGAGTCTGTACGGCTACAATCAAAGCGCGCTGGTCAACGTCGGCACACAGGTCAAGGCTGGGCAGCCTATCGCGCTGGCCGGCAACAGCGGTGGGCAGAGCCAGCCGGCTCTCTATTTCGAAATTCGTCGTCAGGGGCAGGCGGTCAATCCGTTACCCTGGTTAGGAAGGTAAGGTTTGCGCTCATTGATTCTCCGCGTGATATCGCTTTTCGTCAGTTGCGTACTGGCGCTGCCCGTCTGGGCGGGCAAACTGTCGCTGGTCATCGACGATTTCGGCTACCGTCCGCATAACGAGAATCAGGTACTGGCGATGCCGGTCGCGATCTCGGTCGCTGTATTACCGAATGCCCCCTATGCCCGGGACATGGCGACCAAAGCGCATGCTCAAGGGCGGGAAGTGCTGATTCATTTGCCCATGGCGCCGATGAGCAAACAACCGCTGGAGCGGGATACGCTGCGCCCGGACATGAGCAGCGAGGAAATCGCACGGATCCTGCGCGACGCAGTCGGCAAAGTCCCTTACGCCGTTGGGCTTAACAACCATATGGGTAGCGCCATGACCGCCAGCCTGCCGGGCATGCAGAAAGTCATGCAGGCCATGACCACCTACCGGCTGTATTTTCTGGACAGCATGACCATCGGCAGCAGCCAGGCCAGCCGCGCCGCGGCGGGTACCGGCATTCGGGTGCTCAAACGCAAAGTATTCCTGGACGATACGCAGAACACGGCCGATATCCGCCGTCAGTTCAACCGGGCGGTAGAATTGGCGCGACGCGACGGCGTCGCCATCGCCATCGGCCATCCCCACCCCACCACCATTCAGGTATTGCAGCAAATGTTGCCGACGCTGCCGCCCGACATCGAATTGGTGCGTCCCAGCCAGTTGTTAAACGAGCCGGAAAGTGCGCCACGCCATTACGAACCGGTACCGGTCTATACCGCATCGGCACGCATACCCGTGGGAAAACACACCATTCGCCCGATTCGCCAATGCGTCAGCAAAGTGCCGTTGCCGCCCATCACACAGCAGGACATGCTGCAACGGCTGGCCGCCGACGTGATGCAAAGCGCCGCCATCGTCTACCTGGAGCAACGCTGGAAAACCTGGCGAGGTGAGTGGGTCTTCCGCCAATAATGCAGCAACCGCTGGCGGTGATGACGCCGTTAAAACCGTGTCACCGTTAAAACCGTGTCACCGTTAAAACCGCGTCACCGTTAAAACCGCGTCACTGTTAAAACCGTGTCACCGTTAAAACCGCGTCACCGTTAAAACCGCGTCACTGTTAAAACCGTGTCACCGTTAAAACCGCGTCACTGCTAAAACCGCGTCACCGTTAAAA
>NZ_CM001857.1:118319-195723 GCF_000400505.1 Musicola paradisiaca NCPPB 2511 | reverse complement strand
CACTGTTAAAACCGTGTCACTGTTAAAACCGTGTCACTGTTAAAACCGCGTCACTGCTAAAACCGCGTCACCGTTAAAACCGCGTCACTGTTAAAACCGCGTCACTGTTAAAACCGACGTCACTGTTAAAACCGCGTCACTGTTAAAACCGTGTCACCGATCAGAATCGCCCGGCTTGCGGCGCTGCACGAGCGACGGACACACGCGATGCTCTCGGCCTCGTTTTCAGGGCGCTCGTCGACTAATCCCAGCTCAACACCACCTTGCCGGACTGCCCGGAACGCATGACGTCAAACCCCTGTTGAAAATCGTCGATGGCAAAACGATGGGTAATCATCGGCGACAAATCCAGCCCGGACTGAATCAGCGCTACCATCTTGTACCAGGTTTCGAACATTTCACGGCCGTAGATCCCCTTGATCACCAGCCCTTTAAAGATGATTTCACTCCAGTCCACCGCCATGGCCTCCGAGGGAATGCCTAACATGGCGACGCGCCCACCGTGGTTCATGACCGACAGTAGTGTGCGAAACGCCGACGGCGCGCCGGACATTTCCAGACCTACGTCAAAACCTTCCGTCATCCCCAGTTCGCGCATGACTTCCGCCAGCGACTCCCGCGCCACGTTCACCGCCCGGGTGACGCCCATCCGGCGCGCCAGCGCCAAACGGTAATCATTGATATCGGTAATCACGACATGACGCGCACCGACATGTCGGCAAATCGCCGCCGCCATCACGCCGATGGGCCCGGCGCCGCTGACCAGCACATCCTCCCCGACCAGGTCGAAGGAGAGCGCCGTATGCACCGCATTGCCGAACGGATCGAAAATGGCGGCGATATCATCAGGGATCGCATCGGGAATACGAAACGCATTGTAGGCCGGGATCACCAGATACTCGGCGAACGCGCCGGGGCGGCTCACCCCGACGCCCACGGTATTGCGGCATAAATGGCGGCGCCCGGCCCGGCAGTTGCGGCAATAGCCACAGGTGATGTGCCCTTCGCCGGACACCCGGTCGCCGATATGAAATCCCTCCACCTCTTGGCCGATCGCGACGATTTCCCCGACGTACTCATGCCCAACGGCCATTGGCACCGGAATGGTCTTCTGCGACCAGGCATCCCAGTTATAGATATGCACATCCGTACCGCAAATCGCCGTCTTGCGGATTTTAATCATGACATCGTTATGGCCGGGTTCCGGCTGAGGCACATCCGTCAGCCAGATGCCGGGTTCCGGTCGCAATTTCGCCAGCGCTTTCATACGCTTTCTCCCTACCCGATGACGCCGAGCCGTTGCCCGACACGAATAAAGGCCGCCACCGCCTGCGCTATCTGTTCGGGCGTGTGCGCTGCCGACATTTGAGTGCGAATCCGCGCCTGTCCGTGCGGCACCACCGGGTAGAAAAAGCCGGTGACGTAAATGCCCTCCTGCTGCAACGCGGCGGCAAACGCCTGCGCCAGGCGAGCGTCGCCCAGCATGACCGGGATGATGGCGTGATCCGCGCCCGCCAGTTGGAACCCCGCCGCCGTCATCCGTTCGCGAAACAACGCGGCGTTGCGCCACAACCGCTGGCGCAGTTCATTTCCGTCCTCCAGCAGATCCAGCACCCGCAGCGATGCCGATACGATCGACGGCGCCAGCGAGTTGGAAAACAGATAAGGCCGCGAGCGCTGACGCAACCACTCCACCAAATCACGCCGGCCGGCGGTATAGCCGCCGGATGCGCCGCCCAGCGCCTTACCCAGCGTACCGGTGATAATGTCCACCCGCCCCATGACCTGACAGTATTCGTGCGTACCGCGACCGTTTTCCCCCACAACGCCCACCGCATGGGAATCGTCCACCATCACCAACGCATCGTAACGCTCGGCCAGATCGCAAATCCCGTGCAAATTGGCGATAACGCCATCCATGGAGAAAACGCCGTCGGTGGCGATCAGAATGTATCGACAGCCGTCGGCGCGAGCCTGCTTCAGGCGCGCCTCCAACTGCTGCATGTCATTGTTGGCATAGCGATAGCGTCGGGCTTTCGACAACCGAATGCCGTCGATTATCGACGCATGATTCAGGGCGTCGGAAACGATGGCGTCGTCCGGCCCCATCAGGGTTTCGAACAATCCTCCGTTGGCGTCGAAGCAGGAAGAATAAAGAATGCTGTCTTCCATGCCGAGGAAGGCCGCCAGCCGATGCTCCAGCACTTTATGGTTGTCCTGCGTGCCGCAGATAAAACGCACGGACGCCATGCCGAAGCCATGGCTGTCCAATCCCGCCTTGGCGGCATCAATAAGCGCCGGGTGATTGGCCAAGCCGAGATAGTTGTTGGCGCAAAAATTGAGCAACTCGTCCCCCTGTGATAGGGAGATCTGCGCCTGCTGGGCGGACGTCATGATACGTTCGTCCTTGAAGAGTCCGTCGGCACGCACGGACGCCAGTTGAGAATTCAGCTGTTGATAAAAAGACGAAGGCATATCGCTTGCTCCTTAAACCAGAACCGGAAACCACTCTACGATAGAACACCGGCGTTTCGCTGCTGGATACGCCCAAAATAGTGAAGAACTGCGAATCCGGCTGATGAAGAATGTGCAAAGTGTCATCTCACGCACAGGGTTAATGCGAACCTTTTCGCAGGAAAACGCTGGAGAAATGGCCGCAGGCTGTCTGCAGGGAAATGAAATGCTATTATAGCGGTCAACCAGTGTGGAGCACGGTGCTCCATCAGCAAACTGAAAACAAGGTAACTCCCATGATTATCGTGACTGGCGGCGCCGGTTTCATCGGCAGCAACATCGTGAAGGCGCTGAATGACGCCGGACACCGGGATATTCTGGTGGTTGATAACCTCAAGGACGGCACTAAATTCGTCAATCTGGTCGATCTGGATATCGCCGACTACATGGACAAAGAAGATTTCATCGCCGGTATTATGGCCGGCGATGATTTTGGCGATATCGATGCCGTTTTCCACGAGGGCGCCTGCTCTTCCACCACCGAGTGGGATGGCAAGTATATGATGGAAAACAACTACCAATACTCAAAGGAGCTGCTGCACTACTGTCTGGAACGCAGCATTCCCTTCCTTTATGCGTCCTCCGCCGCCACCTATGGCGGCCGGGTCGACAACTTCGTGGAAAATCGCCAGTACGAACAACCGCTGAACGTCTACGGCTATTCCAAATTCCTGTTCGATCAGTACGTGCGCGACATTCTGCCGGATGCGGATTCTCAGGTATGTGGCTTCCGTTATTTCAATGTCTACGGCCCGCGCGAAGGCCATAAAGGCAGCATGGCCAGCGTGGCGTTCCATCTGAACAACCAGATCAATCAGGGTGAAAACCCGAAACTGTTCTCCGGCAGCGAGAACTTTAAACGTGATTTCATCTACGTCGGCGATGTCGCCGCCGTCAACCTGTGGTTCTGGCAACACGGCGTTTCCGGCATTTTCAACTGTGGTACTGGCCGCGCCGAGTCCTTCCAGGCGGTGGCCGATGCGGTACTGGCGTACCATCAGCAAGGCAGCCTGGAGTACATTCCTTTCCCGGAAAAACTGAAAGGCCGCTATCAGGCATACACCCAGGCCGATCTGACCAACCTGCGCGGCGCCGGCTATGACAAACCGTTCAAAACGGTGGCGGAAGGCGTGGCCGATTATATGGCCTGGCTGAATCGCAGCGTCTGATTTCGCTCTAGCGCAAGGAACCTCTAACGGTTATGAAAATTCTGGTTATCGGCCCGTCTTGGGTGGGCGATATGATGATGTCCCACAGTCTGTATCGCACCCTTAAGGCCGAGCATCCGGATGCCATCATTGACGTGATGGCTCCCGCCTGGTGTCGCCCATTGCTGGCCAGGATGCCCGAAGTCAACCAGGCGCTGGCGATGCCGTTGGGCCATGGCGCACTGGCGTTGAGAGAGCGCCGCCAGTTGGGGCGCGGCCTGCGGGAGCAGGATTACGATCGCGCCATTGTGCTGCCCAATTCCTTCAAGTCCGCGCTGGTGCCGTTTTTTGCCGCCATCCCTCGTCGCACCGGCTGGCGCGGCGAAATGCGTTATGGTCTGCTCAACGACATCCGGCCCCTCGACAAAACGGCCTTTCCCCTGATGGTGCAGCGTTACGTGGCGCTGGCCTATGCGCGGGAGAGCATCCGCCGGGCTGATGACCTTCCGCAACCGCTGTTGTGGCCGCAGTTGCAGGTCAGTGAAACGGAGATCGCCGATGTTACGTCCGCGTTCAATCTGATGGATGCGCGACCATCGATCGGTTTTTGTCCCGGCGCGGAGTTTGGCCCCGCCAAACGCTGGCCGCATTACCATTACGGCGCGCTGGCGCAGAGGCTGATTGAACAGGGTTATCAGGTCATCCTGTTCGGCTCCGCCAATGATCGTCAGGCCGGAGAAGATATCCGCCAGACGCTCGACGAGAGTACCCGTGAATACTGTATTAATCTGTCCGGGCAGACCTCGCTCGATCAGGCGGTGGTGTTGCTTGCCGCTTGTCAGGCCGTCGTCAGTAACGATTCCGGCCTGATGCACGTCGCCGCCGCGCTCGGCCGGCCGCTGGTCGCACTGTATGGCCCCAGCAGCCCGGATTTCACGCCGCCGCTGTCCCATCAGGCTCGGGTTATCCGGCTGATTACCGGCTACCACCGGGTGCGCAAGGGCGATGCCGAACAGGGATACCACCAAAGTCTGATCGACATACAGCCCTCGCAAGTGCTGGCTGCACTGGCCGATTATTTGCCCGGACAGGGAGAACCCGCATGAGGGTGCTGATCGTCAAAACCTCGTCCATGGGCGATGTCCTGCACACGTTGCCGGCGTTGACCGACGCGATGAATATCATCCCCGGCCTCCAGTTCGATTGGGTGGTGGAAGAAGGGTTTGCCCAGATCCCCGGCTGGCATCCCGCTGTCGATCGCGTCATTCCCGTCGCCATCCGGCGTTGGCGCAAACACTGGTTCAGCGGCCCGGTACGCCGGGAGAGAGCCCGCTTCAAAACGCAACTGCGGGAAAAGCGCTACGACGCGGTCATCGACGCTCAGGGGCTGCTCAAAAGCACGCTGCTGGTCACTCGTCTGGCTCGCGGCCCACGGCACGGCCTTGACTGGAAAAGTGTGCGCGAACCGCTGGCGAGCTGGTTTTATCAGTATCGCCACCCGGTCGCTCGTCAGTTGCACGCGGTAGAGCGTATCCGTGAACTGTTCGCCGTCAGCCTCAATTACCGCAAACCCGCAGAGCAGGGCGACTACGCGATTGCCGCGCGCTTCCTGACCACGCCGCCCGCCGATGCCGGGCGCTATCTGGTTTTTCTGCACGCCACCACGCGGGATGAAAAACATTGGCCCGAAGCGCACTGGCGCAAATTGATCGCACTGGCCGCCCCCAGTGGATTACGCATCAAACTGCCCTGGGGCGCAGAGCACGAGCACCAACGCGCGCTGCGGCTGGCCGCGGGTTTTCCCCACGTCGACGTCCTGCCGAAACTGACGCTGGAACAGGTGGCGACCGTACTGGCCGGGGCGCGCGCGGTGGTGTCGGTAGATACCGGCCTCAGCCATCTGAGCGCGGCGCTCGATCGCCCCAACATCACGCTCTATGGCCCGACCGATCCGGGGTTGATCGGCGGTTATGGCAAACATCAGCTCGTCTGCCGACCGGCGAATAGCCGCAACCTGGCGGATCTCGACGCCGCAAACGTCTGGCAGCTCTGTATTCCTCTGATTGAATAAGGCGGTTCTATTGTGACCTCACCGCGCAACGTTGAATTCAGGCGCATCCTGATTACCAAATTCCGTCACCACGGCGATGTGCTGTTGACCTCTCCGTTGTTTTCCATTCTGCGTCAACGCTATCCGGAGGCCCGTATCGACGCGCTGGTGTTTGCGGAAACCGCAGAAATGCTGTCGTTGCACCCGGCGATCGACCAGCTCTATACCGTAGACAAGAAATGGAAAAAACTCGGGCCCTTCCGGCATATAGCCAAAGAGTGGGAACTGCTGAAAACGCTACGCCAGCAGCGTTACGACCTCATCATTCACCTGACTGAAAGCATGCGCGGCTTCTGGATAGCCCGGCTGGCCAGGATCCCGGCTGGCGTGACGTTCCGCAACGCCGGGCGCGATAAGCTCTCGTTCTGGCGCAATACCTTCCAGTTTCGCGTCCCGCGCATTTCACGCCGCCATACCGTGGAATCCCATCTGGATACCCTGCGGGTATTGGGGATCCAACCGGAGATGGACGAACGTCGTTTGCGGCTGGTGAGCGGCGAGACGGCCGACCGTTCGGTGGAACGGAAACTGCGCGATCAGCACTGGCAGGGGCAGCCGTTCATCGTCGTGCACCCGACGTCACGCTGGCTATTCAAGTGCTGGAAAAGCAGCGCCATGGCGGAAACCATCAACCATCTCTGCAGGCAGGGGCACACCATTGTGCTTAGCGCTTCGCCTGCCGACAGCGAGATGGCGATGATCGCCGAAATTAAATCGAGATTGGAATACCCGGTGCTGGATCTGGCGGGTCAGCTATCGCTCAAAGAGCTGGCCGGCCTTATCGGCAAGGCCCAGTTGCTGCTGGGAGTTGACTCGGTGCCGATGCATATCGCCTCGGCGATGCAAACACCGGTGGTTGCGTTGTTCGGCCCCAGCGGCGAAACCGAATGGTCGCCCTGGATGACCGTCAACCGGGTGATTGTTTCCGAACGCCATCACTGCCGCCCTTGCGGCAAGGACGGCTGCGGCGGCAGCAAGGTTAGTGACTGTCTGCAACAGATCAGCGTGCAGCAAGTGCTGCTGGCTATCGACTCCGCATTGTTGGAGGCACAGGCATGAAACTGGCGATCGTCAGGCAGAAATATCGCCCCGACGGCGGTGCCGAGCGTTTCGTTTCCCGGGCGCTGGATGCGCTCGGTCAGCATCGCTCGTTGGATATCAGCATTATTACCCGCAGTTGGGAAGGCAGCACGCAGTCGGATCGCCAGGTTATCATCTGCGATCCGCGTATTACCGGGCGTATTCAGCGGGAAAGCGCTTTTGCCGTTGAAGCGGCCCGGCATTTTGCCGACTTTGACCTGGTGCAGAGCCACGAACGCATTCCGGGTTGCCACATTTACCGTGCCGGCGACGGCGTACATCAGGAGTGGCTGACGCAGCGCTCGCGCATCCTCAACCCGCTGCAACGCAAACTGCTGTGGTGGTCCGGTTTCCACCGCTATGTTATGGCGCAGGAACAGGCGATGTACCAGCATCCGGCGCTGAAAGCGGTGATCTGCAATTCCCGAATGGTCGCCGACGAGATTCGACGTTATTTCGGCGTACCGGAAGAAAAAATTCATTTGATTTACAACGGCGTCAACACCGATAGCTTCACCCCGTCGCTGCGACAAACCCATCGTCGCGCCGTGCGTCAGCAGCTCGGTATCGCCGATGATACGCCGCTGATGCTGTTTGTCGGTTCCGGCTTCGAGCGCAAAGGGCTGGCAGGAGCGATCCATGCCATCGCCGGCGCCCGTCATCAGCCGCATTTACTGGTGGTCGGAAAAGATAAGCATGTGCGCCGCTATCAACGGTTGGCGCAACGGTTGCGTGTTGCGGATCGCGTGCACATTGCCGGTATGCAATCCGACACCCGCCCCTACTATGGCGCAGCGGATATGCTACTGCTGCCGACGCTCTACGATCCCTTTCCGAATGTGGTGCTGGAGGCCATGGCGAGCGGTTTGGGGGTGATCACTTCCTCACAGTGCGGCGGCAAGGAATTCATTCAGGCTGGAGTGAACGGTTTTGTATGTGATTCGCTGGATTATGACGGGCTGGCACAAGCGGTAACGGCAGCCTGCGACGCAGGGTTCGACGCATTGGGTACGCAGGCCCGCGCCAAGGTGGAAACCTACAACCTCGCCTTTCTGAGCGACAACATGCTCAAGCTTTACGAGCGGCTTATCTAGGGCTGCCTCGCACCGACGTCATCGCCAAAACCGCCGTTATGCATGATTACGGAGTCCGGCCCAACACCGGGTTCCGCTCAGGAACCCGGCTTCGCCCTTACAGCATTACGGTAGAAGGCGATGGCGAGCGCCTTAGCCCCATCAGATAAACCGCTGGCGATCATAACGGTACTGACTGATCCACAACGCAAAACACAGCATGGCCAAATTGGCATGCTCATGATGAAACGTCGTATTCACCAGACCGACAATCACGGTGATCCCGAACGCGGAGCAGGCCATCCCCCAGGATAGCCAGGAAACCGGCATCGCGTTACGCTTCGGCAAACAGCGCAACAACGAAAGACCAATGGCGCCCAACAGCCCCAGGAGCCAGAGTTCGCCCCAGATGCCATTCTCCGCCAGCACGTTCATGAAAATGTTATGTGCATGAGAAACATGAGGAAACATCACTTCCCCTTGCCATTTGATGCCGACTTCGATGAAGTTTTCCTTACCTACGCCGAACAACGGATGCTCCCTGAAGGTATCAAAAGCAGAGCGCCAGATCGTATCCCGATAGCTCAACATATTGTTTTCTAGATCATTTTGTTCCTGCTTGACCACCACGCGCGCATTGCTCAGGATCGCCACGCCGATCATCCCCACGATAAACAGCGTAGGCACCCACAGGAATTTTTTGCTTTTTCTGGCGAAACCAAGCCCCAAAAACAACACGACAGCCAGGATTGCGCCGAACGTCGCCCGACTTTCGCCAAACGCTACATACACCAGGCATAGCGCTAACATGGCAAGCCATAACAAGCGGCGGCCGGCGGAAAATGACGTCCAGTGACTGAACAGCGTCGTCAACGCCATACCACAGATGATGGCGTTATAAATCGCGGCGTGGTTGACGTGGCCAACCGAATTCAACGTCCAGAATTGCCCATGATCGAGGTAATAATGATCCCACGCGCCGTAGATCAGACCGACGACCGTCCCCATCACCGCCCAGAATACCAGCCCCAATTTCTGCTGGGCGCTGAAGTTGGCCCGATAGATGAGCCAGCCGAACAAAATGTAACGCGCCACGTCCGTCAACGAACGAATATCGGTGTGGTAATAGGAAAACGGCAGCGCCACGACATACGACAAAACATAAAGGATAAAAAAAGTATCCCAGCCGGACCAATGACGAGATCGTCTGTCCGTGCCTATTTTGTAGAAAAACCACAGCAGCATCGAGGCCATAACAATATTTTTAGGGGCTTCGAACAGCGGATTGACAAAAATAGCCAGCGCACTCAGAAAATACATCACGCGGTTATCAGGACGTCGTGGGGAAAACGAGAGCTGTGTCATCGGGTGTTTCTCAATAAATGGATAAACGCGGTCTGAACTTCCGCCAGCACGATGCCCTTCATGCAAGCGGAATGGCCGTCGCAAAATTGTAGACAACTTTTTTCATTGCGATTGCACCGCTCCAGCCAGGGTAGTTGCCGGCTGAACAGTGTTTTTTGGTCGCGACAGGCAATAGGGATAAACCCTACATTGATAATGGGGTTGGCCTGCCAGAATTGCCCCGGCCCGAAGGCCGTTGGATTCCCTGGGCCATACAACGTCATGGTAGGTGTGTCGACCCACTTTGCCAGATGCGCCACGCCGGTATCTGCGCAAATCAGCACACGCGCATGTGCCAGCAGGGTCAACAACTGAGACAGCGACAGTTCTCCGGCAAAACTGCGATAGCGGCGTGTCGGATCGATGGCGTCAACAATATGACGTTCGTTCCCCCCACCGCTCCACACCGGTGTAAACCCTTCGCCTGCCAGCCAATCCGCCAGCGCCAGCCAGCGTTCGGAAGGCCAAAACCTCACGGAGTTGCTGGCGCCAACGTGCAAGACCACATAAGGCGAGTCCGGCAGGCCGAGATCCACATCCGGCAACGCCCACGCCAACGGTACGGGCGTGTCGCCATGCGTCATGTCCGCCACCGCGTCGCTCCACGCCGTCGGCATCTGCGGATAAGCGACAAATTCGTCAACCGGCCAGGATTTGACGTCCGGCTTTGCCGGCGTATGCGCCACGATCCAACGGCTACCCGCCGCCAGCGCCAGCCAGCTATAGCGGTTATCCCCCGGCACGAAAGCCAGGTCGTAAGGCCCGCTGCGAACAATCGCCTTCACCGATGCCGCCGACGCAGGGTGATACGGCATCAGCGATACGCCATAAGGATTCAGCCGGTAAACCTCCGCAAACGGCGGTTTGCACAACAGTACGATGTCCGCATCAGGATAATTGCGCCGCAGCTTTGCCAGCAGCGGCGTCAGCATCACCGTGTCGCCCAGCAACAGATTATGGGCGACCAGAATCCGCGACACCCGCTGCGGCCGACGCCGCCGGAACTTCATCAGTAACCGCAACGCTGCTCGCGGGAATATCTGCAACCGGGCGGCAAACTTACTCATTTACTGGTTACGTGTCCGCAAGCTGTTCTGGAAAATGGTCGTCATTCTGTCGAGCATGATGTCAGCCCCGAAACATGTGGCCGCGCGTTGTAACGCCGCCTGACCAAACCGGACGCGCAGGGCATCGTCACCCATCAGTTGACGCAGTGTTGACGCCAGTTGAACGGCATCCTTCGGGGCGATCAGATAACCGGTTTCGCCGCTGACCACCGCTTCATCAATCGCGCCTACTGTCGTCGAGACCACCGGCAGGCCGCAGGCCATTGCCTGCATGATGCTCTGCGGCACCCCTTCGTTGCCGTAGGAGGGAAGGACAAACACATCCATACTATTGAGACAGTCCGGCACATCGTCGCGATTGCCAAGGAACAGGACATTGTCGGACAACCCCATCGAGGCCACCTGCTGTTCCAGCGCCGAGCGCTGCGGCCCATCGCCCACCATCAGCAATTGCCAGTCGGGAAAATCCTTCGACAACGTCTGCCAGGCGTCCAGCAGATAGGCGTGGCCTTTCCAGGAACGCATCGTCGCCAGGATCCCCAGCGTTGGGCGCTCCGGTATGCCGATGGTCTGACGCGCGTTCTGCCGGGAGTGCTGCCGGTAAAAATCCAAATCAATACCGGTAGGCACCGATGTCATGTGCGTCAGAGGATAACGGTTATCGCGATGCAACTGTTGGCGCAGGCGCTCACCCGTGGTGGCAATGTGGCGAGTCGCCTTTAAATAAAGCCAGCGGGTGGTGAAGGACTGGTTGATGTCGGTGGATACATGGCGCGTTCTCACCATCGGCGGCAGACGTTTGCCCAAAATCAGCCCCGCGACACCGACCAGCCACGCATCGGTCGAACTGTGCGTATTAATTACGTCGAACGCGCAACCGTACTGTTTCAGCCAGCCGGTCAATGCTGTCAGGGCGGAAAAACGCTTTTTCTCGATCGGCAATCCTACGACGGCAATACCGCGCGCCTGGGCTTCACGATAGATATTGGAATGTGGGCAGCACAGGATTGTCACTTTGTGGCCGCGTTTCATCATACCCTGAGATTCCGTCAGGATACGGATTTCCTGCCCGCCCCACCCGCAGGAGGACTCGGTATGTAATATATTTAAAGATGTGTCTAACATCTTTTTATACCTTAATCATATAAACCTTAAATCATGAGGCGCACATAATACATGAATGGCCCGCAATAATCCTGTACAAAATACTTTCGCCGCGCTCCAGCGGCCGGGTTTCTGCGGGAAATGAGATAATATCCCAATAATCAAGCATGTCAGTTCAATGGTATCCGACTATCCCGTTCACTGTTTAAATCGCAGTTAAATAACAATGTATTTCCTCTGAATTCCCCCTACCCCGTCATCATTAAAAAAATAACCATCCATCAACCCCATAATCATATTTTCCATTGCTTTCAATTTTATAAAAACATTATTTCTATTTGCAGAATAAAATAATAAATTCGATTTTTTGTTTCAAAATACATCTGCAATATATTCAAATTAATTAACATTCCACATCGGTACTATCTACGTATCGCGAACAACCATTTCTGTCTGAGGTAAATACCATAAAGATAATTATCTGTTTTCACATAAGAAATCACACCAAATTTGCCCTCCGGCTAAAAGGATAGATTTACCCGCCATAAATATATAGAATTCGCTATCTCTGATAATAATACCGATGATTATGTTACAAACGCTGTATACCCTTCTGTTTTACATGATCCAGCCATTAATCTGGCTGCGCCTTTGGCTCCGGGGCCGCAAGATTCCCGCATATCGTAAACGCTGGGGCGAACGCTATGGTTTTTACAAGAATCAGGTAAAACCCGAAGGCATACTGCTGCACTCCGTGTCGGTCGGCGAAACGCTGGCGGCGGTGCCGCTGGTGCGGGCATTGCGCCATCGTTATCCCTCTTTGCCAATCACCGTCACCACCATGACCCCCACGGGCTCGGAACGCGCGCTTTCTGCTTTCGGCAAAGACGTTTACCACGTTTACCTGCCTTACGATCTGCCCGGCGCAATGTCACGTTTTCTGAACCATATTCAGCCGCGTCTGGTGATCGTGATGGAAACCGAACTCTGGCCAAACATGATCCAGGCGTTGCACCAACGCCATATCCCGCTGATTATCGCCAACGCCCGGCTGTCGGAACGTTCGGCCAACGGCTACCGTAAACTGGGCGGTTTTATGCGCGCGTTGCTGCGCCGCATCACGTTGATCGCCGTGCAAAATGCGGAAGACGGCGAACGTTTTATCGATCTGGGCCTCAAGCGCAGCCAGCTCAATGTCACCGGCAGCTTGAAATTTGATATTTCCGTCACGCCGGAACTGGCGGCGCGCGCCGTCACGCTGCGTCGTCAATGGGCATCGCAACGCCCGGTATGGATAGCCGCCAGTACCCATGAAGGCGAAGAAAAAATCATTATCGATGCGCACTGCGAGTTGCTCAGGAGTTTCCCCACCCTGCTGTTGATTCTGGTGCCGCGTCACCCGGATCGTTTCGACGACGCGAAAGCTATCGTGAAAAAAGCTGGCCTGGAGTACACGTTGCGCAGCTCAGGCGCCATTCCTCCAGCCAGTTCTCATGTGGTGATTGGCGATACCATGGGAGAGCTGATGCTGCTTTACGGCATCGCCGATCTGGCGTTTGTCGGCGGCAGCCTGATCGAACGCGGTGGTCATAACCCGCTGGAACCTGCCGCGCATGCGATTCCGGTGCTGATGGGGCCGCATATTTTCAACTTCAAGGATATCTGCGCCCGGCTGCGGGAATCCGACGGCCTGATTACCGTCACAGACACCCGCTCGCTGGTGGAGCAAGCCTCCAATCTGCTTGCCGATGAGGATTACCGCCGTTATTACGGCCGCCATGCAGTAGAGGTACTGCACAAGAATCAGGGCGCGCTGCAAAGCTTGCTGACCCTGCTTGAGCCTTATCTACCGCCCCGGAGCCAGTAATGAGTCGCAAACGTCTCTCCGTGGTACTCATCAGCCGGGATGCGGCTGAATTGCTGCCCGATTGTTTGTCTTCCGTCGCCTGGGCTGATGAAATCATCGTGCTGGACTCCGGCAGCCGCGACGATACCGTGGAGGTCGCACGTCAATTCGGCGCTATCGTCCATCAGACGACGGACTGGCCCGGTTATGGCAAACAGCGACAGCGGGCGCAACAGTACGCCAGCGGCGATTACATTTTCATGCTGGATACCGATGAACGAGTGACTCCTGAGCTGCGCCAATCCATCGAAGCCGTACTGGTATCATCCGCCGCCGATACCGTTTATCGCTGTGCCCGCCGCAATCTGTTTTTGGGGCGCTTCATGCGCCACAGCGGCTGGTATCCCGACCATGTGATCCGTCTCTATTCCCGGCAATACCATTACAATGACAACGATGTGCACGAATCCCTCGCCTACGGCAATGCCCGCGTCGTCACGTTGCAAGGCGACCTGAAGCATCTGACGTGTCGCGATTTTTTCACCTTCCAGCAAAAACAACATGCGTATGCCGAAAGCTGGGCCCGGGCACGCTTCCGGCAGGGGAAACGCTGCGGCTATCTGTCCATTCTGACTCACACCCTGGGCGCCTTCGTCAAAACCTGGTTGCTGCGCGGCGGGGTGCTGGACGGGAAACAGGGTTTTTTGCTGGCGCTCGTTAATGCACAGTACACCTTTAACAAATATACTGGCCTGTGGGCATTGAACCAGCAGCGCGACCTCAGCAACCAAGGCCAGCACCATGAAGACTAGAGCGATTTACCCCGGCACCTTCGATCCGCTGACCAACGGTCATCTGGATTTGCTCACCCGCGCGGCGCGCATGTTCGATCACCTGATACTGGCGATAGCCGCCAGCCCCAGCAAAAACACGTTATTTACTCTGGATGAGCGCGTCGCACTGGCCCGGCAAGCCACGGGGCATCTGAAAAATGTGGAAGTGATTGGTTTTAGCGATCTGATGGCCAGTTTCGCCAAACAGCAACACGCGACCATTCTGGTGCGCGGCCTGCGGGCGATTTCAGATTTCGAATACGAACTACAGCTGGCCAAGATGAATACACACCTGATGCCAACGCTGGAAAGCGTGTTTCTGATGCCGTCGGAAAAATGGTCGTTCATCTCCTCCACATTGGTGAAGGAGGTTGCGCGTCACGGCGGCGACGTATCCCATTTTTTACCGGCCCCGATCACAGCGGCGTTAAGCCAGAAACTGCTCTGAATCCCTTTTCCGATTGCGATACCTGCGCAAACGGCGGGCACAACAGCCAGCCGGTTAGGATCGATACCGCCCCGACGACGCCGCAGACAGTTCTCGCGACGAGCGGAGATTAAGGCGGCGTCTCATCACCCCGCACTCGCCGCTTATGTCGCGTCGAAAAATACGCCGCACATTGGAGGCAGATGAACCGGGGAAAAACCCCCGCACTCGCCACGTCGGCATCGCGGATCTCGCCTCATCCTAATGCTGGCAATGTCGGCAGAAAAAGGTGCTGCGTTGCCCCTGTTTCACGCTTTCAACCGGTGTACCGCACTGGCGGCAAGGCTCGCCGGTGCGGCCGTAAACCTGTAATGCCTGGGCAAAATACCCCGGCTTGCCGTCCGACTGGAGAAAATCTCTCAGCGTTGTCCCGCCTTGCTCAATGGAACGCTGCAGTACCGCTCTGATGGTGGCGACCAGACGATGTGCTTCCTGTTCACTCAGGGAGCCCGCGGGTCGATCAGGCAGGATCCCGGCGCCGAACAGCGATTCGCTGGCGTAAATATTCCCAACACCCACGACCAGCTTGTTATCCATGATCCACAGTTTCACCGGTGTTTTCCGGCCGCGCGACTGTGAGAACAGATATTCGCCGGTAAACGCCGCTCCCAATGGCTCCAGCCCCAGGTGCGCCAGTACCGGGCTGGTTGATGGATCTGGGCTCCACAACCAGGCGCCAAAACGGCGAGGGTCGGTATAACGCAGCACTTTCCCGCTATCCAGCACCAGATCGACATGATCATGCTTGTCCGGCTCAATGTACTCCGGTAGTACCCGCAGACTGCCTGACATCCCCAGATGCACAATCATCCAGCCGGACGTCAGTTCAATCAGCAGATATTTGGCGCGCCGCTGTACGCTCAGCACCGGCGTATCGCTCAACGACAGAATTTCAGGAGATACCGGCCAGCGTAATCTGGCATTACGCACCTCCGCATAGAGAATGGTATGACCGACCAGATAGGGTTCAATCCCCCGTCTGCTGGTCTCAACCTCCGGTAATTCCGGCATACACCCTCCTGTCATCGCTGAACGTTACGGATAAAAAAACCCGGCCTAAGCCGGGTTTTTATGCATCCACTAAAATTATTTAATTTTAGCTTCTTTGTAGACGACGTGCTGACGAACAACCGGATCGAATTTTTTCAGTTCCAGTTTTTCAGGCATCGTGCGCTTGTTCTTCGTAGTGGTATAGTAGTGACCAGTACCAGCAGAAGAAACCAGCTTGATCTTCTCGCGAACACCTTTAGCCATGATTCAGTTCCTTAATACTTTTCACCACGGGCACGCAGATCGGCGAGAACCGCTTCAATACCCTTTTTATCAATAACACGCATACCTTTGGCAGATACACGCAGCGTCACAAAGCGCTTTTCGCCTTCAACCCAGAAACGGTGTGAATGCAGGTTCGGCAGAAAACGGCGTTTGGTCGCGTTCATCGCGTGGGAACGGTTATTACCGGTCACCGGACGCTTGCCAGTAACTTGGCAGACTCGGGACATGTCTATTCTCCAAAAATCAAATCAGCTCGAGCTTCGTAGAGGGTGTTGGCCGCCTCGTCAGGCTTAGAGCCCATCTCAGCAACTTCACTGATTAAGACTCTGTCATCAGGCTAAACCTGCTGAGATAGGCTCTTAATGCCACACCCAAGATTCTCAAAGGTGGCGTAGTATACGCTTTGAAGCGAATCCGCTCAAGTCCCGAACAACCAAAGATCGCCTAGGATCGTGGAAATATCCCTCAAATCCACCCGCGCTCGGCAAAAGAAACGTACTCGCCGCGTCCGATTACCAGATGGTCAAGCACCCGAATCTCCAACAACCGACAAGCGTTGACGATATGCTCGGTAATCCTACGGTCAGCCTGGCTGGGCTCTGCCCTACCAGAGGGGTGATTATGCGCAAGAATCAGCGCCGCCGCATTCGATTTGAGCGCCTCGCGCACCACTTCCCGGGGATGAACCTCCACTGAGTTGATGGTGCCGGCGAACATTTCCTGATACCGGATGACGTGATGCTGATTATCCAAAAACATCACCAGAAAAATCTCTCGCTCCTGATGCGCCAGCAACAATTGCAGATACTGCAACGTGACTTCCGGACTCAGCATGGCGTCTTCTTGCGCCAGCTGACACGAGAACAGACGCCGGGCCAACTCCGCCACCGCCTGCAGTTGGGTATACTTGGACAGACCGACCCCCCGCACAGCATTAAACGCCGTCCAGTCGGCCGTCATCAAGCCATACAGCGAGCCAAACTGCTGTAATAAATGCTGCGCCAGCTCCATCACATGAATACCTTCAACCCCTGTGCGCAAAAAAATTGCCAGCAATTCAACATCACTAAGCGTCTCTACGCCAAAGGACATCAATTTTTCACGCGGTGCACATCCATCATTCCATTTCATAACCGTTCCCTCTCAGAATGGCTGCATCATCCCACGACGGAAAACCACCTTCGACCACGTAATAGCGCGATTGCGGCGTAGCCCGCAATGATTTCCGCAACGGAATGTATCCCCATAAATCAGAGACCGCTCACGCTCTTCCACTGCATAGCAATGATAAAAATTATTAACCAATCACATTGGCACACCACACGGGAGTCCCCTACCGATGCAAAGTCGATTTTTTAGCAATGCTTGCTTATTACTCATCGCGTTATCCGCCCCTCCGCTTTATGCCCGGCAACCATTGGATAATGCGGCTAAAACCGCACTCCAGACAGCGCTCCATGATGAGTACCACGCCGAAGCGTTTTATGCGGCGGTTATCGAGAAATTTGGTCAAGTCGCTCCGTTTAGTCACATCGTTAAAGCTGAACAGAATCATGCCCATGCATTAGCACAACTCATGCAAAAATATGGCATTCCCATACCACCGAATGTGTTATCCGGCAGCGTAGAAATTAAAAATACCGTCCCGGCGACATTGAAGGCCGCGTGTAAAATGGGCGTCGATGCGGAAATCGCCAATCAGGCGTTGTATGAAAAAACGTTGCTTCCAACAGTCAGCGCACATCAGGACATCACCCTCGTGTTTCAACGGCTGCGTGACGCTTCCCAAAATAATCACCTGCCTGCCTTTAAACAGTGCCAATAATGTCTTGGCCTTGCCTGTTACAGCCATGCCCATCACCATGAGCATGGCCGCAACGCCTGCGGGTAAAAACCGCGATCCAAAGAACGCCATCATCATCAGGATGGTTTCCCAACACTATGATAAAATACGGGCTCTTTTTGGCTGACGAGCGGATACAACGATGACAGCGTTATCCAATCTGCACGGACTTTCCGGCAAACACATTCTGCTGGGCATCAGCGGCGGCATCGCCGCCTACAAATGCCCGGAACTGGTACGACGGTTACGGGAACAAGGGGCTGACGTGCGCGTCGTGATGACCCCAGCCGCCAAGGCATTTATTACTCCGCTGACGCTACAGGCCGTTTCCGGCCATCCGGTGGCCGATGACTTGCTGGATCCCGCCGCCGAGGCGGCGATGGGGCATATCGAACTGGGTAAATGGGCGGATCTGGTCATTCTGGCGCCCGCTTCCGCCGATCTGATTGCGCGCATCGCCGCCGGCATGGCCAATGACCTCCTGAGCACGTTGTGCCTCGCCACGCCGGGCGCCATCGCCATTGCCCCGGCGATGAACCAACAGATGTACCGCGCCGCGCCCACCCAGCAGAATCTGGACACCCTGGCTTCGCGCGGCATCGCCATTTGGGGGCCGGATAGCGGCAGCCAAGCCTGCGGCGATATCGGGCCAGGGCGGATGATCGATCCGCGCGAGATCGTCTCTCGCGCCGAACAGCATTTTTCCCGCGTCAACGATCTGCAACACCTCAATATTATGATTACCGCCGGCCCGACCCGCGAAGCGCTGGATCCGGTGCGTTTTATCAGTAACCACAGCTCTGGGAAAATGGGGTTCGCTATCGCGCAAGCCGCCGCTGAACGCGGAGCGCATGTCACGCTGGTCGCCGGCCCCGTCAACCTGCCGACGCCCGACAACGTCGCCCGGATCGACGTCATCAGCGCGCAGGATATGCATCAAGCCGTTATGGCGCGCGCGGCGCAGCAACATATCGTGATCGGCTGCGCGGCCGTCGCCGATTATCGTCCCCAGGCCGTCGCCAGCGAAAAGATCAAGAAAAGCCAGCGGCACGGAGACGAAATGTGCGTCACGTTGGTGAAGAATCCGGATATCATCGCAGCAGTCGCCGCTATGGTTGAACACCGCCCTTATGTCGTCGGGTTTGCTGCCGAAACCACTAATGTGGAAGAATACGCGCGTCAGAAAATGGCCCGCAAAAAGCTGGACATGATCTGTGCGAACGATGTGTCCCTGACCGACAGTGGTTTCAACTCGGACAACAATGCGCTACACCTTTTCTGGCCCGAAGGCGACAAGCGGTTGCCGCAAGGCAGCAAACGCCAACTGGGCCAGCAGCTAATCGACGAGATTGTCAGCCGTTATGATGAAAAAAATTGACGTAAAAATTCTTGATCCGCGCATCGGGGAACAGTTCCCGCTACCGACTTACGCTACGCCGGGCTCGGCCGGGCTGGATCTGCGCGCTTGCCTGGATAGCGCGATCGCGTTGGCGCCCGGCGCCACTACGCTGATTCCCACCGGGCTTGCCATTCACATCGCCGACCCGGAACTGGCCGCCGTCATTCTTCCCCGTTCCGGTTTGGGCCACAAACACGGTGTGGTACTGGGTAATCTGGTCGGTCTGATCGATTCCGATTACCAGGGGCAGTTGATGGTCTCCGTCTGGAATCGCGGCAACCAATCCTTCACCGTACAACCTGGCGAGCGTATCGCCCAAATGGTGTTTGTACCGGTCGTACAGGCCGAATTTAATCTGGTTAACGATTTTGTCAGCAGTGAACGAGGAGACGGTGGGTTCGGTCATTCCGGCCGTCACTGATATACGGCCTTCCCTGCCTCCCAAAGAACGATAAGCCACAGCGTGTGTTGCGACTGTGGCGCCGTCCGATGCTTATCCATCAATATTTACCAAGGGTTTTTTCTGACATGGCAGAGAAAGAAAACACGAAAAAGAACCGCCGAGAGGAAATTTTGCAGGCGCTGGCGCAAATGCTGGAATCCAGCGACGGCAGCCAACGCATTACCACCGCAAAACTGGCCGCCAGCGTCGGCGTCTCCGAAGCCGCGCTTTACCGCCACTTTCCCAGCAAAACCCGCATGTTCGATAGCTTGATCGAGTTTATCGAAGACAGCCTGACGACACGTATCAATCTGATTTTGCAGGACGAAAAAGACACATTTAATCGACTACGGTTGATCCTGCTGCTGATTTTGGGGTTTGCGGAAAAAAACCCCGGTTTAACACGCATCCTCACCGGCCATGCATTGATGTTTGAACAAGACCGGCTGCAAGGACGCATCAATCAATTATTTGAGCGGATTGAATCCCAGCTTCGGCAAGTATTGCGCGAGCACAAGCTACGCAGCGGCCAAGCGTTCCAACACGATGAAACCCTGCTGGCAAGCCAGTTGCTGGCCTTCTGTGAAGGCATGCTCTCTCGCTTTACCCGTTCCGAGTTTCGCTACCTGCCGACGCAGGACTTCGATACCCGCTGGCCGCTGCTGGCCGCGCAAATCCAGTAAAGGCACGGGCCGCCACACCGACGTGGCGTGCCGTACTGCCCTCAGACTCCGTACTGCCGACGGTACGCCTGAACCGCCGCCAGATGACTAGCCATCTCCGGTTTTTCAGCCAGATAGCCAATCAACTCATTGAGAGTGATGATGGACGTCACCCGGCAATGATAATCACGCTCAACTTCCTGAATCGCGGACAATTCGCCACGGCCCCGTTCCTGACGATCAAGCGCAATCAACACGCCCGCCAGCGTTGCCCCTTGCGCGGCGATAATCTCCATCGATTCACGGATCGCGGTTCCCGCGGTAATCACATCATCCACCAGCATAATCCGCCCTGTTAGCGGGCTACCGACCAGGTTGCCGCCTTCACCATGATCTTTGGCTTCCTTGCGATTGAAACAGTAAGGCACATCCTGATCGTGGTGCTCCGCTAACGCCACGGCGGTGGTAGTGGCGATCGGAATCCCCTTGTAAGCCGGCCCGAACAACACGTCGAACTCAATACCGGCGTCCACCAGCGCAGCGGCATAGAAACGCCCCAGCAAGGCCAGATCACGCCCGGTATTGAACAATCCGGCGTTAAAGAAATAGGGGCTGGTGCGCCCGGATTTCAGGGTAAACTCACCGAATTTCAATACCTGCTTGCTGAGCGCGAACTCAATAAACTGGCGCTGATAGGCTTTCATTGACGACCTCTCTATTGTGGTGACAAGGCTGCCGAAAGCAGCCCGTGAAAATATCTGGCGCGTACCGTCTGACCGTCGCGCACCATAAAATATCCGGAGCAGGGGTTGGGTGGATGGCAAAACCGTGGCTAGACACGCCGCCTCCAGCCGATATAAAAAAGCGACCGCCTGGGTCGCTTAAAAAATCAGTTTGCCAGCGCAGCCTTCTGCGCTCTGATGATGTCCTCAATGCCTCCCCGAGCCAGCGCCAGCAGTTCCAGCAATTGCTCATGGCTGAAAGGCTCGCCCTCGGCGGTGCCCTGCACTTCGATCATGCGGCCGTCCTCGGTCATCACCACGTTCATATCGGTTTCGGCGGCGGAGTCTTCCACATACTCCAGATCACACACCGCTTCACCATTGACGATACCAACGGAAACCGCGGCCACCATGCCCTTCATCGGGTTTTTCGCCAATTTGCCGCTGGCTACCAAGCCGGCAATGGCATCTGCCAGCGCGACGCAGGCGCCGGTGATGGACGCAGTACGAGTGCCGCCGTCCGCCTGTAGCACATCACAATCGAGCGTAATGGTGTATTCGCCCAGCTTCGCCAAATCAACCGCCGCCCGCAACGAACGGGCAATCAGGCGCTGAATTTCCAGAGTACGACCACCCTGCTTGCCTCTGGCTGCTTCACGGGCATTGCGGCTGTGGGTCGCACGCGGCAGCATACCGTACTCTGCGGTTATCCAGCCTTGTCCCTGCCCTTTCAGAAAACGCGGCACGCCCTCTTCCACCGTGGCGGTACACAGCACTTTGGTATCGCCAAACTCCACCAGCACCGCCCCTTCGGCATGCTTGGTGTAATGACGGGTTAGGGTGATAGGGCGAGTTTGCTGTGCGCTACGGCCTGTTGGACGCATGGATCATCTCCGGCAGGTTCATTTGATTGGCGCGCATTATACGGCCTTCACCCTGCCCTGCCTACCGATAATCACGGCGTACCAGATACGGAAGCAGCGCGGATGCAAGAAATGAAACCGCTCGAATAGTAAAAGACACACCTCCGCCTTTGGTGCAGCGACCACCAATACTTTAATTCAGGTATTTTTCACAGAGTCCGTGACGACAAGAATTCAATATTGTTATATCCATCCTGTCTATACGGCACAGACTGATTTAACTCAGAAGTAGAGTCAGGAATTAAAAATGACAGCGCTTATTGATGCAAATTATAGCATCGTCATTGAAAATAAATTACCCGTTCGTTTTTTACTTAGAAATAAGTCTTCAAAGACAGATTAAATAGGTCAGAAAAATGCCTTTTGATACGTAATCCATGAATATCATATAGGATAGCGTTACTTATACCCCAAATAATTCGAGTTGCAGGACAACACGCTCGCGTGTTGAACAACGCCACGCGTTGGCCCTTTAGGACAAGGCTCGTAAGAGCCTTGTAACGCGGCAAGAGAGCGAATCCCGATGCGCTTACTCAGGTAAGTGATTCGGGTGAGCAAACGCCGCCAACACACCTGCAACGTGAAGTATGTCGGGTATATATTCTGGGAGACACTGACAGGCGCCTATTCCAGCATTCGTTTTACAGAAAAAGATCATTAATCTGGCAACAAATAAACTTACAAGACATTCCTATAAAACAGGTGTAACTCAGCAGCCAGTTTGATGGCATGCTTGGCGTTTGAAACACCAAGTTTGCTTACCACATTACGCATATGATACTTGACGGTACTGATACCAATATCAAGAATCATGGCGATTTCCTGATAGGTTTTTCCCATACTCGCCCAGTGAAGAATCTCATTTTCCCGCGGAGAGAGCAGTATCTTTCTACCATGAGGCGTTACGCCTTCCAATTCTTTATATAAAGAAAGCATTTTCTGATGCGTTAAGATCACAGTTTTTCTTTGCGCTCGTTGATGTATTCACGAAAATCAGCCTCGCAAAAATCACTCTGAAAAATGGAAAGCACCGCCAGATTATTTTTATTATCATGCAATACAAAGGTGTGCCCGGTACTGATATTATGATTACGTCCCACGTTGAAAATATTTGATGAATTCAAATCAGAAAAAAGCATTATTTTCTCATCCCAGGGAAAATCCTCCACCCCGTCCAATGCTCTAAAAATAATTGGATCAATCATCTGATAACTGCCTTCAAGATAAAGCGTAAACCAGGATGCATGATTATTAATAATCACCATATCATTCGGGTCTCGCTTATTCATGATGGCGTAAGCATACCTGACATCGCCATGCGGAAGTATTTCACTATCGAGATGGTTCTTTATCATTGTATTTATATGAGTATTATCAAAGTATCCACGCATTCATGATCGTCCATTTTCATAAGAATCATAATATTTATGCACCATCCAAACAGGTAAATAGAATAACCCGTCAGGCCAGGCTCATATTTATCGACACAACAACACCGATTATCGCCAGGGCAATAGAATAAATGGCGTTGAGAACCATTGGAATGAAAACGCATGACGACAATATAACCAATTGTTATTTTTGTATTTTTCCCTTATCACACCTTGCGATGGAACATTCTGCAAGGGCGGCCATAACCAGGGTGTGGTCTGAGACCGCATCGCGGTATTCATCCGCTGTCGGCATGGTATAAGATGGCGGTCTTCATATTTACAGCGGGCGAACAGGCCATGCTACCGGGTTGGCTTTCCGTGGAAACCCTATACCCTTAGGCGGCGCCGCATATTTCCGTTTGCCCAATGGATGCATTTATCAGCCGGGACCACCTCATGAACACAACGCCGCCCGCCGACAAAAAACGCCCCTGGTATCAGCAAGGTACGCCACCGGACTACCGCTTTTCTCTGGCTAATGAGCGCACGTTCCTCGCCTGGCTGCGCACTGCGTTGGCTTTTCTGGCGGGCGCCATCGCCATTGACCAGTTCGCTCCTACGTTAGCGCCGCCGGCTATTCGCGCCAGCATCGCCGTATTCCTGACGCTGACGTCAGCGCTGCTGGCGTGGATGGCTTACCGTCGCTGGGTTGCTAACGAACTGGCGATGCGTACCGGCCAGGCGCTCCCTTATACCCGGTTATTGCTGGTGGTGGCGTGCTGCGTCGGCGCTATCTCCATAGCACTGACGCTGATGATTCTCTGGCTGTAGGAATAAGGGAATGACACCGCCACCTTCGCCGCCACGCGACCCGGGTCTGCAACCGGAACGAACCCGGCTCGCTTGGTCGCGCACCGCTTTTATTATGTTAATCAACAGCGTACTGTTGCTCAGAGCGGGTTCGACACCGTCCCATCCGCCGCTCATGGCCATCGGCGTCTTTCTGCTGCTGGCGACGCTAATGATGTATCTCTGGTCGCGGCTAAGGCTACGCCATGCCTGCGCCAGTTCGCCTCTTTCGGCCCGCATGATGCTGCTGTTCACGATGGCGGTGGTGGGTGCCAACTTTGCGCTACTCATCACGCTATTACAGGCCTGATTTTCCTTTCCCAGAAGATTTTGCTATGCCTATCAGCCATAACATACAGGCATACCCATTTTGACCATCTTCACAAAAACTATTAATTAACATGAAGTTAAAAATAAAAACGCTATAACCTAAAGCTATGCCCCCCTAATAAACAAGCATTCGTCAGCCTAAAAGCATCGTGGAATAGTTTTTCCATCACCCTTTTTTCAATCACGGATAAGACATCATGCTGATTCCACAACCTTACCTGCTTTTTCTTGGCGATGTGACCGATCCCCTGGCGGTGAAAACGGCGCGCGGGATCCACACCTGGCGTCCCGAACAGTGCGTGGGTCAGCTACGCCTACCGGGCAGCGCCGTCTCACTGGGGCTGGACGATCTGGATATCGCCGACGCGGCGGCGCGCGGCGCCAAAACGCTGGTGCTGGGCACCGCCAATGCCGGGGGATTCCTGCCGGCGCACTGGCTGGATACCGTCCGCGCCGCGATCGAGGCCGGCATGAATGTCGCCAACGGCCTGCATCAACGCCTGACCGACGTCCCCGGTTTGCAGGAACTGGCCGACAAGCACCAGGTTCAGCTGTTCGATATCCGCCATATGCGCCCGGAACTGACCGTCGGCAGCGGAAAAACCCGCAGCGGCAAACGTGTCCTGACCGTCGGCACCGATTGCTCGGTGGGCAAAATGTACACCTCGCTGGCGTTGGAAGCGGCGATGCGCAAGCGGGGCATGAAAGCGGACTTCCGCGCCACCGGCCAGACCGGCGTACTGGTCGCGGGTGACGGCATCGCCATTGACGCCGTGATCGCCGATTTCATCGCCGGCGCGGCCGAAGCACTTTCTCCCGCCAATGACGACGACCACTGGGATATCGTCGAAGGCCAGGGATCGCTGTTCCATCCGTCCTATGCCGGCGTCACCACCGGCCTTATCCACGGTGCACAGCCGCACTGGCTGGTGATGTGCCATGAAATGGGCCGTCCGCACATGCGCCACCTGCCCCACCAGCCGATGGTGGAACTGGATGAATGCGTGGAAGCCTGTCTGCGCGCCGCCCGCGTCACCAATACCGCGGTGCAATTGGCCGGTTTCGCCATCAACACCTCCAACCACAGCGAGCAGGAAGCGCGGGACTATTGCCGTGAACTGAGCGAACGCTTCGGCGTCCCGGCAACCGACCCGATTCGTTTCGGTATCGACGATATCGCACAGCTGCTGAACACCCGGGGATAACCCTATGCGACAAATGCAAATCGAAACGCTGGAACTGCCGCTGGCGCGACCGTTCGCCATCTCCCGCGGCACCCGAACCGCCGTCACCGTGGTGCGGGTGACGCTGGAAGAGCGCGGGTTTATCGGACGCGGCGAGTGCACGCCCACCGCTCACTATCAGGAAACGGCGCAGAGCGTCGCTGCACAACTGGAATCGGTGCGTCACGCGGTGGAAAACGGCATGACGCTGGACGAACTGCAACGCCTGCTGCCGCCGGGCTCGGCCCGCAATGCGCTCGATTGCGCACTGTGGCGCCTGAACGCCGCCCTGAGCAAGCAGACGCTGTGGCAATACCTCGCCATTACGCCGCCGCAGTCGATCATCACCGCCGAGACCCTGAGTCTGGATAGCGTGGAAAAGATGACGCATGCCGCCAAAGACGCGGTATCTCGCGGCGCGCTGCTGCTGAAAATCAAACTCAACGGCGAACAGATTCTGGAAAAAGTGGCCGCGATTCGCCAGGCGGCGCCGAACGTCACCCTGATCGTCGACGCCAACGAAGCCTGGGGCGGGCAGGATCTGGAGCCATTATTACGCCAGCTGGCCGCCTACCGTATTGCCATGGTGGAACAGCCGCTGCCCGCCGGGCAGGACGCGGCGCTGGCCGACTTCACCCACGCCATTCCGGTGTGCGCGGACGAAAGCTGTCACCATTGCGGCGACATCGCCGCGTTGCGTGATCGTTACGAGATGATCAACATCAAGCTGGACAAATGCGGCGGTCTGACCGAAGCGCGAGCCATGGTAGCGCTGGCCCGCGAACAGGGCATGCGTATTATGGTGGGCTGTATGCTCGGCTCATCGCTGGCGATGGAAGCCGCACTGCCGGTCGCGCTGAGCGCCGAGCATGTCGATCTGGACGGCCCCATCTGGCTGGCGGCGGACAGTTCGCCCTACCTGACCTATAACCTTGGCCGCATCTGGCTATAAGCAACCACACCGGAGTGACGATGACGGACACCACCATAATTGAATCGACCGCCACAGCATCCGGTCAGGCACCGCGGCCGGTGCTGGAAATCAACGATCTGAGCGTCAGCTTCAGCGGACGATCCGGCACCAGCGAAGCGCTGAAAGGCGTGTCCTTCAGCCTGAACAAGGGTGAAGTGGTGGCGGTGGTGGGTGAAAGCGGCTCCGGCAAATCGGTCACGTCGCTGACCGTCATGGGGCTGCTGGCGGATTCCGCCACCATCAATCGCGGCAGCATCCGTTTCACTACCCGTTCCGGTCAGGCGCATTCGTTGCTGGAGATGAAAGACGACGCGCGTCGGGCGCTGCGTGGGCGCGAAATGTCGATGATTTTTCAGGAACCGATGACCTCGCTCAACCCGGTGCTGAAAGTCAGCGACCAGCTCACCGAAGCGCTGATAGACCACCAAATGTGCGACGCCGCCAGCGCCAGCGCCCAGGCGCGCGAGCTGCTGCGCAAAGTCCGCATCGCCGACGTCGATCGGGTGATGAACAGTTACCCCCACGCCCTGTCCGGCGGCATGCGCCAGCGCGTGATGATTGCCCAGGCGCTGGCCTGCAATCCGCAATTACTGATCGCCGACGAACCCACCACCGCCCTGGACGTCACCGTGCAGGCGCGCATTCTGCAAATCCTGCGCGATTTACAGCGCCAGAGCGACATGGCGGTACTGTTCATCACCCACGACATGGGCGTGGTGGCGGAAATCGCCGATCGCGTGGTGGTGATGTACCGCGGCGAAGTGGTGGAACAGGGGCGCGTGGACGATATTTTCAACCGCCCGCAGCACGACTACACCAAAGCGCTGCTGGCGGCGGTGCCGAAGCTCGGCGACATGCGCGACAGCGCCTGGCCCCGACGCTTCCCGCTGTTAGGGCAACAGAGTGAAGAAACCGCGCAAGACCACATGACCGCGCAGTATGACGCCTTGCCGCTGCTGGATGTTCGCGGCCTGAAAGTCTACTACCCGGTACGCAGCGGGCTGTTGTCCGCCGTCACCCACCGGGTGCACGCGGTGGAGCAGATCGATTTTGCCGTCTGGCCGGGTGAAACGCTGGCGATTGTCGGCGAATCCGGCTGCGGCAAGTCCACCACCGGTCGGGCGCTGCTGCGGCTGGTGGAAAGCGAGTCGGAAAGTCTGCTGTTTGAAGGGCACGAAATCGCCGTCATGCGGGATCGGGACTTTCTGCCGCTGCGCCGCAAAATGCAGATGGTGTTTCAGGATCCCTATGCCTCCCTCAATCCACGGCTGACGGTCGGTTTCACCATTGCCGAGCCGCTGCTGCTGCACGGTCTGGTGAAATCGCTGGAAGAAGCCACGCCGCAGGTGCAGACGCTGCTGAAAAGCGTCGGTCTGCCGCCGGAATATGCCCGCCGTTATCCGCACGAATTTTCCGGCGGTCAGCGCCAGCGCATCGCCATCGCCCGCGCCATGGCGCTCAAACCGCAGGTGATCATCGCCGACGAGGCGGTCTCCGCGCTGGACGTATCGATTCAGGCGCAGGTGGTCAACCTGATGATGGACTTGCAACAAAAAACCGGCGTGTCGTGGATCTTCATTTCCCACGATATGGCGGTGGTGGAACGCATCGCCAACCGCGTCGCGGTCATGTACCTCGGGCAGATTGTCGAGATCGGCCCGCGCCAGTCGGTGTTCAATAATCCGCAGCACCCCTATACCCGTCGGCTGCTGGCCTCCGTGCCGATTGCCGACCCCAACCGACGCTATGCGCGCCAGCTGGACGACAGCGAGATCCCGTCGCCGTTACGCAAGGCCAATGAGCAGGTCGCCAAGGCACAGTACCGTCAGGTCGGCCCGCACCACTGGGTCAGCGATGCCGAGATCGGGCGCTGACAGATAACACAACAACCACAACATCCCATACACCACCACACAGCATCACAGGAGAGCACCATGAAACCGTTACTACGTCGTTCCGCCCTCGCCCTCGGGCTGTCGCTCTGTCTGGCCGCTGCGGCTCAGGCTCAGGATCTGCGCATTTCCATGTATGCCGACATCACCGGGTTCGACCCGCACGATACCTCGGATACACTGAGCTACTCGATCCAGAGCGGGGTATTCGAGCGTCTGTTCCAGTTCGACAATCAGATGAAACTGGTGCCGCGCCTGGCCACCAGCTACACCGGCAATGCCGATGCCACCGAATACACCATCACGCTGCGCGAAGGCGTCACCTTCCAGGACGGTACGCCGTTCAACGCCGACGCGGTGAAAGCCAACCTTGACCGTCTGGCCGACCAAACCAAGGGCCTGAAACGCAACAGCCTGTTCAACATGATCAAGAGCGTCACCGTGCTGTCTCCGACGCAGGTGAAGATCGAACTGAACAAATCCTTCGGCGCCTTTATCAACACCCTGGCCCACCCGTCGGCGGTGATGCACAGCCCAGCAGCGCTGAAACAGTATCCCGATGAAACCCAACTGCGCGTACACCCGGTCGGCACCGGCCCGTTCAAGTTTGTCGAATGGCAACAGGGTAAAGACGTGAAGCTGGTAAAAAACGACAGCTACTGGCAGAAAGGCTGGCCGAAAGTCGACAGCGTGACCTTCTACCCGTCGCCGGAAGACGCCACCCGCGTCGCGGCGCTGAAAGCCAACCAGTCGGACGCTATCTATCCGCTGCCGTCCGATTTGGTGAAAACCGTTGAAGATGACGCAAAACTGGCTATCCAGCGCGATCCCAGCATCTATTTGTTCTATATGGCGATCAACACCCAACACGGGCCGCTGAGTGATGTGCGGGTGCGTCAGGCGCTGAACTACGCCATCAACCGTAACCTGTGGCTGAAAGTCGGCTTTGCCGGCATGGGTCTGCCGGCCTCTTCGGCGATGGCGCCGCGCGTGCAGTTCTTCGCCAGCCAGAGCGAACCGAACTACACCTACAGCCCGGCCAAAGCCAAAGAACTGCTGAAGGAAGCCGGTTACGAAAAAGGCCTGGAGCTGAAACTGTGGACGACCAACCGTACCGACTATGTACGTAGCGCCCAGTTCTTCAAACAGCAGTTGGAGCAGGTCGGTATCAAAGTCACCGTCACCCCGATGGACTCCGGTACCCGTAACGAAAAACTGTTCGGCGTGAAAGACCCGACACAGGCTGAATTCGACCTGTACTACGGCGGCTGGTCGCCCTCCACCGGCGATGCCGACTGGGCGCTGCGTCCGCTGTTCGCCACCGAATCCTGGGTACCGAAGGCCTACAACGTTTCCTACTACAGCAATGCTGACGTCGATAAAGCGATCGTGGCCGGCCTGGCAACCGCCGACAACACCAAGCGCGCCGCCGCCTACGCCGAAGCGCAGAAGCTGATCTGGAAAGACGCGCCGGTGGTGTTCCTGGGCGTACCGGACAACCTGGTGGGTAAAGTGAAGAATCTGTCCGGCGTTTACATGCTGGCGGACGGTTCGCTGATTTTCGATCAGGCTGAGTTCAAGTAATCACACGGGGGATCACCATGTTTGCCTATATCGTCCGACGTTTGCTGGAAATGATCCCGGTTCTGCTGGTGATCTCCCTGTTGGTGTTCGGTTTTATCAAGCTGTTGCCGGGCGACCCGGCACGGATCTACGCCGGCTCCGATGCCACGATTGAAGCGGTGGAAGCCGCCCGCGAGCATCTGGGCCTCAACAACCCGCTGCCGCAGCAGTACCTCGACTGGCTGAGCGGGATGATGCACGGTGACTTCGGCATCACCTACCGCACCCAGCAGCCGGTGTTAAAGGTTATCCAGAAAAGTTTTATGCCGACGCTGTGGCTGGCGTTGGCCGGTTTTATCTGGTCGGTAGTGCTCGGCCTGCTGATCGGCGTATTCGCCGCGCTCAAGCGCGGTAAATGGCAAGACTGGACGCTGATGAGCGCCGCCGTCGGCGGCATTTCGATGCCGACCTTCTGGCTCGGCCTGTTGCTGATCCAGTTCGTCGCCATGCCGTTCGGCATTTTTTCCGTCAGCGGTTTCAATAAACCGCTGGATATCGTGCTGCCGGCGCTGACGCTGGGCGCGTCGGTCGCGGCGGTAATGGCGCGCTTCACCCGCTCCGCCTTTCTGGAAGTGATGCAGGAAGACTACGTGCGCACCGCCCGCGCCAAAGGGCTGCGTCAGCGGTTGATCGTCTGGAAGCATGTGATGCGCAACGCGCTGATCCCGGTGATTACCATGCTCGGCCTGCAATTCGGTTTCCTGCTCGGCGGCTCGATCGTGGTGGAAAGCGTGTTCAACTGGCCGGGGCTCGGCTGGTTGCTGATCGAATCCATCAAAACACAAGACCAGCCGGTGATTCAGGCGCTGGTCATGCTGTTCGTCATTGAATTTATCCTGATTAACCTGCTGGTCGACCTGCTGTACGCGGTGGTGAATCCGGCCATTCGTTTACGTTAGGAGCGACGATGAATCCTGCACAAGATCCTGTTGCGGCCCCCACCGCCTTCGATGACACCATTCGCTCGCCCTGGCGCGACTTTCTGCACGCTTTCGTGCGTAACCCGATGGCGCTGTTTGCCGGCGGCTTCGTGCTACTGCTGGTGATGGTGGCGGTGTTCGCCCCCTGGCTGGCGCCGTGGAACCCGATGGAGCCGGACTGGATGGCGCTCAGCGCGCCGCCTTCCGCCGAGCACTGGATGGGCACCGACGATCTGGGCCGCGACGTGATGAGCCGCATCATTTACGGCGCACGTATCTCGCTGTACGTCGGCTTCTTCTCGGTCACGCTCGGCATGCTGGCGGGTATCGTGCTCGGCCTGTTGGCGGGCTACTATGGCCGCTGGATAGACATGCTGATCATGCGCGGATGCGACGTGCTGTTTGCCTTCCCCGGTATGCTGCTGGCGATCGCGGTGGTCGCCATCCTCGGCCCCGGCCTGAATAACGTGATTATCGCGGTAGCGGTATTCAGCGTGCCGGTGTTCGCCCGTATCGTGCGCGCCTCTACGCTGTCGCTGAAACAAGCCGCTTACGTGGAAGCCGTGCGCTGCGCCGGCGCGCCGGACCGCATCATCCTGATGCGCCATATTCTGCCAGGCACGCTATCGAACGTGATCGTCTATTTCACCATGCGTATCGGCACCAGCATTCTGACCGCCGCTGGGCTGAGTTTTATCGGACTCGGCCCAGAGCCGGATGTGCCGGAGTGGGGCAATATTCTGGCCATGAGCCGCAGCATGATGATGGCCGGCCAATGGCATGTCAGCGTGTTCCCCGGTCTGGCCATCTTCTGTACCGTGCTGGCGTTCAACCTGCTGGGCGACGCGCTGCGCGATACGCTGGATCCGAAACTGAAACGCTGACCCCGAACCGCTCATGCCGATGGGCGGAACGCCGGAGCGGGCCAACGACAAGCGCGTCGCTCCGGCGGCGCCCGCTCACACCGGCTTAACGGCGCAAGAGCGCCCCAACGCGGAATGAGGACATCATGACCCTTTATCAACAGGCGCGGCTGCAACCGCTGTTGCAGCGCTGGCGCGAAGAACGTCGGCTGGGAACCCCGCGTCTGCCAGCCGGCGAGCACAATCGTCTGAGCGACGTACCCGGCGTGCGCGTCGGTCACTCTACGCTGGCCGACGGCGACATCCAGACCGGCGTCACCGCCATCGTGCCGCCCGGCGCTAACCTGTTCGTCCAGCCGTTACCCTGTGGCGCGGCGGTACTCAACGGCTTCGCCAAACCGGTCGGGCTGGTGCAGATTGACGAGTTGGGACGGCTGCAAACCCCGATACTGCTCAGCAATACCCTGTCGGTCGGCACGCTATTCACGGCGCTGGTACGCGACGCCATCGGTAAAAATCCCGAACTGGGCCGATCGCTGCCCACCATCAACCCGCTGGCGCTGGAGTGCAACGACGGCTGGCTCAACGACATTCAGGCGCTGGCCGTCACCGAGCCGATGGCGCTGGCCGCGCTGGACGACGCCCGCGTCGATTTCGCCCGCGGCAGCGTGGGCGCCGGGCGCGGTATGAGCTGCTTCGGCCTGAAAGGCGGCATCGGCACCGCCTCCCGGCTGATCCCGGAACTGAACGCCACCCTCGGGGTGTTGGTGCTGGCGAATTTCGGCACGCTGTCGGCGCTCACGCTGGACGGCGTACAAGCCGGCGAGGCCATCGCCCCGCTGCTGCCGGAGTTGGCGCCGCAGCGCGACGCCGGCTCCATCATTATCATCATGGCGACGGACGCCCCGCTGGACGCCCGTCAACTGACGCGCATCGCCCGACGCGCCGGCGCCGGTCTGGGGCGGCTCGGCAGCTATTGGGGACACGGCTCCGGCGATATCGCCGTGGCGTTTTCCACCTGCCCGACGCCGCAGCCGCCGGAAGACGCCGCGCTGGAACCGATGCTCAACGCCGCCGCCGACGCCACCGAGCATGCGGTGCTGGACGCCCTGTTGCAGGCCGAGGCGGTGACGGGTTTTCGTGGTCATCATCGTCCGTCGTTGACACAGGTGCTGGATCGTTTATCCCAGGTTCGTCCCGAATAAGGAACCCGACATGAAAGTGTTTATTTCTGCAGATATTGAAGGTATTGCCGGCGTCATGCGGCCGGAGCAGTGCAGCCCCGGCGCGCCGGAGCATCAGATCGCCCGTGGTCTGATGGAACAGGAGGTCAACGCCGCGATTGAAGGCGCGTTCGCCGGCGGCGCCAGCGAAGTGGTGGTGGCCGACAGCCACGCCGCCATGACCAACCTGCGGGCGGAAAACATCGACCCGCGCGCCCGTCTGGTGCAGGGCAAACCCCGCGGTTTGTCGATGGTGGAAGGGTTGCAGCAGCAACAGTTCGACGGTCTGATGTTCATCGGCTACCACAGCGCGGCCGGAGAACACGGCGTGCTGGCGCATACCATCAATGGCCGCGCTTTCTATCGGGTCAAAATCAACGGCGAAGTGATGGGCGAAAGCGATATCTACGCCGCAGCAGGGGCCGAACTGAACACGCCGCTGTGGCTGGTGAGCGGTGATGATACGCTGCAAAGCTGGATCAACCGCTACTACCCGGCGACGGACTTTGCCTGCGTGAAACGCGCCATTTCCCAAACGGCGGCGGAGTCCCTCAGCCCGGAAGCGGCGCGCAACGTCATCCGCGCTGCCGCCACCCAGGCAGTACAGAAGGCGCATACAGAGACCACCACACGCCTGCAACCACCGTATGAATTAGAGCTGATGGTGGCTAAACCGGTGCTGGCCGACCTGTTTTGCCTGATCCCCGGCGTCAGGCGCAAAGACGCGATCACCGTGGGTTATCAATCCCCGACCATCGCGCCGATCGTCAGCCTGCTGGGGGCGTTTTCCTACCTGGCGACTACGCAAAATTAACGTTCGCATCCGAACGAGGGCAATTCGATGAAACCAGTAATTGTGATCCATGGCGGCGCGGGCGCGCTCAGCCGGTCGGCCATGAGCAGTGACAAAGAACAACGCTACCGTGCGGCGCTGCTGTCTATCGTCACCCGCGGTCAGGACATTCTGGCCGCCCACGGCAGTGCGCTGGACGCCGTTACCGAGGCGGTACGCCTGCTGGAAGAGTGTCCGCTGTTCAACGCGGGCAGAGGTTCGGTGTTTACCCATCAGGGCACCCACGAGCTGGACGCCTGCGTGATGGACGGCCACTCGTTACAGGCCGGGGCCGTGACCGGCGTCAGCCATATCCGTAACCCGGTACTGGCGGCACGCACGGTGCTGGAACGCAGCCCGCATGTGATGTTCACCGCCGCCGGCGCGGAGGCGTTCGCCCGCGATCACGGGCTGGAAATGGTGGAACCGACGTTCTTCTCCACCGATGAACGCTACCAGCAGTTGCTGAGAGCGCAGGCCGGCGCAGGCCAGATCCTGCTGGATCACGACGGCGAACGTCAGGCGCAGGGCGCCGATCCGATCGACCCGGATCGCAAGTTCGGCACCGTCGGCGCGGTCGCGCTGGATGCGGCAGGCAACCTGGCCGCCGCCACCTCCACCGGCGGCATGACCAACAAACAGGTCGGCCGCGTTGGCGACTCGCCGATTGTCGGCGCGGGCTGCTACGCCAATAACCAGACGGTGGCCGTTTCCTGCACCGGCACCGGCGAAGTCTTCATGCGTACCGTCGCCGCTTACGACGTGTCGGCGCTGATGGAGTACGCCAGCCTGCCGTTGCCGGACGCCGCCGATAAGGTGGTGATGGCGAAAATCAACGCGCTGGGCGGCAGCGGCGGGCTGATCGCCGTCGACCATTACGGCAATATCGCCCTGCCGTTCAATAGCGAAGGGATGTACCGCGGCTACGGCTACGTCGGCGGCACCCCGGTGGTAGGCATCTACCGCTAAACCGGCCTTCGTACCGCAGGCAGGCAAAACGGCACTCGCTGCACTCGGCCCAACGGCTGAGCGCAGCGAGTAAACCGGAGAGGATAAGACCGGAAGAGAAATGCGCGTCAGGTGCGTTCACCTCACCCGCGCTGATACCTCACCACCCGGCTGCGGTTAAGCAGCAGAATCAGCTCGTCGCCATCCGGCAGCAGCGAGAAGCGTTTTTCCCACAGGCCGTCCTGAACGGTGGCGAGCGATCGGCCATTGCCCAACGGCTGCAACGTGCCCGCAATCGCCGCCGGGCCGATGCCCATCACGATGTTCGCGCCGTCGATCACCAGTTCGCTGCGACACGCCGGCACCCGCCAACGCCCCTGCAACCGGGATACGCTGTCGTCCGCCTCTACCGGCAGGAAACGCTTCGGCGCATGGCCGATTTCCCCTTCGATCGCCACGCCGTTCTGGCGCAAGCGCATCGGCAGGTGGCTGGAAAGCGACACCGCCACGCCCGGTTCGTCATCAAGGTACAGCGTTTCCGACGCGCCCAGCCAGCAAGCGCCCGGTGCTGTCACCTCCAGCCAGTCCCCGCCGTGTTCCGCCACATACAAACCCGGCGTCAGGCGGTGGCCTTTCGGCGGCAGCGGTTGATCCAGCAACGCCGACATCACTTTCAGCGCGCAGTCGTAGGTGGCGACATCTTCCCGGTTGGCCACCAGCGCCAGCCCGATTTTCCGTTCAGGATCGAGCAGGAAATAACTCTTGTAACCGGCGTGAGAACCGCCATGCCCCACCAGCGGCACCGAGCCTAACTGGCTATGCGCCATCCCCAGCCCATAACCGGTCTGACGGCCGTCGCTCAGATAACGCGGCTGCGTCAGGCGCGCCAGCACGCCTTCGCCCGGCCCCTGATTCGTCAATACCGATTGCAGCCAGCGCGTCAGATCCTGCACGCTGCCCGCCACGCAACCGGAAGTGGACAGATGCAAACCGGCGCAAGACAACATCCAGCCCTGCGGCGACTGCCAATAACCCGGCACCAACCCCGGTACGATGTCGAACCAGGTTTCCGGCGCATGCAGCGCAATGCCCAACGGCTGGTTGATGTGGCGGTCGAGCAAATCGGCAAAGTAGACGCCTTTGGCTTTCAGCGCTTCTTCCACCAACCGATAGCCGGTATTGGTATAAGAAATTTCGCTGCCTGCCGGGTAGTTGAGATCGCCCCACTGCGCCAGATACGCCAGCAGGCTGGCGGCGGAGGTGGCGTTGTAAACCGACAGCCCCAGCAGCGACAGGTTTTCCCGCACGTCCGGCAGGCCGGACGTCATATCCAGCGCCTGCCCCACCGTCACCTTGCCGTTATCGCCGGTCAACTGCGGCAGATGCCGGTCGAGACGGTCGCTCAGCGCCAGGTGATTGCTGGCCGGGCCGGTGGCCAGGGATGCAAACAAATGCTTGGTCACAGAAGCAAAGCGCACCACGCTTTGGGCGGTAAACGGCGTCTGTTGCGCCAGATCCGCCAGCCCGCCGCAGCAGGCGGCGCGAATCTGCTCGCCATCAAACAACGTGATGGCGCCGCCGGGTTGCCCCGGCTGATTCCAGCGCTGGGTGATGTCGCGGGCGATGTCGATCGCCCGCTGCCAGTGTAATGTCATGCCGGTTCCTCCAGCGTCATGCTTAAATCGTACAGTTCTGCGGTGTGCGCATGGCTGACGCGGCGGGCGCGCAAATCATCGGTACTGACCTGTTCCACCATTTCGCCATGCTGCATCACGCCCACCCGCTGGCAGAGGTGCGACACCACCGCCAGGTTATGGCTGACCATGATGTAGGTGAGCTTACGCTCGTGGCGTAAGTCCGCCAGCAGGTTAAGGATTTCCGCCTGCACCGACACATCCAACGCCGAGGTCGGCTCATCCAGCAGCAGCACCTCCGGTTCGGCAATCAGCGCACGGGCGATCGCCACCCGCTGACGCTGGCCGCCGGAGAGCTGATGCGGAAACCGGAAGCGTACCGCCGCCGGCAGCCCGACTTCCTCCAGCGCCCTGGCGATACGCTGCTCCGCCCGATCGAAACGGTGCACCAGCAGCGGTTCGTGCAAAATGCGATCGATAGTCTGACGCGGATGCAGCGAACCATACGGATCCTGAAACACCATCTGCACCTGACGGTAGAAATGACGATCCTGCCGACCGGCCAGCGACATACCGCCAAAGGTAATCCCCCCTTGCCAGTATCGGTTTAACCCGGCCATCGCCCGCAGAATGGTGGATTTACCGGAGCCGCTCTCCCCCACCATGCCGAAACTGCCGCCGCTTTCCACGTCAAAGGACACGCCTTTGACCACCTCAAGACCGCCAAATGCAATCCGCAGGTTTTCTACATGAATCATGCGTTCCTCCAGGCCGGGTCGCGCTGCAAGACTTGCAGCCGCTCGCGCGGGTGCCGCAGCGAAGGCAGGCAGGCCAGCAGCCCCTGGGTATAAGGATGCTGCGCCTGCATCAGTTCGCTGGCTTTCAGCATTTCCACGATCCGGCCGGCGTACATCACCGCCACACGATCGCAGAAGTGCGACACCAACGGCAGATCGTGGCTGATCAGGATCAGCCCCATGCCGCGTTGGGAAACCAGATCGTCGATCAACGACAGGATCTCCGCCTGAACGGTGGCGTCCAGCGCGGAAGTGGGTTCGTCGGCGATCAACAGTTCCGGATCCGGCGCCAGCATCATGGCGATCATCACCCGTTGCCCCATCCCGCCGGAGACTTCATGGGGATAGCGCCCCGCCACCCGTTGAGGATCGCGAATACGCACCTGCTCCAGCAGCGCCACTGCCGCATCCATCGCGGCGCGGCGGCTGCCGCCTTTGTGCTCGCGCCAGGCTTCGGCGATCTGCTGGCCGATGGTCATCACCGGGTTCAGGGAATATTTCGGGTCTTGCAGGATAAAGCCGACGCGCTTGCCGCGAATCTGGCGCAAGGTTTTCTCGCTGGCGCCGCGCAAGTCGATGCCGTCGAAGCTAAGCTTGTCGGCCTCGATACGGGCGTTGCCGGGCAACAACTGCATCAGGCTGCGGGCAGTGAGGGACTTGCCGGAACCGCTCTCCCCGACAATGGCGAATTTTTCTTTCCCCACGCTCAGCGAGATGCCGCGCACGGCCTCGAACGTCTCCGTTCGGTTAACGAAGGAGATGCGAAGATTTTCAATTTCTACCAGCATTTAACGCTCCTTCGGATCCAGCACATCACGCAGGCCGTCGCCCAGGAAGTTGAACGCCAGCGAGGTCAGGAAAATCGCGATGCAGGGCACCAGCGGCACCCACCAGGCGTTGAACAGGAAACGGCGCGCCGTGGCGATCATGGTGCCCCACTCCGGCGACGGCGGCTGCGCCCCCATGCCGAGGAAGCCGAGGCTGGCGGCGGTAATGATGATGGAGCTCATATCCAGCGTGACGCGCACGATCAGGCTCGGCACGCACAACGGCATGATGTGCCGCAGGATGATGCGAAACGGCGAGGCGCCGGTCAGACGGCAGGCGGCGATGAAATCGCTGTTGCGAAACTGCAGCGTTTCCGCCCGCGCCAGACGGGCATAAGGCGGCCAGGCGGTCAGCGCAATCGCCAGAATGGCGCTTTCCACCCCCGGTTTGAGCGCCGCGACAAACGCCAGCGCCAGCACCAGGCGCGGGAACGCCAAAAAGATATCCGTCAACCGCATCAGGGTTTTATCCAGCCAACTGCCCGCGTAGCCGGCGATACAGCCGATCAACAGGCCGAGCGGCGCGGTCAGCGCCACCACCGCGATCACCATACCGAGCGTGGTGCGTCCGCCGAACAGGATGCGGGTGTACACATCGCGCCCCAGTTCGTCCGTACCCAGCCAGTGCGCCGATGACGGCGCCGCCAGTCGATTGGAGAGATCCTGAAAGCCGGGATAGTAAGGCGTCAGCAACGGCGCGGCCAGCGACAACAACAGCACCAGCGTGATGATGATCAACCCTATCATCGCCAGCGGGTTAGTGCGCAGCCCCAGCCACAGCCGGTAGCGTTGCCCCCAGACCGCCTGACGGCGCGTTGCGGGGGTTTCGTCGAGCAACCAGGCTCGTGAGACTAAGAAACTCATGTTACTCGGGGATCCAAAAGTCGATAGAGAATGTCAGCCAGCAGGTTAAGCAGTACATACACCGCACCGACCAGCAGCGTGGCGCCGACGACCGGGTTCATGTCCGCATTGAGCAGCGCATTGGTGAGATATTGCCCCAGGCCCGGCCAGGAGAAGACGTTTTCCGTCACCACCGCCCCCTCCAGCAGGCCGGCATAGGTCAGCGCGAGTACCGTCACCAGTTGCACCGCCACGGTGGGAAAGGCATGCCGCCAAATCACCCGGCGGGAGGACAACCCCTTGGCACGGGCGGTAATCACGAATTCGCCATTCAGCGCATTGAGCATGAAGGTACGGGTCATGCGCGTGATATAGGCCATGCTGAAATACGCCAGGATCAATACCGGCTGCACCATGTGCGCCAGCGCATCGCGCAGGGCGTCATAGTCACGGGCCAGCAGGGAATCCACCGTCAGCAAACCCGTAACGTGCGGCACCATATCCTGAAAGATAATGTCCTGACGCCCCGGCCCTGGCGCGATATCGAGCACCGCGTAGAAAATCAACAAGCTCATCAGCGCCAGCACAAACACCGGCAACGAGTGCCCAGCCAGGCAGATGACACGTATCGTCTGATCCACCCAGCGCCCCTGGCGCACCGCCGCCCACACGCCCAACGGAATGCCAAGCAACGCGGCGACGATAATCGCAGCGGTTGCCAGTTCCAGCGTGGCGGGGAAATAACGGGCGATATCGGAAACCACCGGATTGGAGGTCAGCACCGAGCGACCAAGGTCGCCGTGCAACAATTGGTTGAGGTAATGACCGTATTGGATCCACAGGGGCTGATCCAGCCCCATTTCCTGTCGAACCCGTTCCACGACGGCCTGTGGGGCATTATCCCCCACGGCCGCCAGTACCGGGTCGGTCGGCATAATGCGACCGATAAAGAAGGTCAATATGGAAAGCCCCAACAACGTCAGCGCCAGACTGCCAAGCGTACTGAAAAAGCGGGTCAACATTCGCATCAGGCTTTCTTCACCTGCTGGTAGGGAACCTTGCTCAGTACGGTCAGCGTGACGCCGCTAAGATTCTTGCGACAGGCCAGCGTTCTTTCATACTGCATCATCACGGTAAACGGGCTCAGTTCACGGTGTTTGCGCTGCAGGGTCTGGTACAGCTCGATACGCTTGGCGGCGTCCTTCTCATGCAGCGCCTGCTCGGTCATTTGATTGAATGCATCATCAGACCAGTTACAACGCCAGGCCAATGTGCGATTGCGGGCACTGTCGCTGTTGTCGGTGTTGATGCAGAACGCTTCGGCGTTGGAGTTCGGATCAAAATAGTCCGCGCCCCAGGCAGTCAACGCCAGTTGCTGCTGGCGAGCGCGCATTTTGGTCAATACCTGACGGTTTTCCGCCGCAATCAGCTTCACCTTGATGCCGATAGCGCCGAGCTGCGTCTGGATTGCCTGTGCGATATCCGGGAACGGCTGGGCGGAGTAATGATCCATGGTGATCTCAAAACCATCCGGGTATCCGGCGTCTTTCAACAGCGCTTTGGCCTTGGCGACATCCAGATGGAACGGGTTGTCGCCCAGCGCCGCCGGGAAACCGTCCGGCAGGAAACTCTGATGCACTTTATGGGTCAGCGGCAGAATGTTTTTCTGGATGCTGTCGTAATCCAGCGCCCATTTAATCGCCTGCCATACCTGCGGCTTTTTCAGGAATTCGTTGCCGGTATTGCAGGAAAGCAACATCAGGCTGGCAATGCTCTGACGCACCAGATGGTAGTTGCTGTCGTTCAGCAACGGGCGAATCTGTTCCGTCGTCAGATCACGGGCAATATCCACATCCCCTTTTTGCAGCATCAGCAACTGAGCGGACGGATCGACGATATGCTTGAGCAGCACACGTTTGAAGACATTATCCCCAGGGAAATTATCGTTTTTCTGCAGAATGATACTTTCGCTGGGTTTCCAGCTCACCAGCGTGAACGGGCCGGAACCGGCGCTATTCTGCTTGATCCACTGGTTGCCCAGGTCGTTGTTCTGCTGGTTAGCCAGCGCGATTTTCTTCTGGACTACGCTGCCCACCGGCGCCGACAGGCAATAAAGCAGGAAGGTTTCCGCCGCCGGTTTTTCCAGATTCAGCACCAGCGTGTGGGCATCCGGCGCGGTAATGCGCTGTTCCACGTTGTCTTTGGTGAAACCGAACTGGTTGATGATAAAGGCCGGACTTTTATCCAGCTTCACCGCACGCTGCAACGAAAATGCGGCGTCTTCTGCGGTGACAGGCGCACCATCAGCGAATTTGGCTTGCGGATTGAGATGAAAGGTAAAGGTTTGGCCTTCATTGCTGACGGCCCAACTGCTCGCCAGATCACCGATCACCTCCTGCGGGTTGGACGGGTTCGGCATCACTAAGCGCTGGTACAGGTTGCCGATAACTTCGGTGCCCACCGTCTCAAAGCACTCCTGCGGATCGAGACTGGTCATGTTATCGAGCTGCATCGCCATCACCAGCATGGAAGGCGGCGTATCGGCAAATGCGGTGTTCAGATTGAGCCAGGACAGGAAAGGTACGGTTGCGCAACCGGCAAGAAAACGTCTTCTGGTGACCATTAATCCCCCAAGTGTTTAACTATTTGATTTATAAATAAAATAAATATATTTTTTCTGTATTCGGCTTGACAGGGTTGGCAGGAGCTGGCTTAAATGAGCGTGCGTCGAATAAAAATTCAGCGCTGGAACAGACCGACCGCCGGAGGGTAATTCCCCGCCGCGTTCCGAACCATCGATTTCATTTCAATCCAGTACCGGTACTTCCGCTCATGTCAGATAAACCAGTGTTTCACGATCGCATTCCTGTGTTCGACGGCCACAATGACGTACTGTCCCGCCTATGGCGCCAGCATCGCGATACTCCGACGGAGGCATTTCTTTGCGGGCCGTCGCAAGGCCAAATCGACCTGCCTCGGCTACGTCAGGGTGGGTTCGCCGGCGGTTTGTTCGCCACCTACGTTCCTTCAGCCAAAAAGGAAGATGCAAACTCTGTACCAGGTGGTAACAGCGTATTCACAACCCCCACATTGGACGAAGCGCGGGAAACCAGTTTCTGGATGATTTCCACGCTATTACGCATTGAAGCCGAGTCCGCCGGACAGGTAAAAGTGTGTCGTAGCGTGGCGGAGATCCGGCGCTGTATGGCACAAGGCGTGCTGGCGACGGTGATGCACATTGAAGGTGCAGAGATGCTGGATCCCGACCTGACGCTGCTGGATATTCTGTATGCCGCCGGGTTGCGCAGCCTTGGCCCGTTATGGAGCCGGCCGAATATTTTCGGCCAGGGCGTGCCCTTCCGGTTTCCCTCCTCGCCTGACACCGGCGATGGCCTGACGGAAGCCGGTCTGCGGCTGATCCGCGCCTGTAATGCCCGGCGCATTTTGGTGGATTTATCCCATATGGACGAGAAAGGATTCTGGCAAACAGCGGAGATCTCCGATGCGCCGCTGGTCGCCAGCCACTCCAACGCCCATGCCTTGTGCGCGCAGTCGCGCAACCTGACCGACCGCCAACTGGCCGCCATCCGCGAAAGCAACGGCTTTGTCGGCGTCAATTTCGGTACCGCTTTCCTGCGGGCCGATGGCCGCAAAGATCCATCGGCAACTGTGTTGGAAATCGTCAGGCATATAGAGTATCTGCTTGAAAAAGTTGGGGAAGATAATGTGGGCTTCGGTTCTGATCTGGATGGCACCACCGTTCCTCCCGATCTGAAAGATGCGGCAGGATTCCCCATTTTGGTGCAAACCATGCTCGATCTTGGTTATTCACGCACCATTTTGGAGAAAATTTGTTACAGCAACTGGCTACGAGTGCTGGAAGCCACCTGGGGCGAATAGCTCGAACCGGGGCGCGCGCCGCGCCCCCGGCGCGTTGTCTGATACCTGCCCGGTTTTCTTTCCAGTTCCAATAAAGTGGCGTAAACCTTGCTTATATTTGCACCTTAATCGATCGCGCACGAGCCGGTCGTAAACCCACCACATTCCATCCATCAGGGCGCCAGATTATGCGTTTACGCCATATCGAAGTCTTCCAGGCCATCGTTCAGGCTGGCACCATCAGCGGCGCGGCGCGGTTATTGAACGTCTCCCAGCCCAATGTCAGCCGGGTGCTAAATCACGCCGAACAGCAGTTGGGGTTCGCTCTGTTCGAACGGCGCGTGCAGGGTATGGTGCCGACGGTGGAGGGACGACGGTTGATGCCAGAGATTGAGCGTCTTTACAGCCACTTGCAGGATATCGCCCACCTGACGGAACAGATTCGCCGCGGCAAGCGTCAGACAGTACGGCTTGGCGCCGCCCATGCCTTCGGCCAGATGATCGTGGCGCCGGCGATGGTGGCGTTTCAGCAGCAGGCGGCGATGGTGAACGTGGAACTGGTGACAGAGCATTTCGGTACGCTATGCCAAAATGTTCAGCAACAACAGCTTGATTTGGCACTGGTATTCGGTCAGCAAGTCCCGACCGATTTGCTGGCGGAGCCGTTATGCCAATCTCGCATGGTGGCGATTCTGCCCAAAAACAGTCCGCAGCAGGGGCCGGTTTCACTGGAATGGTTGTGCCATAACAACCTGCTGATGATGCAACAGCAGGATCCACTGGGCCAGGTGGTGCACCGCGCGCTGCGGGATCGCCACCTGAAGCCGGCGGCCTCGCTGTATATCAAAACCTATTCGGTGATCGCCGATATGGTGCTGGCCGGCGGCGGCACCGGTATTGTCGATCTGTTCACCGCCCATCGTTACGCCGATCAACTCAAGATTGTGCCCATCAGCCAGCCATTGCCGTTCGAAGTGATGCTGATAAGCCGCAGCGATATGCCGCAATCACGCGAAGTGTTGCAGCTCAAACAGGAGCTGAAAATCAAATGCCGCGAGCTGGCAACCCGATGCCTGCCGATGTTGCAGGCCGCCTGACGCTCTCCCCTCATATGATGCAGCATATTCCCTGATAGGGAATATGCCGGGGCGCCGATGTTTCACTCTCGACGCCCCCCAAACCCCTCAAGCCGCACCCCACAAAACCGGATTATTCAGATAGCACATACGCCAGCGACCACGTAGGGTTATCCTGAACAACCAAGTTCGTAAAAGGTGGTAACCATGAAAAAAGCAGCATTGGCATTGTTTATATGCACAGTAGTCATCTCTAATGCATTTGTTCCCGCATCCTATGCGGAAGGCCCAGGTGACAATCGCGCGCCACAGCAGCAGCCATGGAACCCCGGCAATCCTGGCAATCCCGGCAATCAGGGGCAAGGTCGGCAGGATCATACAGGCCACGACCAAGGCCGCCCGGAAGCGCGTAACGATCATGGCCCAGGCCGTCAGGATCACCGCGCAGGGCCGCCGCAGCGTGAACATTTTGCCTTTGGCGGCCATGATTTCCGGCGCGGCCACCCGGTGCCGAGAGACTTCCGCTGGGATCAGTATCGCATGGACGACTGGCGCGGGCGCGGCCTGTATGCGCCGCCGTCCGGCTACCGCTGGGCCTATATCGACGGCAACTATGTGCTGATTGCCGTTGCTACCGGCATCATCACCTCCATCATTCTCAATAGCGCACTGCACTGATCAACGCCCCGTCAGGGGCGTATACCTTCACCGTTGATTCTCGCGCTGCGCGCGCCGTTTCCCCCTCGGGCATCCTTCCCCATCCGTCGCACTCTACCGCAACAGAGACGCGGATGGCGGTGAGACATGCAACCGGATTTTCTGCGCATGTTAATGATGCCGTTACCCTGACGCCGGAGACAGGGTTATAATCATCCGCATCATTCCTTTACCGGTATCGACTTATGATTCGTAGCATGACTGCTTACGCCCGGCGAGAAATCAAGGGCGACTGGGGCAATGCGTCCTGGGAACTGCGTTCTGTAAACCAGCGTTATCTGGAAACCTATATCCGCATGCCGGAACAATTTCGCAGTTTGGAGCCGGTTATTCGCGAGCGTATCCGCCAGCGCCTGACCCGCGGCAAAATCGAGTGCAACCTGCGTTTCGACCTCGACCCACGTGCGCAGGGGCAATTGCTCCTGAATGAATCGCTGGCGAAACAGCTGGTTGATGCCGCCAACTGGGTCAAAATGCAGAGCGACGAAGGGGAAATCAATCCGCTGGACATCCTGCGCTGGCCTGGCGTGATGTCGGCGCAGGAGCAAGACCTGGACACCATCAGCGCCGAGCTGATGCAGGCGCTGGAAGCAACGCTGGACGACTTCATCACCGCCCGTGAAAGCGAAGGCAATGCGCTCAAACAACTTATCGAGCAACGGCTGGTGGGCGTCAGCGCCGAAGTGACGAAAGTGCGTGCCCACATGCCCAGTATCCTGCAATGGCAGCGGGAAAGATTACTCGGCAAGCTGGAAGAAGCGCAGGTTCAGCTCGAAAACAACCGGCTGGAACAGGAGCTGGTGCTGCTGGCGCAGCGCATTGACGTGGCAGAAGAGCTGGATCGGCTGGAAGCCCACGTGAAGGAAACCTACAACATCCTCACCAAGAAAGAAGCCGTCGGCCGTCGGTTGGATTTCATGATGCAGGAATTTAACCGCGAATCGAACACGCTGGCGTCCAAATCCATCAATGCCGACGTCACCGCCTCCGCCATCGAACTGAAAGTCTTGATCGAGCAAATGCGGGAGCAGATTCAGAATATCGAGTAGTGTGCCACGCGATCTCGCGTTGTCTCACTAAGTCTCGTCAGGATAAAAAGGCCATTGTAAATCATGGCCTTTTTTGTTTTATGATGGAGGAAGAAAAACATAGGCTAACCCATATCAAATGGATTTTTTGGGGTTCCGTCATTCAGCAGCTCAGACGCGATGGCATGTACCTCACCTTGGACATAAGCCCAATATTCAGGATTATCGAGGGTTCTCTCTTTAATTTGCTTAGGGATAAAACGGCTCATTTCCATATTGAAGTCGTCACGGACTTCATCTTCCGACATCAGCTTGGCTAACTGAATAGACAGCGCCTGTCGAAAGTCTTCTGTTTGCTTCTGTCTGGCGATTCATACCGTTATCTGAAAGTAGAGTGGTTTGGCTAACCGGAATGCTTACAATAGCGCCAATCCACCAACGCCCGACGTTGTCTAACGTCCACACTTACCACCGCAGGGAAACCCCGTATGCCCGTTCTTCATCCTGATGACGACACCGCCGCGCTGGCCGATATCCTGCGGCATCGCTACGGCGTAGCGCCGATAATGCAGATAGAACGCCTGCCGATTGGGCAAGGGACGCTGAATTACCGTGTGCTCGGCGCACAGCGGCAGTATTTCATGAAACGGTATACCGGCCAGGAAGATCTGCAAGCAGAAACGGCCGGGATCGCGCTGTCGGAAACGGCTCGCCACGCAGGCATTCCTACCGCCCGCGTCATACCGAATATCGACGGACAGTGGATTGACCATAGCACCGCCACCGCCCTTTCGCTTTGGCGATGGTCTGAGGGTGCGGTTATCACCCATGGTTTGCAGGCCGGGCACTATCAGGAAATCGGCGCGATGCTGGGTCGCATCCATCGTGTCTTCGCATCGCTGCCGACGGCAGGCCTGCCGCGCCACAAACCGGAACAATGGCGCAGTACCGATCTCGGCAAAGTGCAGTCGGAAGTTGCACAGCTGTTGGCAATCCTCAATGAAAAAATACGGAACGGAACGGCGGATGCATTTGATCAACGCGGTCTCGAAGCATTACATGCGCGGCAGCAGCAACTCACCACATTCACGCCATTACTCGCGGGCCTGCCCGCATTGGGTGTGCAGCCCCTGCATGGCGATTATACGCTGGTGAATATGCTGTTTACCGGCGACAAAATAAGCGCCGTGCTGGATTTCCGCCCGCCGGCGTTATTTTTCAGAAGTTATGAATTGGGAAGAATCGCGTTTTCTCCGCATATGGTCGTCAACGATCCGAACTGGCTGAACATGGCCAAGCGGCTTATTACCGCCTACCGGGAAGAACATCCCGAGGTGCCGCTTGACGATTTGATCTTTAGCGCCAGAGTCGCACTGCTCCAGCTATTGAAAAGCCTTTACGGCATCAAACAGCATTACCTGAAACCGGGTTTGATTCCGTCGGATTTAGATAATTTCTGGGCGCTGCGCCACCGTACCGTTGGCATAATGTTGCCCCGGCTGGAAGAAATCGAAGCGGTATTACGGCAGTCGTTATAATCATGTTCTATTACCGTCGACACGCCGGGAAATACGCTAGGGCGTAAGGTAAAAAGGCGTGGCGATATTCGCGAATGACTCCAGAAAATCCGAGCGTAATTCCGTTTCCTCGGCCTGTCCGGTGTCTACGTTATAGACCTGCGCATGCAGCCAGCATTTGATATTACCGAGTGAAAATTCAAACGTGTTGTCGTCGATACGGTCATCGCGCGCGGTATTTTCCCGCTGTTGGCGAAATAAGGTCAGCACGATCGACAGCGTCAGCGTGGTGTCCTCAATCGGCTCGCAGGATAGCGATCTTTCTTTGTCATCGTCGGAAAACTGATACAGCGTCTGCTTTCTGATCTGCTTCGCGGATCTGACTTCTTGAGCCGTATAAGGGTGGGTGTGAAAATCACCGAGGTAGATAAGTTCATCACGGAACACTTCGCCAATAGCGCGCTTTAATGCTTCGGTATCGTCGCGAGGCAGTGCCCAGTTTTGATGCATTTTGGCGGAGGTGTCGATGGTCATGCTGGTCACTTGGAATTTACTGCGCTTTTTCCCCGCCTGATATTGCCCCCAGATGCGGCCGAAACATTCCACGCCGATGTCCTGTTTATGCGGATGTTGGATGCAATAGGTTTCCAACCCGGCGACCACCATCTGAAACAGCGCTGCGCTGGTAATAACCACCTTATGTTTCACCACATTCCCCCACGCTTCTTTTAAGCCCATGGATACCGCGGTCGAAACGCTCGCCGAAAGATGAATATCATCACACACGCCGAATCAGATTCATTTCAATCCCCATTCGAATGGCGTGTTTGGCATTCGTCACCCCCAACTTTCTCACCACATTTCCGATATGGAATTTTACCGTACTGGTTTTAATACCCAGAATCAGCGCAATTTCCTGATAGGTTTTTCCCATGCTGGCCCAGTACAGAATGTCATTTTCCCGTTCGGAAAATAACATGTCATTACTACGATGTTGACGGCTTTCCGCCAACTCGCGATAGAGTGACAGGGTTTTCTCGTGAGTCGCAATCAACAGCATCTGCAGTTTTTCCTGATTGCCGTGAATCATATTCTCAATATTATCGGCCGCCAGAGACAACGTCGCCATATGGTTATTTTGATCATGCAGCACGAAAGTATACCCATTACAGATATCATATTGCCGGGCATGTTCAAATAATTGAGGTAATTTAAGGCGGGAATTACGCACCATATTATCATTCCATGAGAATGGTGAAACTTTATTGACAGCGGTGAGAATCACCGGGTCGATACTATTATAATTTCTCTTTTTATACGTATTCACCCATTCAGATGGATAATTCGAAATAATCACCATATCTGTCGGGAAGCGCTTATTCATAATCAAATAAGCATATTTCAACCCACTGTAACATTGCAGATTACGAGCGAGATGATTTTGTATTGCCGCACGGATGAAATCGACCTCAGGAAGCGATACGACCATATAATCCTCACCAACAAAAACATTACTTTTCATAATGATATCATAGTCAATACGTATTGCCGATAGTACCGGGCGACAAGTTCAATACCGGCGACAATGAAATGTCGCGTATATACCCTAAATAATTCGAGTTGCGGGAAGACGGCAATCGAATGACAAATTCGTTGGGAGCGAATTTGACCAGCCAACGGCGGGCCTCCGGTGAGAGACAGGATGTCACTCATTTCATCCCCAGGAACTTACTCAAGTCAATGACTGGGGGAGCGACAACGCTGCCAAGAGCAGAGTTGAACACAGCTTACTGCAGTCCTGAAAGGGCGAGGCCCAGGGAGGGGCCGAGTAATAAAGCCAACGCCCCTTTAACTTGAAGTATGACGGATATACAAGGCATATAGCCAACCGAGAATAGCGTATCGAAAGTATAGTGTCGGGCTTTACATCACTATGCCTGAAATAGTCCCCAATGCATCAATGCTACGCAGTGCGCGAGATTGATGAAAACAACACATTTTCCTACTCTCAGGCTAAGTCCGATCTCAGCAAACGAATACTTTCAACGACAGGCAAACCCCGTTATACTTCAGCCAACGTGTAAGTAATGCTTGGTATTTTTGATATTCAGCAATACTTATGAGTTCAAAAATGAGGTGATATATCTAGGAATATTCTGGTTGATATATCGCATTAACAATAGATTTTATTATATATATTTATTGATCATATGATTAAGCTTTTCACAAAATATTGTTCAGTTGGAATGATCAATACCGCAATACATTGGATCGTATTTGCGCTTTCGGTGTATGTTTTTTCCCAAACCCAAGCACTGAGTAATGTGATTGCATTTTGCGTTGCTGTTACATTCTCTTTTTTCATCAATGCTCGTTTTACATTCAATGCCTCAGCTACTGCACTGAAATACATAGGCTACATTAGCTTTATGGGAATGCTCAGCCTCGGTACCGGCAAGCTGGCCGATAGTTGTCGATTACCACCTTTGGTTACGCTGATTACATTTTCCGCTCTCAGCCTTATCTGTGGTTTTTTATTTTCACACCTACTGCTTTTCAAAAACAGATGAAATTTCACAGAAAACATGAAACTTCATAGAGGTTTTATTGTCTGAAGCAGAGATCCGCAATATCAATATGGAAAAAATTCATCTAAAATTTATGACCAGGCAATGATAAGTTAAAATTTGTGGTGATCATATCTTAAAAATACCCACTACCATCATCCATGTACGACAGTTTCATACTTTTCTGATTTTTATATTCAATGAATACTGACTTACTCATTTTTAATGATCACATAAACTGCAAGAATACAATCTCAACGGTAAGCCAAAAAATGAAAATTTCACTTGTAGTGCCTGTTTACAATGAAGAAGACACGATAGAAATATTTTATCACGCAGTCAGAGAAGCTGATTTTTTAGAAAAAATTGATGTAGAAATTATATTTATTAATGATGGAAGCATTGATAAAACTGAACGTATTGTTAACCGGATTGCTCAAAACGACCGCCTGGTAACAGCGATAAATTTCACGAGAAACTTTGGTAAGGAACCGGCCATTTTTGCCGGGCTTGAATATGCGACTGGTGACGCGGTTATTCCTATAGATGTTGATCTTCAGGATCCTTTAGAGGTTATTCCTCTATTGATTGAAAAATGGCGGGATGGCGCAGATGTGGTTTTAGCGAAACGCGCCGATCGGCAGACTGATAGCTTTTTCAAACGAAAAAGCGCCGAAGTGTTCTACAAAATTCACAATAAAATTAGTCATCCCAAAATCGAGGAAAATGTAGGTGACTTCAGATTAATGTCGCGCGATACCATTGAACATATCAAAATACTGCCGGAAAAAAATCTGTTCATGAAAGGAATTCTGTCATGGATCGGCGGCAATGTAGATATTGTTGAATATACACGACACGAGCGCTCGGCAGGAAAATCAAAATTCAATGCCTGGAAATTATGGAATCTCGCGCTTGAAGGCATCACCAGTTTTTCTACGGTTCCGCTGCGACTATGGACATATATAGGGCTAGGCATCGCGACAATGTCCATCGCTTATGCAATCTGGATGGTTATCGATAAATTGATCTGGGGAAACCCCGTTCCTGGTTATCCATCAATTATGACCGCAATTCTCTTCCTTGGCGGTGTTCAACTTATTGGCATCGGTACATTAGGTGAATATATCGGCCGGATTTACATCGAATCCAAACAGAGGCCAAGATATATTGTCAAAACCATAAATGGTATTTCTTATACTATCCCCAAAACAGAAAAAGAACAGGAATGATATATTCCTGTCATGAATACATTGATAGCCACGGTATCGTTACAGTATTATCAGAATGGAATGAGAAGCTTTCATGAAAAATGAAAAATATAGTATTGAATATTTGATCCCAATTGTTATGGGATTGATATTCTTTGGTTTTGTATTTAATTATCACATTGTCAATCCAAATTATATCGCCTGGCTTAATCATGGTGATGCATCTCAGCACTATATTGGCTGGGCTTTTTTCAGAAAAACCCCCTGGTCGTTTCCCATTTTGGGAAGAAGCGACTATGGTATGGAGTTAGCCTCCGCGATAGTTTATACAGACTCCAATCCTCTGTTAGCAATAATATTCAAGATTTTCTCACCATTATTAAATGAAAAATTTCAATACTTTGGAATATGGCTGCTAGCCTGTGTCATCCTGCAATCCATTGTCTTATGGAAAATAGTGAGACTGTACACAGAAAAAAAATACCTGTTAATCCTGAGTGTAGCTATTCTGATGTTCAATCCTGCCTGGATTAACAGAATAGAACACATCAATTTAATGTGTTTCTTTCTCTTTAGCTATGGCATTTTCCTGACATTAAAACAAGAAGCCAATAATAGATACCAACCTTACCATTGGTGTTTTTTACTTATCATTTCATTGACTATTCATTTTTATATTTTCTTGATGGTTTTTATCAACTGGGCACTATTGCTTGTTTTTTCATTTAAAAATGACATCAAAAAACGACTAACTTACACAACGATAAACATCGCCAGCATCATATTCATTGCATGGATAGTAGGATATTTTACCGTATTGCATGGCAGTTCATCTGTAGGATTCGGCTATTTCAGATCAAACCTTTTAGCGCCGATCGTTTCTGAAAAATGGTCTTATTTAATCAATGTTAATCACTTTTTTGATGGTGAGATTTACGAAGGATTCAATTTTTTCGGTAGCGGGATCATCGCTTTAATTGCGATATTATCCATAAAATTAATCCGTCAAAATATAGCTGTTTTAAATTTCATAAAACGCCATAAAACACTATTTTCTCTTTGTGTTATTATGTGGTTAATATCATTATCCAATGTTATTGGCATTGGCTCTACCGAATTCACCATTCCCTTACCCGACATCTTATTAAAAATCGGTGGAATACTCCGTTCTTCCGGTCGATTCTTCTGGCCTGTAACCATAATCATATCGTTGTTTTTTATCGTCCAGGCATTCCGTTTAGAAAAAGCGGCCGCTTTTGGCCTGCTCTCTTTTTGTCTCGTTCTACAAATTGCAGACACATCAAAAGGCTGGCTCGCCATTCACCATCAGCTGGCAAAAACGCCTATTGAAAACGACGCTGTATTAAATGAATATGCACCACTATGGTCGGCAGAGCTAGGCGAATATAAAAATATAAGATGGGTACCTTTCTCTAATTACAGCCCACAATGGAGCATGATCTCTTTCATGGCAGAACAGTATAATCAAAATACCGATGCCATTTATTTCTCCAGATTTGATGAAAAGAAAGCGGCTGTTCTTAACCAGAAAACGATATCCGAATTATCTTCAGGAACCTATGCAACCGACACTGCATATTTAATGAAAGACAATATGATTGATCTCATTAACCTGCGTCCGGGAGATAAATATTATAAATATAAAAATATCTATATTCTGGCTCCCGCCGGGAAAGCGTGTAGCATCTGCGAATCGGTTGAGAAAAATAAAATATCCGTGTTGTCATTTTCAGAACACAATCCATCGATCATGTTGTTATCAACAGGTTGGTCAACACCTGAAGGATGGGGCGTATGGACGCTAGGTCGTGAATCATCCATAAAACTCCCATTGGCCGATCGCATCGATTTATTGTTCTCCGCCTATATCAACGATAAACATCCCGAGCTTAGTATAGAGTGGCGTTGTGGGAATAAATTGCTGCTTACCCAAAAAATGGAACAGCGTCAGGGGAATAAGGCGACAATGTCATTAGCCGAATGTAAAAAAGACGCCAACAATATGATTACGCTGGATATTCAGCTATTGAATCCCGCATCGCCCAAAGACACCGCCGGCGGTGCAGACGACAGAATACTGGGCATCGGGCTGGAGAAAGTTTATTTATATCAATAGGGAAAACTGGTTGTAACCCCCCTCATGCACACAGTTACTCTGCGTGCATGAGGGCAATGCCACGTTCACAGGGATTCTTCAATCACGGCAAAACGGCACTGATGACGCCAACCAGGCTATTGTTTTACTCCCCGAAGGCGGTGTGGATTGGGAAAATTGGCCGGGCCGCCGTCGGCAGAAGAAGCCAAATTGAGCCCGGAAGCAAAGCGGTACAAACCATCCGTCAGGAAACGTTCTGCGGGTAGAAACATACCCTGCTGACGGCGCTGCCCGCCGACACGACGAGATAACTGATTGATATAGTCACAAAACTCCCAGACTTGCCGCTGCTTAAAGCGCTTCGGTCGCCGCTCTTCCAGATAAGTACGAAGCCACAGCTGAATATCCGATAAATGACCGCCGATGCTCATATCCCGATTGCGATAGCAAACCGTTTCTTCCAGCGCGGCCACCCCGGTAGCAACCTGCCGAGCCTGCCACTCCTCGTCAACCACGCCCGCCATATGCATCCATGACAACAGGTGTTGCAACCATTGCTCTTTGAAATCGGCCTCAACTTCATGCCAATCCGGCCGTAGCACGTAGGGTATCACCAAGGTATAACGACTGTACGCTTCAACCGCCACCACCAGCCATTCATCGTCCAACACGATTAAATCCAGCTGCCAGCTGATTTGCGTACTGTGGGTGACAGTCGGCTGAACGCCCGGCTGTTGTCCGTCCGGGCCGCTCAGGCGGGGCGCATCCAAACGGAGAAATTTTGCTAACTTGTTAGAAACGCTAAAGAATAACTTCATCTGCCGCCTCTCTCGCTGTGCTTGGGCTATCGTTATGTCCGGTTTTATTGAATACAGCATAAATACTACCGAAAAACGATCGCCCATCAACGAAAGCCGTCGCCTGCGCCCCATCATCAAGGTTGCTGGCCCCTACGGCTGGTTGCGGCTACACCAACCGCACATCGACGCCTTTATCCCGCAGCTGCTGCACCACCACCGGGTCAGCATCCTGGCCGGTGATCACCACATCGATGCGTTCCGCCGGGCAGAACAGCATACCGGCGCGTTGTCCCACCTTGCTGCTGTCGGTCAGCACCACCAGTTTACCGACGTGATCCAGCATTTTTTGTTCCGCCATCGCGGTCAGCATATCCATCTTGTACAACCCATCGGCGGTGAGCCCTTTACCGCTGGTGAACATCCAGTGCCCGGCATACAGGGATGAAATCTCGTCCTGCGGCGCCAGCGTGATGGACTGGGATTTATTGTATTGACCACCGATGATCACCACGCCGTCGTGCTCTGCTTCGATCAGGTAGTTAGCCAGCGGAAAATAGTTGGTGATGACCTGCACGTCCCGGCCGCACATTTCCTGGCCCAGCAGGAACGCGGTGGAACCGCAGTTGATGACGGCACTCTCGCCCGGCAGCACCAGCGCGGCGGCGGCTTGCACGATGCGCACCTTCTCGTCGTGGTTGGACGCCTGATGGATATTGAGCGGCGACCAGAAGGCCTTTTTCTGCGCCAGCGCTTCGGCGCCGTTGCGCACTTTACGCAGCTTACCGGATTCATTGAGTTTGTTGATATCGCGCCGCGCGGTAGCCGGCGAGATATCGAATGCCTGCATCAGCCCGGCGACCGTCATCTGACGTTTCTGCTGGAGGAGCTCAATAATGGCGTTATGGCGCTGTGCTTCTGTCATGGGATGCCCGGTTAATGATTATTATTGACGATTTATGATTGTATAACGCTCATGGCAGGAATAAAAGCCGTCATCAACCACATCTGTCCCGCGACACCATCAGGCCAGCGCCAGCCCCGCCTGCCGCCCCATCGTCACCAGTCGAGATTTCGCCAACCGCAGATTGCTGGCCCACTGTTCGTCCTGCGCCCACATTTCCACCACCATCGGCCCGTTGTACTGCATCTCCGCCAGCGTGCGGAAAATGGCCGGAAAATCCACCTGCCCTTCGCCGATCACCAGATCGCGAAATTGCCCTTTACTCTGCGCAGACACCTTCAGCGTGTCCTTAAGATGAATTTGCACAATATGCTCGCTGCTGAGTTTCAGCTCGGTACAGGTGTCGTAGTTCCAGCCGGTGATATTGCCCACATCGGGATAGGCCATGAAATAGGGCGATGGAATGGCTTTCTTCAAGACTTCGAACTTGCTGAGCGAATTGAGATACGGCGTATCCATGATCTCCACGCCCAGCATCACCCCGGCCCGTTCCGCCATTTTAGTGGCGGCCTTCATTCCCTCGATAAAACGCAGATGCGTCGCTTCGCTTTGCGGTTCGTAATAGACATCGTAGCCGGCAAGCTGGATGCAACGAATGCCCAGCTTGTAAGCCAGGTTGATGGCTTTTTCCATGATCAGATAGGCTTCGCGCCGCACCGCTTCGTCTTCGGAACCAAACGGAAACCGCCGGTGCGCGCTCAGGCACATCGACTGCAACGGCATACCGTAATGCTCGCACAGATGGCGTAACCGGTAGATGTCCTCGTCGGGCCAATCGAGCCGGCGCAGCCGCTCGTCGGATTCATCCACGGAGATCTCGATGAAATCGAACCCCAGCTCCCTGGCGACCTGAATTTTTTCTTCCCAGCTCAACGCGGCGGGCATGGCCTTCTCATACAGCCCCAGCCGAAAAGGTTTATCGAAATTGTGCATAGCGCCCCCTGTTGTTGAATGTCCCGATAGGCCCGGTCTTCACGCGCCGAAATAACGGTGCAGCACCTCCCGGATGCCCAACCCGTCGTTGGTCTCTTCGGTCACGACATCCGCCGCCTGTTTCACTGCGTCGTCGGCATTGGCCATCGCCACGCCGAGCCCGGCCAGTTGCAACATCGAGATATCGTTATGGTTGTCGCCGATCGCCACCACCTCGGCGGGGTCGATCGCGTGCTGGGCGAGAAACGCCGCCAGACGGCTGCCTTTGGTGTTGCCGCGCCGGGCAAAATCGATACGGTTGCGCCAGGATTTCTCGCCGTTGAAATGTTCCTGCACCCACGGCAGCCGGGCGAACGCCTCGACACCGTCGATATCGCCCTCCACCACGAACTTCCAGACGTGGCTTTGCGACGCCAGTTCGTCGTCAAACGACGCCACGCGGGCAATCGACGGGCGAATCGTCGCCGGAAACTGCTGCGCCCAACGCTCCAACACCTGCATATAGTCGATCGGTCGGCTGGCGGAATAGACCATACGGTCAGTCACGTACATCACCAGGTTCAGCCCGTGCCCGGCGGCCAGCGCCAGAAAATCGCGGGCGACGTCATGCCCGATGGCATCGGCCGCCAGTACGCTCTCCGTGCGGTAGTCATACACATAGGTGCCGTTGCAGCAGATTATGGGCGTCGAGAGCCCCAGTTCGTGGTGATACGGACGCGCCGCGGTGTGATGCCGCCCAGTCACCAACAACACCGTCGCCCGATCGCGGATGCTTGCGATAGCCTCCCTCACCGGCGGCAGGATCCGGTGGTCGCTGGTCAGCGTGGTGCCGTCCAGATCCAACGCCAATACGCGATAGTTCACAGTCGCCCCCTTTCAGAGCTGTTCTTCGCACGGCGGGGCGCCTAGGCCGGCACGCCCGCCGTATCGCTGCGTGCCCTTAGAGGAAGGACTTGTACGGCAGTTCCGGTTCGTCGATGAAGATATCGTCGAAACCGCGCGGATGCTGGTAATGCATCTTCGTCTGGTCGGTCGGGAAGGTGTATTTGCCGCCCACCTGCCAGAAGAACGGCCGGAAACCGTAGTTCAGACGGCCTTTTTTCATCTGCCACAGCACTTCAATCTCACGCGGGTCGCTCTGGAAGTTGGCCCAGATATCGTGATGGAAAGGAATCACCACTTGCGCATTGAGTGATTCTCCGGCGCGCAGAATGTCGGATGCGGTCATCTTGTCGGTCACGCCGCGCGGGTTTTCGCCATAGGAGAGCAATGCCACGTCAACGCGGTATTCATTGCCGTGACGGGCAAAGTAGTTGGAGTAGTGGGAATCGCCGGAGTGATAGAGATTGCCGCCGGTGGTTTTCACCAGATAGTTCACCGCCCGGTCGTCCATGCCGTCCAGTATGTTTTTATCACGCGACGACACCCCTTCCGGCAGCGTCACCAGCGCGGTGCGGTCAAAGGCGTCGAGCACCTTGATGGTGATATCCCCCACCGGAATTTCATCCCCCACGCGGGCGACGATGCAGCGTTCGGCGGGCACGCCCCAGCGGGTCCACAGATCCACACAGGCCTGCGGGCCGATGAATTTCACATGCTTGCTGCAGTTTTGCAGCACCGCCGCCGCGACGTTGACGTCGATATGGTCGGCGTGATCGTGCGTCGCCAGCACCGCATCGATTTTCTTGATGCCGAACGGGTCGAGCACAAACGGCGAGGTGCGCAGGTTTGGCTGCAACTTACGCACGCCCCCCATCCGCATCATCTGGTGCTGTTGCTTCATAAAGGGATTGGCGTGGGTCTTCTTGCCGGTGCCGCACCAGAAATCGATAGAGATGTTGGTATCGCCGGCGGACTTCAGCCAGATGCCGGTACACCCCAGCCACCACATAGCAAAGGTTCCCGGCGCCACCTGTTCCTGCTCGATTTCTTCATTCAGCCAGGTTCCCCACTCGGGAAACGTACTGAGGATCCAGGACTCACGGGTAATTTCATCTATCTTGCTCATCGGATAAACCCTTCTTGATTGGAAGACGGTGCGGCATCGGCCCATTATCAGACCGTGAGCGCTTTTGATTCGTCGTGAATATAACAATCACAAAAATGATTATCAATGATTTCCATGAGCGTTTTGTGATTACGGTAGAAATAATTCCCGTCGCCTTAGATGATGAGAAATTTAAATGATTAAATATCAACTAGATAAAATAAATTAATAATAAAGAAACTCACCCTGGCTCGCTAATCAGATCGGTGAACTTCGGTCATATACGGCGAAAAAAATCTTGATCACCATCACTCGTGTCGATTCACGAACGGGATCGCTCTCACATAAAATCAATTAATGACTTTTTATGATTACTTGTGATTGTTAATGTGACGGCGCGAAAAGGAATGCAGGCACAGCGCGGAGAAGCACATCAAGAACAAACGGCGAAACGTCACCACTGATCCATGAGCAATGAGGTGTCCTCATTTGACGGAGCATCATTATGGAAACCCTATATAGCATCTTTTACATCTTCTACAGCCAGGTCATGACCAAAGCGCCGCTGCTGCTCGGTTTGGTCACGTGTATCGGCTATCTGCTGCTGCGGCGCGATACCACGACAGTCATCAAAGGCACCACCAAAACCATCGTCGGTTTTATGCTGGTACAGGTGGGCTCCGGCACGCTGGTCGCCGGTTTCAAACCGGTCATCGACAAGATTTCCGAGTACCACCACCTCACCGGTTCGGTCATCGACCCCTACACCACCATGATGGCGACCATGGAAACCATGGGCGATAAATACGCCTGGGTCGGCTACGCGGTGCTGCTGGCGCTGGGCATCAATATTTTGCTGGTGGCATTCCGCCGTTACACCGGCATCCGCACCATCATGCTCACCGGCCATATCATGTTCCAGCAGGCCGGGCTGGTGGCGGTGTTCTATCTGGTGCTGGGCGCGTCGATGTGGGAAACCATCATCTACTCGGCGGTGATCATGGCGCTTTACTGGGGCATCTCGTCGAACATCATGTTCAAGGCCACCGAAGCCGTGACCGGCGGCGCCGGCTTCTCCATCGGCCACCAACAGCAGGTCGCCTCCTGGATCGCCACCAAAGTCGCGCCGAAACTGGGCAACAAGGAAGACAGCGTCGACCACCTGCAACTGCCGAAATGGCTGCACATCTTCCACGACAGTATTACCGCGACCGCCATCGTCATGACCGTTTTCTTCGGCATCATCCTGCTCTCTTTCGGGCTCGATAACCTGCAGAAAATGGCCGGGCAGACCCACTGGACTATCTACATTCTGGAAACCGGGCTGAAATTCGCCGTCGCTATTCAAGTGATAGTGGCGGGGGTACGCATGTTCGTCGCAGAACTGTCCGAAGCGTTTAAAGGGATCTCCGAACGGGTTATTCCCAACGCGGTGCTGGCTATCGACTGCGCCGCCATCTACGCCTACTCGCCGAACGCCATGGTATTCGGCTTCATGTGGGGCACCATCGGCCAGTTCATCGCGGTGGTCGGGCTGCTGGTGTTCAACGCGCCGATCATGATCATCCCCGGCTTTATCCCGATGTTCTTCTCCAACGCCACCATCGGCGTGTTCGCCAACCACTTCGGCGGCTGGAAAGCGGTGATGAAGATCTGCTTCGTGATGGGCATCATCGAAGTGCTGGGCTCCGCCTGGGCGATCCACCTGTTCGCGCTGCACGGCGCCAAATTCAACGCCTGGATGGGGATGGCCGACTGGGCATTACTGTTCCCGCCTATCATGCAGGGGTTGTCCACCTCCTCGCTGTTCTTCTTCGTGCTGCTGGCGGGCGTCGGGGTCTATATGTATTTCGCCTCCCGCCTCCTGCGCGCTGAAGAAGACGCCGCCGCGCACGCCGCTCCGACCGTCGCCGACATCCCGGAAACCGCAACGCACAACGACGATGCCGCAACGCAGCCGGGGCGCGCCATCCGCATTCTGGCGGTGTGTGGCAACGGTCAGGGCTCTTCCATGATGATGAAAATGAAAATCGGCAAATACCTGGAGCAAAAGGGTGTGCCGCACATCATGGATTCCTGCGCCGTCGCAGATTACAAATCCAAGTTGGCCACCACCGACATCATCGTCTCCTCCCGCCATCTGGCCGGTGAAATGCAGCCGGGCGAGGGTAAGTTCGTACTCGGCGTACAAAACATGCTGAACCCGAACTCTTTCGGCGATGAACTGCTCGGCTTGATCCAGAAAAAACTGACCGCCGGCGATTTCTGACGCCACCGACGGCAGCCCGATAGAACACGCCCTGTCCGCCGGATGGCGGGCAGACCAGAGGAGCACATCATGAAGTTCAAACAATCATTGATCGACAACCACTCCATTCTGTTGCAGGCCCATGCGACCGACTGGCGCGACGCCATCCGGCTCGGTACCGACATGCTGATCGCCTCCGGCGCCGTCGAACCCCGCTACCACGACGCCATCATCAGCAGCATCGAACAGATGGGGCCTTATATCGTGATCGCTCCGCAGTTCGCCATGCCGCACGCCCGCCCGGAAAACGGCGTCAACCGGACGGCGTTCGCGCTGGTCACACTGGACGCGCCGGTGACATTCGACGGCGAAGATGAACCGGTGGATGTGCTGGTCACGCTGGCCGGCAGCTCCTCCGACGAACACATGGAAGGGTTGATGGAAGTCACCAAGGTGCTGGAAGACGACGACAGCGACACCGGCGTCGATCTCGACAAACTGCGCGCCTGCCGCAGCCGGGAAGACGTCTACCGCGTGATTGAAGCGGCGCTGGGGCTCATCGCCTGACGCCGAACGGATAATTTTTGACAAGGCGCGCCGCCGCCGCGCGCCGGGAGAGTATGTATGTTTACCGCGCTGAAACAACGGGTGCTGGAAGCCAACCTGCTGCTACCGCATTACGGACTGGTGACGTTTACCTGGGGCAACGTCTCGGAGATCGACCGCCAGCAAGGGGTTATCGCCATCAAACCCTCCGGCGTCAGTTACGACGCCATGACGGTGGACGACATCGTGGTGGTGGATCTGGACGGACATACGGTGGAAGGGGTGCTCAACCCCTCCAGCGACACCGCGACCCATCTGGTGCTGTATCACGCCTTCCCGGCGCTGGGCGGTATCGTCCACACCCACTCCCGCAGCGGCACCGTCTGGGCGCAGGCGGGGATGGACATCCCGGCGCTCGGCACCACCCACGCCGACTACTTTTACGGCGACATTCCCTGCACCCGGCCGCTAACCCGCACGGAGATCGATACCGATTACGAAAAACATACCGGCGACGTGATTGTGGAAACCTTCCGCCAGCGCGATCTGGATCCGATGGCGGTGCCCAGCGCGGTGATCACCGGCCATGCGCCTTTTTCTTGGGGGAAAGATGCGTTCGATGCGGTGCACAACGCCGTGGTGCTGGAGGAGGTGGCGGCGATGGCGCTCTCCACCCGCACGCTAAACCGCGAGATCCGCATTCAGCAGGCGCTGTCGGACAAGCACTACTTCCGTAAACACGGCGCCAACGCCTACTACGGGCAACAGTGAAACAGAACCCGCGCCTCGCCGGCCGGTTAAACCTGATTGAAGCGGGGAAACGCCGGGGGAGGTTCCCGGAGGGACGCCCCACCCCGGCGGTCGACCCGCAGGCACCCACGGGCCACTGACACCCCGCGCCTCACCGGCCGGTTAAACCTGATTGAAGCGGGGAAAACGCCGGGGGAGGTTCCCGGAGGGACGCCCCACCCCGGCGGTCGACCCGCAGGCACCCACGGGCCACTGACGCCGGCGTCTCGACCGGCCGGTTGAACCTGATTGAAGCGGGAAACGCCGGGGGAGGTTCCCGGAGGGACGCCCCACCCCGGCGGTCGACCCGCAGGCACCCACGGGCCACTGACGCCCGGCGCTATAACATTATTGTATTGAATAAGGATCACACATGATGACCAAACCCCTGTTGCAGATAGCCCTCGACTCCACCGATCTCGCCTCCGCCGTTACCATCGCCAACAGCGTGGAAAGCTTTGTGGACGTCATCGAAGTCGGCACCATTCTGGCCTTCGCCGAAGGCATGTCCGCCGTGCGCACTCTGCGCAAACGGCACCCGAACCATATTCTGGTCTGCGACATGAAAACCACCGACGGCGGCGCGATTCTGGCGCGCATGGCGTTTGAAGCCGGCGCCAACTGGATTACCGTGTCCGCCGCCGCCCACGTCGCCACCATCGCCGCCTGCAAAAAGGTCGCCGACGAATTCAGCGGCGAAATTCAGATAGAACTGTACGGCCGCTGGACGCTGGACGACGCCAAAACCTGGGTGGACATGGGCATCAGGCAGGCTATCTACCACCGCTCGCGGGATGCCGAACTGGCGGGCGTCAACTGGACGCCGGACGACCTGAACCGGATGCGCGCCCTGTCTGAACTGGGCATCGACGTCTCCATCACCGGCGGTATCGTGCCGGAAGACATCCACCTGTTCGCCGGCATCAACGCCAAAACGCTGATCGCCGGGCGCGCGCTGGCGACTGCAACCGGCAAGGCCACCGCCGAAGCTCTGCGCCGCGAAATCGACACATACTGGTGATACGCGCCGAATGCCCGACCTTTACGGGCATCGCCACTGCCGGACGGCCGTTCGTTAACAGTCAGAAAAATCGAGATAACATCGTGATCGTTGAGGATTATCTCCGTTTTTAAACCTAACGGATGGCCATCTCCCGTCAGATGCCGGTTGCGCAATTTCAAACAAAATGCCGCTAAGTCAATCGCTATACTCCGAACAAATACACTGATAATGGAGTATCACATGGCACATCCGGCGTTGGTGAATCACGAAGCGGAGAACATTCACAACCTGTTGCGTGAGAAAATGGCGGTTATCGGCATCGATCACCACCGAATCAACGATATCTTTCAGGGTTCGCCGTTGTTCGGCGACGACGGGCTGTTTGATTCCATCAATCTCGTCAGTTTGATCGCCGTACTGAGCGATCACTTCGAGACGCAAGGCCTGTCCGGCGAACTGTTCAATCTGATGGACGACGGCGTGTTCGACACCTTTCGCGACCTATCCAGCCTGACCCGATACCTGCAAGAGCAAACCCGTCATGCATGAACCCGAACCGGGCGCTCCCTGCTTTGATGAAGGAAACATAGACGGCGTAGCAGTCAGCGATATCGCCAGCCGTATCGGAACGCCGTTCTACGTATACAGCGCACGCCAGCTACGCCGCCAGTTTGGGCAGTTGCGCCAGCGCTTACCGTCGAACATCGACATCTATTACTCCCTGAAGGCCAATCCCAACCTTTCCGTGGTCAACCTGCTGGTGACGGAAGGCGCGGGATGCGAAGTCTGCTCGCCCACCGAACTGGAAACCGCGCTGGCGGCGGGCGTCGCCCCGCAGCGCGTGCTGTATGTCGGCCCCGGCAAATCGCTCGCGGCGCTGGAACACGCCATCGACAAGCAGGTACGCGCCATCGTGGCGGAGTCGATCGCCGAACTGGATGCCATCAACCGGCAGGCTGCGGCGTCGGGCAGCGTACAAACGGTGGCGCTGCGCATCAACCCGGATTTCAACGTCGAGCACGCCCGGCTGGTGATGAGCGGCAAACCCACCCAATTCGGCCTGTCGCTGGAAAACGCACATGCGGCGCTCGCCAGCCTGTCGCGCTGGCCGTTCATCGCCCTGCGCGGCTTCCACATTTATCTCGGCACCCGCATCCTTAACGCTCAGGCGATTGCCGACAACACCCGCCACATCCTGCAACTGGCGCGTGCCCTGCGCGACCGCTACCGCTTATCGCTGGACTTTGTCGATGTCGGCGGCGGGTTCGGCGTGCCCTACTTTCCCAAGGAACAACCGCTGGATTTGCCGCAACTGGGCGACGCGCTGACCCGCATCGCCGACGACTTCGCCGCGCAGGCACCGGATACCCGCATCATCATCGAGCTGGGGCGTTATCTGGTGGCGGAAGCTGGCATGTTCGTCACCCGGGTCAACACGCTGAAAACCGCAGGCGACAAACAGTTTGCGGTGTGCGACGGCGGCGCCAACTGCCACAGCGCGGCGGCAGGCCTCAACAGCATGCTGCGGAAAAACTTTCCGTTGCGTCGGCTGGGGGACAATCGACAGCGGCCGACCCAGCGCTATCAGGTCAGCGGCCCGTTGTGCACCCCGACCGACCTGCTGGGCGACAACGTGTTGCTGCCGGAACTGACGGTCGGCGACCTGATCGGCATTACTCATTCCGGCGCCTACGGCCTGACCGCTTCGCCCGGCCATTTCCTCAGTTTTGGCTATCCGGCGGAAATTATGGTCGACGGCGATCGCGTGTTACTGATCCGCCAGCCGGAAACGTCCCGACAACTACTGGAGCGTCAGCGTCCGCAACCGTTGATGTCCGCTGCCACTGTCGCAGTTAAGGACGACGCATGACGCTATGCATCCAGCCGGCCAATATGGTGTGGCGCACCTTCTCCAGCCAGGACGACCTGTCGCCGCACCCCAGTCAGGACATGATGGCCGACTACCTGCGTGCGTTCTTTCTCTCTCACGGCGAAACACAGGAGCCGGACAACGAATGGCTCGACCGCTGGCTGAACAGCGGCCAGCTCTCGTTCGTTCATATGATGCAGGCGCTGCTGCCGGAGCTCCAGACCCGTCATCTGCTACAGGATATCGATCTGGCGCTGTTCGCCCACTGGACGCCGGATACCGACATCGGCTGCGCGGTGCCCAATGCGCTGATCAACGCCTGCGGCGCGCGTCAGGCTTTTGGGCTGTCCATTTCCGATCGCGGCCTGGCGGCGCCGTTGTTCGCACTGTACGCCATCGACGAATATCTCACCGGCGATCCCTCCCGGCAAAAAGCCCTGCTGATGATTGCCGATCAGGATCTGGCGCCTTATCCCAGCGAGCGGTTGCGTCAGTTGCAGCCACGCAAAAACTGCAGCCTGATCCTGATCGAAAAACACGCGCCCGCGCAGGCGTCCGGCCTGGTGTACGAGGGGTATTATCGCCAGCCTTATGCCTCCGACGGCGATCTGACGCTGACTGTCCGCCAGCTGCTGGCGCGGGTGCGCGAACAGCATGCCGACCCACTGCCGATTACGCTGCTGGTCGGCGCTACGCTGTTCGTCGCGTTGCAAAACGGCGTCGGCGACGCTCAGCTGGCGCAGGTGGCGGAATCACTGCTGTGCGCGGCGCCGTTCGTTTACCTGAAAACCGCCGCCCAACCCGATAATCGTTACCTGATGGTGGTGGCGGAAGCCCGTCATCTCACCGCCTGCGCATTTCGCTGCCAGCCCGACCGGAACCCGTTCCCGCATTCCCCTGTATTGACTCGTTGAGGACGCACCATGACGCCAACCGCCCACCTCACCGCCTGGCTCGACCGGGCCGCCCAAGAGGCCGCCAACCACGCAGCCATCATCGACGCCGACCGTGAAATCAGCTGGTTCATGTTGCGCCTGCAGGCGCGGCAGCTGGCTGAATATCTCCAACAACAAGGGGTAGAACGCGGCGACCGGGTGATCGTCTACATGCCTAACTCGCTGACATTTATCACCTGCTTCTGGGCATTGCAGTATCTGGGCGCCGTATTTATTCCGGTCAGCCCGGACACCCGAGCCAGTAAACTCAGTTGGCTGGTGGACAACGCCGGTTGTCGACTGGTGCTGGCGGATACGGCGCTGCGCAACGAAATCGGCATCGCCTACGGCAGCGAGCACTGGCAACAGTACAACCGCGCCGTGCAGGTACTGTTCAACGACGATGTAGCCGCTTCGCTGATTGAAACGCCCTACCGCATTTCGGTGCCGGATGACGCCGTGCCGGGCATCGACCTCGATCTGGCCTGCATCATCTACACCTCCGGTTCCACCGGATACCCCAAAGGCGTCATGCTCAGCCGCCGCAACATGACTGCCGCCGCGGACTCTGTTGCCGGCTACCTGCAATTGCGCAGCGACGACCGCATCATGTCGATGATCCCGATGAGCTTCGACTATGGCCTCTACCAGATGATCATGGCGACGCGGGTACAGTGCACCCTGATTGTGGAGCCGGACTTCCGCCGCCCGCTGCTGTCGCTGCAACGGATGGTGACATTACGGGCCACCGTGCTGCCGATTGTGCCCACCATGCTGCGCCTGATCGCGCCCTTCGCCTCGCGCTACGACTTCAGCGGCATTCGTACCCTGACCAACACCGCCGCCGCGCTGCACCCCGACGATATCAGCCGGTTACGCGAGCTATTTCCACAGGCGCGGATCTACTCCATGTACGGGCTGACGGAATGCCACCGCTGCACCTATCTGCCGCCGGAGTTACTGGCCAGCCACCCGCAAAGCGTCGGCGTCGCCATTCCCAATACCGAACTGTGGGTGGTGGACGAGCAAGGGCAACGCCACACCCGCAACGCCACCGGGGAATTGGTGATCCGCGGCGCGACCGTGATGTGCGGCTACTGGCGCAATGAGGAGAAAACCACAGAAAAACTGCGCCCCGGCCTGTTGCCGGGCGAAAAGGTGCTCTATACCGGCGATCTGTGCCGTCTGGACGAACAGGGCCTGCTCTACTTCGTCGGGCGGCAGGACGAAATGCTGAAAAGTTGCGGCGAAAAAGTCGCGCCGAAAGAAGTGGAAACCGTGCTGTGCCGGCATCCGCAGGTGGTACAGGCCGCCGTGTTCGGCGTGCCGCACCCGATCTACGGCGACGAAATCGTCGCTTGCGTGGTCACTGTCGGCGATATCACCGAAAAGGCGCTGTCGCGCTGGAGCAAAACCCAGATGGAATCGCATCTGGTGCCGCATCGTTTCCAACTGCTCGACCAGTTGCCGTTGACGCCGAACGGCAAAATCAACCGCTTGCAGTTGAAGGCGCAATGTACCGCCGCCGAACCGGCGGCATCCCGCTTACAACCTGGATTGACGGAGTAACACGCATGTCACTGGATCTCTATTACGATGACGTGGTCGCCGCCATTGGCCTGGTACTGGAAACCGATGATCTGTCGGAGCTCAGCCCGCACACCCATCTGGAGCGGGATTTGGGGTTCACCAGCGGCGTGTTCATCGAGCTGCTGATGTACCTGGAAGAGCGGGTGGACGATCTGTCGATCAACCCCGTCACGCTGGATACCGAGCAGATCGCCACCATTGAAGCCTTGTGCCGTTTTATCCATACCCAACGGGAGAACAACGCCTCTTGTGCCTGATCGCATCCTGGCAACCGCTGATCACCCTGTTCGCCCGCTTTGAAGGGACAAGCGCCATTGCCTGCCATCACATCGACGGCTGTCTGACCTATCGCCAACTTTATCTGGGCGCGCTGGCGCTGGCGGAACAGCTTGACATCGCGACCGCCGGCCGTACTCCCCGGCCGCCGGTGTTGTTGTTCGGCCACAAAAACCGGGTCTATCTGATCGCCTATTGGGCCTGTCTGTTGACGGGCCACCCCATCGTGCCGATGGAAACCGACAACGCCGATGCCCGGTTACGTACCATCGCCGATAGCATTCAGGCCGGGTTACTGTTGAACCTCACCGACGAAGCCGCACCGGACTGCGGCATTCCGGTTATCCCGGTCACAATGGCGTTGTGCGAACAGGCCGCGCCGTCGCTGAGCGAACGCTGCCGCCGCATGGGAATGGACTTCGGCCACGACAACATCATCAGCGGCACCGCTTACATCATGTTTTCTTCCGGCACCACCGGCGCCCCCAAAGGCATTCGCATCGGTTATCCCAATCTGGCGCATTTCGTGCGCTGGATTGAAGGGCGCTTCCCGTCTCCCGGCGCCGTCAGCGGCAATATTCGCTACTGTTTCGATGTTTCGCTCTACGAGCTGTGGCTGGCCTGGCTTCACCTTGCGCCGATTTCGACGCTCGACTACCGTGACATCATCAACACCCGAAAAATGATCGCCCGTCACGCCGAAACCGGCGTGCAAACCTGGGTCAGTACCCCTTCCCTGACGCGCAACTACCTGCAGGATCGCCAGTTTCGGCAGGAGAATCTGCCGCAACTCAACACCTTCATTTTTTGCGGCGAAGTGTTGCCTAAAGAGATGGTCGAGGCGCTGTGGCGGGCCTTCCCCGGTTGCCGCATCGTCAATACCTACGGCCCGACGGAGTGCACGGTGGCCGTCACCGCTTGCGATATCACGCCGGAGATGATGAGCGACCCGGCGCCGTTGCCTATCGGCCGTGCTCGCCCCGGCGTCGGCATCCATCTCGATACCACCGCGGCACAGGATGGACGCGGTGAAATTCTGCTGTGCGGCGCCGCTGTCGGCGAAGGGTACCTGAATGCCGCTGCGTCGCAACAGGCCCGTTTTTTCACTACGCACAACGGCGTTCGCGGCTACCGCACCGGCGACCTGGGTTCGCTGCGCGACGGCCTGCTCTATTTCCATGGCCGAAAAGACGACGAGCTGAAGATTCAGGGCTATCGCATCTCGCCGGGTGAGATTGAACATCTTCTGCGCCAACACCCTCAGGTTCAGGATGTCATCGTCAGCCCTTGGCTGCGACAGGGCATTCCGCAAGCCTTGCAGGCGTTTGTATTAAGCGATCAGGTTGATATTTGCCCGGCGCTGGCAACCTACCTGCAACGCCATGTCCCGGCTTACATGATCCCCCGATTCTGGTACCCGATTGACGACCCGACGCTGAATCTGAACAGCAAACTCGATCGCCGTCAGATTGCCGAACAGACCCCAAACAGAGGTAAACGCTATGTTTTCGTCGGTTCTTAACCCCCTGCGCGACGCGATGCTACGCCAGCCGGAGGACATCGCGCTGATCGCCAGCGAGGGCCAATACACCTTTGCGCAGTTGGGTGAGCGTATCCAGGCGTTGCGTAATGCCATCCGCCGCCATCAGCCTGGCTGCGTGATGATATACGGCCACAAGCAGTTGGACGCCGCCGCCGCGATGATCGCCTGCGCCTTTGAAGCCGTCGTCTTCACGTTTGTCGATACCGCCAACCCCGCGCCGCGTATCGCCAACATCGCGACGATGACGGGTGCACAACTGGCGCTATTGGCAGGCGAGCCGCCGTTACCGCTCCCCATCAACCCTATGCCGATCCTTCGCTGCCAGGACTGCCGCACCGATGAAGCATTACAGCCCGTCGTTCCCTCCCATCACGACGCCGTGTTTTATATTCTCTCCACATCTGGCAGTACCGGGGAGCCCAAGGGCGTTAAAATCAGTTACGGCAACTTCGGCGCGCTGGCCGACTGGGCGATCCCATTGGTTCACCGACATTATCCCGGCGCTCACGTCAACCATGCCTGTCTGTCATTTGATATGGGGGTCATGGATATTTTTCTGGCGCTGGCCGTCGGAAAAACCGTCATCATGCTGAATCATCGCGACAATATCCGCCCGCTCGCCAATCTGCACATCCTCACCCCACCGACGCGGCGGGTCAGCACCTGGTTTTCCACCCCCGGCTTTCTGGAAATCATGTGTATGGCGACGCAATTTCAGCAGGCGCAGCTGCCCGATCTGCGCTTCATCGGCATCGGGGGAGAAATGCTCTCGCCGTCGCTGGTGAAAACACTCCACGCACGTTTTCCACAGGCGCAGATCCTGAATGGCTACGGCCCGACAGAAGCCACATGTATGACACACGCCGCCATCCTGACGCCGGAGAGCCTGCCGGATACGCCGCCGTTAACGGTCGGGTTGCCGGGTGTCGGCAACGGTATGGCGATCGTGGATAAACAACGCTGTCCCCTACCGGCCCTGGCGGTCGGTGAAATCGTCCTGTTCGGCTCGCAGATCAGCCCTGGGTATCTGCCGGAAAACGATCCCCGTAACCAGTTGTTCGGGTTGTGGCGCGGACAGCGTTGCTATTACACCGGCGATATGGGGTACCTGAATGCTGATGGCGAACTGTTCATAAAAGGCCGGGACGATGGGCAATTCAAATGGCAAGGTAATCGTATCGAGACCGGCGAAGTCGAAACCACCGCACAGCGGATTGACGGTGTGCAACAGGCGGCGCTGGTGTCGAAAAAAACACACGGCAAAGTTACGGCGCTGGTGCTGTTCGTTCATCTCGCCATCGATGATGCCAGCCACCGCGAGGCGTTCCGTCGTGAGCTGGCGCGTCGGCTGCCTGCTTACATGGTGCCTCGCTCCGTGTATTTCACCCACGTTTTCCCTCTCAACCTGCATGGAAAGACCGATCGTCAGGCGTTAATGCAGCAATTTGCCAACGGCGATGAGAACTGCAATCAGGAATAAAAAAAACCGCCACAGTCGTTAGGCTGTAAAAACGGTATTTTTCAAAGGGAAAGCCATGAAATTCAGCCATCTTGGATACATCGTCAAAAATAGCGATGCCACCATTGCGGCCATGGCCCACTTCTTTCCGCAGATTCTCGTATACCGGAAAAAGATAGCGGCCCAGCAGATTTTCGTCAGCTTCATGAACACCGCCCATGGCGATATGCAGATCGAACTGGTGGAGCCGCTGCCGGAAAACCGGTTGCTGAACGGCATGCTGGAAAAAGCGCACAAAGAGTGCCTGCCCTACCATATTTGCTTCGAGGTGAACGACTTCGCCGAAAAGTATCAACAATTGATTCACGGCGGGTGGCTGGCGCTCACCAGACCATTCCATGCCTATCCCGACGGACCGTTGGCCAGCCATCTGTACAAACCCGAAGCTGGCATCATGGAGATCATGTCCGGCAGCACCACTCTGCTGGCGCAAGGAGAAACTGCGTGACCGACTATGCCCTCTTCCTGCAACCGCTGAAAACGCGGATTGAAAGCACGCTCGACGAAGGACGTCATCTTGGCGGCCAGATCGATATCGACCCGGAAAAAGCGCGCATCACCGCCGGTTATTCGCTGGCGCCGATGTTGAATACGCTCGGCGTTCCCGCCGACTACCGGCCGCAGTGCTGGCTGGAAGAGGCCGGCGTTGCGCTGAATAACCTGTCGCTGCCGCTACGTTGCGAAGCCTACGAATCCTTCGGCTATATCGATCCTAATCTGCTGTTCTCCTCCCCCGGCCCAGGCATGGCGGCGATGGTGGTGGACAGCATCGGCAGCCAAACACAGCGGGACGAGTTTTTCTCGCAATTTAGCCGCGAGCTCACCTGGAGCAGCTTCGCCATGTCGGAGCCGAACGTCGGCAGCGATGTCCAGCAACTACAAACTCGGGCCGTGAAAGTCGATGGTGGCTGGTTAATCAATGGCGAAAAATACCTGATCGGCAACGGCGTCATCGCCGATACCGGCGTGCTCTTTGCCCGTACCGCGCCGGGGCCGCTGGGTATTAACGTCTTCATCTTCTCGCCACGCCATCAACCGGGAATCGCGGCGGAACGTATTCCCATCGTCGCCTTGCCCGGTTGCAATGTCTCGCACCTGCGTTTTCACGATCTGTTCCTGCCGGATAGCGCGTTGCTGGGACAGCACCTGAAACCCACCGAGCGTTTTGCGCGTTCTGCCCTGATCACCTTCGATGCGCTGCGCCCCTGTGTCGGTGCCATCGCGTTGGGGATTGCCCGTTCCGCGCTTGATATGGTGTTGCAACACCGCTGGACGACGCCGAAGAGCGTCTGGCTGCAAAAAGCGCAGCGCCAATTGCAGGCCGCCATGGCGCAGGCGCGTGCCATTTGCGAGCGACTTGAACAGGGAGAGGCCTGCGGACGCGAAGCTGGGCTTATCAAAGTGGTCTCCACCCGCATCGCCGAGCAAGTGATCATGAATGCGGTTCACCACGCGCCGCCTGCGGCGTTGGGGGAATGTCCCCGGCTGGCGAAAGCCTGGCGCGATGTGAAAGCGCTCGAATATACCGAAGGCACCACCTTTATCCACCTGCTTAATCACGGTTATCGGAGATAACCAACGTGGTCGATATCGCACTCACGCCGGCACAGGAAACCATCGGGCGGTTAACGGTGGAAACGGTGGCGACGCCGCTGTCGCCGTCCGAGGTGCGATCATTGCACCCCTGGCTCGCGCTCAACCCGGCGGAAGCCGGGGCGCCCTGGTATCTGCACGCCCCCAGGCACACCGACGCCACCGGCCGCCATGCTACTGAGGTGGTTGAGTTGTGCCGTCGGTTTAACGAACGACATAAGCAGGGAACGCTGCTGTATGAATATTGCGGCGTGCCGTTGCAATTTCGCACGCCGTTGTTGCAAAGCCTGCTGTTCGCCGCCCCCGGATTTCGCCACAGCGTCGGCATTCGCGTACAGGAACGCCCCCTGGAGGCACAGTCGCTGGCGCAGACCTTACGGGAAACCGGCAGCGCGTTACTCTATCTTTCCGATCCGTTGCTCCGTCTCAGCCAGCGCGCCGATGCCGGGCCAGTGACCTACGCCTACCGCTGTTTTACCGATCCGGGTCGCCATCATGATGCATAACCCCGGTTCGCGCCTTTTCCAACGCCAGCCTGACCCTAGGGTTCGCCGCCATGCTCGGACATATTGACGCGATCGAAATGGCGTTTCCGCCCGACGTGCACACGCTGGAAACGGTAGCGCAAGAGGTGGGGATTAAGCCGGCTGGATACCCGCATGTTCGATCGGTTTTACGGCCTGCGCCGCTTTCACGGCGGGAACGGTACGCTGGACGAGCTGCTGACGCCGGTGATCACGCAGTTACAAGCTTCACGTCCTCAAGCGTTCGCCGCCATCAGCCATGTGGCGCACTGCCATACCGTGCCCGATGTTCGGGCCTTCGACCAACGTGCGCTGACCCCCAACTGGCTGCAACGTTTTGCGCCGCAGGTGGAATTCGCCAGCCTGACCATGGGGCATTGCGCCACGCCGCTGACGGCTGCCGAGTGGCTGCTGAAACAGTTGTCGCCGGAGGGTTATGGCCTGCTGCTGATCGGCGAAAAGGCTTTCCATCCACGGGTCAAGTTGATCCGCGACACCACACTCATGGGCGAAGCCGCCTGCGCGGTGCTGCTCAGCCGACAGGGCGACGGCCCCGCGATTCTGAGCCGCCATACCGGCCAGGATGGTCGGTTTAGCATCCAGAAGGGCTACGACGAACGGGAAACCACCGAATTTGGTGAACATTACATCGATTTCACCCGCCGCCACCTGCTGGCGGCATTGGACAAGGCGAACCTGACGCTCGGGCAGATTGACTGGATCGCGCCGCACAACGTCAACCTGTCGTCGTGGCACCGTCTTGCGCAATTGCTGGATTTTCCCAGAGAAAAAATCTTTCTCGACAATATCCCCCACTACGGCCACTGCTTCGGCGCCGACCCGTTCATCAATCTGCACTTTTTGATGCGGCAACAACGGGTTCGCCCAGGCGATAAAGTCATGCTGGTCAGCGTGGGGTTAGGCGCGACCTATGCGTCGTTGATCGTCGAAATACCAACCGCCCGCCACACGCAGTCTCGCCCTGCAACGTCGGGCAATCCCTCAACCTGATTACCGCTAAGGTAATGATTCACCCCTATCGACAGGCAGGACATAGCATGAAAGCACTGACGTTCAGTAATCTTAAAAAGGATCTTGATGCGCTGGGCGAAAAACTGCGGCTCGCCGCCGGCCAGATGGAAACCGATCGCGCGCTGGCGTTGTCCAGTCTGGAAGACGAACTGCTCTACGTCATTTCCTATATCGGCATTCCGCCGCAGTTCATTCCATTTCGCGGTTGGGATTATGAGGCCTGCAGCTATCAGGATAATATCGATATGCTGGAATATCTCAGCCGATTCGACGCCAGCGCACTGATGTCGCTGCCGGGCGCCTCGCTGTCGGCGCGCGCCGTCATCGCACTCGGCACACCGCAGCAACAGGCGTTCTTTTTCTCCCGTTTCACGACACCGCCGTGCTGGGCTTTCTTCGCCGTAACCGAGCCGGAAGTCGGTTCAGATACGCAGTCCGTCGCCTCTTCGCTGACCCGCTGCGACGACGGGTATTTGCTCACGGCACACAAAAAATTCATCGGCGGCGCGCAGCTCGCTTCCGTCGGGCTGGTCTTCGCCCGGGATGGCGATACACAGCGGCTGGTGATGGTCGATCCGAAACGTTACGCGCAGCACATTTCCATCACGCCGCTGGAACAATTCGGCCTGCAGGGCTCCAACCTGACGGAAATCAGCATTAGCGACATGCCGGTACAACCGGCCGATATTTTGGGTTACGAGCGTAAAGGGTTGAATCAGGGACTGCATGCGTTGGGGCAGGTATTCGAACGTCATCGGCCGATGGTCAGCGCCATGGCGTTGGGGACGACATACGGCTTACTCAGCGCGCTGGACGGCCACCCCCTGGACGACGAGCAGCAACGCTGGGTGACTCAGCAATGGCGCACCTATCACCTGCTGCGCCGACAGCTTGCGGAGATCGCCGAACACTACCAGAACGGCGCATCGCAGTATTACACCACCAGCCAGCTCAAACGCCGCTGCACCTTGTTTGCGGAAAGCGTAGCACACCGCATGCCGCACCTGTTGAACGGCCAGGCATGGCTGGAAAACCCGCAGCTGCGTCGCCGTTGTCGGGATGCTTTCGCGTTCGAGTACATGGAAGGCACCGCCAATATTCACCTGATGAACAGTTTCCGTTGCCACACCGCCCGGGGAGGCGTTTGTGCCCACGTATCTTGACCCTCGGTCGATACTGCACCGCAGTTCGACGCTGACGGAGGAAATACTGCCGACCGGCCATCAACAGCGGGCCTACTGGCACGACTACGCCGCCCGCTTTTTGGCCGCCAACGGCTTGTCATGGCGCGATACGCTGGCCAACCCGCCGCCTGACGGCGGGCTGTCTTCGTTTATCAGTCTGCTTGACCCGTTACTGCCCACGTACCGTGCACGCCACGATCTCAGCCGTATCGACAGTGTTCTGATGGCCCACTGGACGCCGGACTTGCACTTGGGAAGTTCGGTAATCAATTACGTTATCCATGAACTGGGATTGCCGGATTGTCTGGCGTTAACTATCAGCGATCGCGGGCCGGACGCGGCGTTATTTGCCCTCGCCAGCATCGCCAACTGCCAGCAGGAAAACGCCGGCGACGCGTTGCTGTTGATGGCCGACCAAGGCTACCTGCACTACCGCTCCGACTTGATGTCAACGCTTACTCCGGAAAACAACGCCGGCCTGCTCACGCTAAGCCGCCGCCCCCAGGCATTGCGCTATCAGGGATATCATCGTCAACCGCTGACGACGCAAAGGACAGTGATAGCGGAAGTGCAACACCTGATAGCCCGCTTTGAGCTGCGCCCGCAGCATACCGTTATTATCGCAGACGCGACGCTACTGGCCTTGCTGCCGGCCGCACCACTCGTCATCGCCACGCATCCACAGTGGTTATGCGCCGCGCCGTTCGCTGCGCTGGCCGCCCACTATCAGCCCGGCCATGATTATCTGCTGCTGGTGGAGCACCAGCGGCGTCTCAGCGCAGTCGCACTGCGGGGATAGCATTATGCGGCTCACCCATTTCGTAAACTGGATCCCGGAAAACAGGATCAGTGCGGCGGAGATTATCACCCAGTCCGGCGCATCCCCCTCCGAAGCCAGGGTATTCTCACAACTGTTCGGTTTCCGGCAGGTGGCCGCACTGGATGGCAAAACCTCCGTGGAACAGGTGCTTTTTCATCTGCTTGACCGGTTACAGCAGGAAGCCCCCCAACCGGCGCTACCCGCAGATACGCTGATTTATGTTCACGGCATGCCCGTTCAACACCCCGATGCGCCTGGCTGGAGCGCGCGTTTGCGGGCCCATCCGTTTATTACTCCGGATGCCGCCTGTTACGAGTTGGATCAACAGAATTGCGCCACGCTGTTTTGGGCGTTCGATTTGGCCCGGCGTCTGCTCGCCGCCCGACAAGCCCGACGCATCGCGATCGTCGCCGGGGATACGCTGTCCACCTTTCCCCCAGAGGAACGGTACGTCGCAGGCTGCACGCTGGTCGGCGATGCCTTTTCGGCATTACTGTTGGAAGAGGCCGACGAGGGTTTGCAGATTGGGCCGATTTTTCTGGCGCAACGCCCGGAGTTTCATGCCGGCATCCACGATGGCGAGCAAGCCAAAAAGGATTTCTATCAGGCGCACGATGAACTGGTCAGCGCCGCGCTGCTCGGTGCCGGCGTCACACCGCACGAACAGCCGATGCTGCTGCCCCATAACGTCAATCGCATCAGTTGGCTTAACTATTCCCGCCGACATCACTACCCGATGGAATCCATTGCGCTCGGTCTGATGCCGGATATCGGCCACTGCTATACCACCGATTCACTGCTGCTGTTGCAGATGGCGCTGCCCGCCGTTCTCGCCGGAACGCCGCATGTCATGCTGTCGGTCGGGTTGGGCGCCTGGATAGGCAGTTGCCGGCTGTTCTATGTATGACGCCAGTCTGGTTTGTCGCGCTGCCAAACACGAGCGACAACCCATGCGGCATGATCGATCGCTCGATAAACGGTAATGTTCAATTTCAGACAACTACCTTGCTGGCGACACGGCATAATGGCTATCAAGGACGCACTTCGCAGGCATCCGTTCTGCGAAGAAACAGGGATGTACGAACCACCTGATTGAGTCAATGGACGGGGCTTATCAATCAGGTATCAGCCGGACAGGGAATGTCGCAGGCTGATGGTTCGCCCGCCAGTCCCCACCATCGGGAACCCCAGCTGAAAGCAGCCATGAGACACGGAATGAAAACACTGTTTTTTTCGGTACTGGCGTTATTGCCGCTCACCGTAGCCTGCTCGCCAACCCAACAGAAAAGCGTTGAACTGACACATTTTTCAGCACTGAATCTCAGCCGAGGGCTGGAAGTCACCGTCCAGTGCGGCAACGAGAATCGCGTCAGCGCCACCGCCAGACCGGCCGTATTGGAAAAACTGGTTATCCAGCGTCAGGACGATACGTTGACCATCGATAATCCATACAATGACAGCAATAAACTGCGCGACCATAGTGTGGTTGTCACCATTACGCTCAACGCGCCGTTATCCCGCGTCAACGCTCAGTCCGGGGTTCAGTTTGCCTTGCCCGCCTGCGCGGTATCGCCCGACCAGTTGACGATCGACGCCAGTATGGGCGCGGACGTCAACGTCGAAGGCGCAACCCGCACGCTCAACCTGACGTTGGCGATGGGCGCCGCGTTCAATCGCAACGCCTCCGATTTTTCCGCCGATAATGCCGTAGTGCGTTTCGCTATGGGCGCCGACGCACGCCTGTGCCGCGTGAAGCGCCTGAGCGGCAGTATGACGACCGGCGCCAGGGCCAGTGTGTCACCAACGACCGACGTGCATATCGATGGCGGGCTGGCCAGCCTGGTTGAACACAGCTGCCCGGCGGAAACCGCCGCTAGGTAAAATGTGATACATCTGCGGACGGAACACTGAGCTGCGGGCGGAACACTGAGCCGGTTCCCATTACCCGGCATCCGGCGTCAGTATCCGTACTCGCCACGCATCGATGTCTACCGCAGCGGGCGCCGTGGGCAAGGCACAGCAGCAGAATGCCGTCGCCGGCGCACCATCCAGCCACCC
>NZ_CM001857.1:0-118219 GCF_000400505.1 Musicola paradisiaca NCPPB 2511 | reverse complement strand
CCTTATCACGCACCAGAACATGGCCTGCCGCCGACAGGCAGCTAAAGTCGTTGAGCTGTCGGTGCAACCCCAGGCCAAGCGCCTTGATATAGGCCTCTTTGCGCGTCCACAACCGGATAAACGCCGGCAGAAATGCCTCATCCGACAGCGACGCCAGCCAGTGCGCCTCATTGGGATGGAAAAAACGCGCCGCCACCGCACGCTTGCCCGTCGGATTGCCCACACACCGTTCAACATCCACGCCGACCGGGTGATGCATGGCCATGGCGAACGCCAACGCCGTTCGGGTATGCGACACATTGAACTGGATAGCGGGGTAGTCCGCCAGGAACGGCTTGCCGTGGGCATTACGCTCAAAACGTAGCGCCTGCGGCATCTGGCGGCAGATCGGCGCCAGCAATAACCGCAGGATGCCCCAGGCCTGCTGGGACAGCGTCATCGCCGTATCGACATCGACGCCGGCAGCCTGACGAATCGCCGCCTGTCGCGCCGCGCTCGCCAGACTATCCACCGGCGCGACGACGCACAAAGGCTGATGCGGCTCATCGCTGGGCAGTTCATCCCAACGGCAGGAAGATATTGACGATGCATCCTTCCGCATCTTTGCGATTCTCCAGTGTCAGATGTCCGCCATGTCCCTCGACAATCTGTCGGCACAAAATCAACCCGATGCCGCTGCCGTGATTTTTGGTGGTATAAAACGGGACAAACAGGTTTTCGATATTCGCCACACCCTTACCCTGATCAATGATTTCAATGTGCAGTTGCCGGGCCACCACTGTCCAGCGCAGTACGATTTCGCCGACGCCCGGCTCCATGGCCTCATCCGCATTTTTCATCAGATTGATGAACATCTGCTGCATTTGGTTGGCGTCCACCGCAACCATCAACGGCGATTCGCCGGAAAAAACCAACCGACGTTGCGGGAACAACATCGCCATTTGCGTCATCAATAGTGTGACATCGCAAGGCTGTTTGCTGGGCGGCGGCAACCGGTTGAGCTGACGGTAGCTCCCGACAAAGGCGATTAAATCGCGGGCGCGATTGTTGATGATTTCCATGCCGTTCACCAGATCCGGCGCCGCAGGATGCTGGGTATCTTTGCGGAATACCTGCAACAACGTCTGGCTGATGGAGGCGATCGGCGTCAGTGAGTTGTTGATTTCATGGCTGATCACCCGCAACAGGTTCTGCCAGGTTTTCTGTTCTTCATTCCGCAACAGTTTGCTGACGTCGCTGATAAACAATAGGTGATTCTGCCGGCCATCCTCCATATAGGAATCATGCCGTATCTGGAACATCCCTTGTGCACTGGGGAAGCGCCAATCGATCGGCTCTGCACCGGAGGACTGCTGCAACAACCCTTCCAGCCCGAACTCCGCCGCCGGTTGGCCGACCAGCAATTTGACGGGTTTATTCAGCAATGCGGAGGCGGCATCGTTACACCACATCACACGCTGCTCGGCATCCAGGGCAAACACGCTGACGCTGATATTGGAAATCACCTTGTGGAGTACGTAGTAGGTTTCTTGCTGTTGTTGACGGCTACGCGCCATCGTGCCGGATAACTGGTTGATTTGACGGATCAGATTGTCGAACGCGCCTTTTCCTTTGGTCACGCCGCGCAGGCTGAAATTCTCCTGCCCCAGCGCTTCCAACAGGTTGGAGACGACATGAATCCTGGCATTCAACCGCTCGGAAAAAGTAAAACTGCTGTAAATCAGACACAGCACGATGATGAACACCGTCAGTATTTTCAGATACACCGACTGGTCGGGGAAAAACCACAGCAAAAAGTACCCCAGTAATCCGACAAATGCGGCGATGTTCAGGGATAGCAGATGAGGCGGTTCAAAGGAGGTATCGAGTTTACTCATGATTAATCTTGTACTTTTCCAGTCGCCGGTAGAATGCACTGCGACTTAACCCCAGCGATTGCGCGGCTTTGACCGCGTTGCCCTCGAACTTTGTCATACGCTGACTCAGCAAACGCTCTTCGATATCCGCCAGCGTGGCGTCCGAGCTGAACTCCGCCTCCGCCCTGAACGTTTTCTGCGACATCGTCGGTAACGAGGGGAAAATATCATCGCTGTTGAGCCGGGATGCCGCACACAACAGAACGGCACGCTCCAGCAAGTGACTCAGTTCGCGAACATTTCCCGGCCAGTGATAACGGAACAGCGCCGCTTGCCCCGACGGGCTGAGCGCGGGTACCGGCTTATTGTATTTTCTGGCATAGCGCTCAATAAAATTCAACGTCAGCGGTACGATATCCTCCTGACGCTCCGCCAACGACGGCAGGTGCAACTCGATGGTATTGAGCCGGTAGTAGAGATCCTGACGAAAGGTGCCTTCCGCTACCCGTTCGGCAAGATTGGCGTTGGTGGCGGCAACGATACGGCAGTGGGTTTTCAGGGTGCGGGAGGAACCGACCCGTTCAAAACAGCGCTCTTCCAGAATACGCAACAGCTTGCTCTGCTGCGTCATGGGCAGGTTGCCGATCTCGTCCAGAAACAGCGTGCCCTTGTCCGCCAATTCGAAACGCCCGACGCGGCTTTCCCGTGCGTCGGTAAAGGCGCCTTTTACATGACCGAACATTTCACTTTCGAACAGATTCTCGTTGATGCAACCCATATTTACCGACACCAAACTCTCATCGCGCCGGGAGGACAGTTGATGAATCACGCGCGCCAGCAGGCTTTTGCCGGTACCGTTCTCACCGAGGATCAAAATATTGGTGTCAGTGACCGCCACCTGTTCCACCATTCGCATCAGTTGCTGCATCTGAGACGATTCGATCACCCATTCGCCGTTGAAGTCATCTTCCAGCGCCAGCTTCAACAGTTTGTTCTCTTCTTTCAACCGTTTACCTGAACGCTGGCTGCGGCTGAAACTGATCTGCTGACGCAGAATGCTCAGCAGGCGCTCGTTATCCCAGGGTTTCTGGATGAAATCGACCGCGCCGGTCTGCATCGCACTGACGGCGATATCCACACTGCCCCAGCCGGTCATCGCTACCACCGGCAGGTACTCGTCGTACTTTTTGATCTCTTCCAGCAAGATCAACCCTTCCTGCCCGGACGTCGTGTCCCGCTGGTAATTCATGTCCATCAGGATCACATCGAAATCATGCTGGGAAAGTTGAAGAGGAACCTGTTCAACGGTGGATGCCAGAGTGACCTGATACCCTTCCATCGACAGCAACATCTGCAAACTGGCCAGAATATGCGCGTCATCATCAACAATCAGAACATGTTGCTTATCCGCCATGTGGGTCCTTTATCACGCTGGGTTATACCGAAGTGTTATACCGATCGACAACCATACACCACAACGCTTATGCGCGGTTGACTGCCAGACCAGAGGCCAGTTTATGGTTGAGATCGCTCCGCGAAATAGCCGCTGGCCGCCGCCACGCATCATTACGGCATCCCCGACGCCGCCAGTCGGAGCGACGGGCAAAACCAGGGTGGGAAGTCCCCGCTGTGTTTGCCCGTCTAGCCAAGTATGACAGCTTGTGGCGACAATTAACGACTCCTGTGCGGAAAACAGGAACCTTAAGGATGCTATCGGGAGTGTCTGCGCCGCTTACTCGTAACGGATCGCCTCGCCGGGTTTCATCATGATCGCCCTGCGCGAAGGGATCCAGGTGGCCAGCGAAACCGTTATCAGGATGAAAAACGCAACCGACAAAAACAGCAGGATAAATCCACTGCTGCCGTCACCGTATACCCGGTTGATTTTTGGTGCGGCAAAAATGGCAAGTGGTAATCCCAGAGCAAGACCGACAAACAATTGCTTCAGCCCAGAGAACATCAGCATGCGCATGAGGTTGGTTGGCGACGCGCCTAGTGCTTGCCGAATACCTATTTCCTGAGTGCGCTGGTTAATCGCATTCTGTGTAACACCATAAATACCACTGGCTGCCAACACCATTGCCGCCAGACCAAATAGCAGAAACAAGTTAGTGACAAACTCCACACCCGCAGTATTTCGGATCAGCATATCACTCAGCATTTGTGGCTGACTCATTCCAACACTTGGATTCACCTGCCGAATAACCTGCTGCATCATAGGAGCCACTTGTTGCTGCTGAGTAGTTTTTAACATCAACGTTAATGGCGGATTATCCTGCTGTAATTGCAATAATGAGCGATAAACGGTTGGCCGACTTTTGAATTCACTAAAAGGGCGGCCGTGAATAATATGCGGGGCAACACCAATTATGGTAAACCAACGACTATCATTCCCATCAATAAAACGAATTTTTTTACCAATAACACTTTTTTCACCGGGCCAATACCGTTGAGCAAAAGAATTGCTGACGACGGCAACGGGTAAAGAATTACTATCATCATTAAATGAAAACTCTCTCCCATATAAAACCGCCGCACCAATTTCTGACAAATTACCCGGCATTAATTTTATGTCATTTACCAGTGAATAGGGCTGAGGTTCTTTAGTATTGCTAAGTAAATCTTCCGTAGTGACCTGATGTGGAAAAGTAAACTGCCCCGGTGCGTTAGAAATTAGAGCACCACCGCTCACCCCAGGAATTTTTTTTAATATTTCCATTGTTTTTATATAAAAATCACCGCGACTTTTGCTATCAGGATAATTATCCTTACTAAGACTGATTTGACTAACAAGATAATTATCAATAGGTACCCCATAGTCTGCTTTTGTCGCGCGAATGACTAAAAAAAGTAATAATACGCTGATACACAGAATAGAGCAGGATAATGCAACTTCAACCACAACTAACGTTCGACTAAATTTACCCGTTCTTCTCCCTTGATCGCTATTTGCACCATCACGCAGTGCATAAGCAAACTGTCCATTCGCTACTTTCCAGGCAGGCAATGCGCTCGTTACCAATGCGGTGATAATGACCAATACAATAGCATCAATAATGACCTCTCCATCCAGCGACAAATGCCACCACACAGGAATTTTATTCGGAACAAATTTGGGGAATATATAGTTTGTGATATCTAGCCCCCAAGAAGCTAATAGCACACCGATAATTCCTGCTACCGTACAAATAATCAGACTCTCCCACACCATTTGTAATAATAGCCGCGATGTAGGAGAACCCAACGCAACCCTAATAGCAATTTCCCTTGTACGGCGATTAGAGCGTGCAAGCAGCAGGTTCCCAACGTTGCAACATGCCAGCAAGAGAACAAAACCTACGGCTGACAACATAACCAGAAATGATTGGGCCGTTTCCTCTCCGGTAAAACTTTCCTGAAAGGACAGCACCTTGACAGAAATTTCTTTCTTATCATTGGGAGCCTCGCCCACGACACCCCGCATAATGCCATCAAGTTCACGATCGGCATCCACAGGCTTACGTTTTTTCGCCAAATGTGCAAAAACAAAAACCTCCGGCGCTTTTTCCCGTTTCAAAGTCGATGCGGCTGGAATAGCGGCAGGCAACCACAAGTCATGATAAAAGGGAAACGCAAAGCCTTTTGGCATCACACCAACAATCTGTGTATTTACGCTATTAATTTTTACCGTCAGGCCAACAATATCACCACGTCCCTGAAAATATTTCTGCCAAAGGTCATAGCTGATAATCGCGACAGGAAGGGCATTTTCCGCCATATCCTGGTCATCAAAAGCACGCCCGAGTAATGGATGGACACCGGTATAGCTGAACATGCTCGGTGTATTTCGCACGGCAATATATCGCACGGAGGTATCTTCCGTTTTCAAATCGATATATTCGGCATAAAAATAACTCATATCTTCAAGCGTTCTGGCTCGCTGGCGAATCAATTCGTAGTCAAGAAAATTTACGCCATAGTCATTAAATGTTTCGCCATTTACCGTCGGTGTCAACAACACCATACCGCTACCATTCGGGTACGGTAACGTTTTATACATAATGGTGTTGATGATGGAAAACATATAAAGCGCAAGCCCCAGTCCGCACGCCATTACGGTAATGGTCAATACGCTGAAACCGGGGCTTTTCAACAGCAGCCGCAGAGCATAACGGATATCAAACCATATGTTCATGCTGTTATACCGCCTGCAGCAGTTGGCTGTTCCCGCCATCAGCCACCACCTGCCCGTCGGACAGCACAATGGTGCGCTGAGCGCGCATGGCAGATCGGGGATCGTGGGTCACAATACAAATGGTTGCACCGTCCTGATGTAATTCGTCCAAAATGTTCATTACCGCTTCAGCGTTGGCGGAATCCAGATTGCCGGTCGGCTCATCGGCCAACAGCAACGAAGGCCGCCCAACGATGGCGCGAGCCACAGCCACCCGCTGCTGTTGGCCACCGGAAAGCTGGGAGGGATAATGCCGCACACGGTGGGACATACCGACCTTCTCCAACGCCTGAATCACCCGCGCTTTTTGCTCCGAACGGGAGATGTCATTACGGTAAGTCAATGGCAATGCGACATTTTCCTCAATGGTCAGATCGCTTATCAGGTTGAAAGACTGAAAGATAAAACCGATTTCTCTGTTGCGCAGGCGCGCCATCTCCTTACGGCTGATAAATTCGATATCCGTACCATTCAACCAGTAGTGCCCTTCGGTAGGCGTATCCAGCAATCCCATAATCGACAATAGCGTAGACTTGCCGCAGCCGGACGGGCCGGCAATGGAAACGTACTCACCCGAATGAATGGAGAGATTTATCTTGCTAAGGGCATGAGTCTCGATTTCATCGGTAAGGAAGATTTTATGCACATTATCAAGTTGAACCAGCACCGTCATGGGAAATCCTCAGAATATAAATAAAATCAGCCTTCCGCGGCCGATGATATCTTATAGTCTTTCTTGCGATTACTTTTTATCTCTGGTTTTAAGAATACGCAAAATTCTCCTGAAAAACACCGAACGCCCTCCCTCTACATTTTCTCGCCGGATAGGTTTCTCCGCTACCTGACGGACAATACCGTCCTATTTCACGCCGCACCGCTGCTTCCACCATTTACGGAACAATAATCCCATTAACGAAACGAATTTCGTCCCAAGAATGGGACTATTTACCAAAAATCGTAACGAATTCCCTTGATATACCGGCTTTCCATACATGGCATGTTATTTGCGTTAAATCGTTTGCTCGTTGCTGTAAGGACAATAATTAACAACCCCTCACCGTTGTATGGATATTCGTCTGTAGCCGGATCCAGATACGAGGAAATTATTTTGGGATGACACCATGAACCTACAGAATACATACGCTCACACACTGGATAACGACAGTTTCAATAATAATCTCATTCAGGATATGTATCGCCGGCATCCGCAATTACGCAAAACGCTGGCATCCAGCAGCAAAGCCACCAATCTGGCGGTGATTATCGACTATATTATAGACAACATCGGTAACAATATTACGCTGGAAAATCTTGAACAGGTCAGTGGAAAATCGAAATTCGACATCTGCAGATTATTCAATCAGATATATAATATTACACCCATGCGTTGGATCTGGCGCGTCCGCCTGACGTTAGCGAAGGAAATCATCCATATTTCCCCCAACTGGTCGTTAACCGATATTTGCTATGCCTGTGGATTTTCGTCGTTACCTCATTTCTCGCGCTGCTTTACCAAAACCTACAATATTCCACCGCTGAAATACCGTAAGGCCGTGTTTCAGGATAAAGAAGCCGCCCGCGTTATTAACAATACCAGCTTCGATATTATTTTCGGTCGGCAGCGTCACCTGTTTTCGCGCCATGTTCTGTTGGATAACATTCAAAATATCGCCAACTGACCCGGGGGCGTCACAGCCAGAAAATCCAGAATACGCCGGTGTACCAGAGGACTGCGTAAAATACCCAGGTGGCCCAAGCCTCGGGTATAAAACAGTTCGCTGCAACGTAAGGCGCCATGCAGCGTCTGCGCAGTCTGCGGCGCAACCCTGGCATCCTGCAAATCATGGCAAATCAACGCCGGGCAGAACAGCGAACGGTAAATTTCCGGCCCGACGTTGTCTGGATGAAAGCCGAAACGCTGCGCATACAGCGCTTTCATCGGCACCGCCAACGCGGGCGCGACTCCCGTTCCCGCCAGAAAGCGATCAATCATCGCGCCCAGATTATCCGGGCTCGCCAACAGCACCAGCCGCTCGGCGGCGAGCCCTTGTACCATGGCCAACGCACTAATAAGTCCTCCGCTGGAATGGCCGATCACCGCGTCGAACGGCCCATACTGCTTCCCCAGCATAAGCACCAGTTCCGCCAACTCATAGTTGGACACGCGATCCCCTTCCGACACCCCATGCGCTGGCAGATCCGGCATCACGATGCCGAACCCTTGCGCTTTCAACGCCTCGCACAACGGGCGAAACATGATGCCGCGCCCCTCCCAGCCATGCACCAGCAGCACATTTCTCAGCGGCGCGCCCCGTGCTGGAAACCAACGGAAAACGCACACCCGCCGACGCTGAAACAGCAGTTCTTCCTGATCAAATGCCGCCAGGTAATCGCGATCCATCTGCTTGTAAGAAAAATAGCGGGTTGACTCAAACAAACGCAGCAAATACCCGGCTGCCAGACGCTGAGAAAATCGTTGCAACAGCCAGAGATCCGCCATGCGTAACCGGTGGCAAACCTGCTGGTAATGGGTATCGGGTTTGATTTTTATCCGCAGCAATAACGAAGGCCGCCGTTTCAACCAGACCAGTACGCGGTAATAACTGTAATGAACCTGCGCAAACAGCCACAGCAGGGGATAGCACAGATCATACAGCAGCATCCCGCTCCCCCAATGATTTCAATAACAAGCGATACTCTCGCAGGAAAACTACCGCATACAGCACGCTAAAAGACACCATCAGACCGGCAAGCGCCCTAATGTCATCAAAGTACGACCTGGTGGTCAGCACGACGCCCGCCATGGCGAGTTCCAGAACCAGGGTAAATAACAACACGCGCTTTCCCCGTTCTAACTGCTCCAGCAGCGTCTGCAACGCCGCCACCAACGACGTCAGGAAAAACGTAGGCAATAGCAACAACAGCACCGTCTGGCTGGCATGACGGATCACCGCATCGTTGGACAACCCATCCAGTACGCCGGTACGGATCGCCCCCACCGCCAACGTCAGGCACAAACAGACCAATACAACCAGCCATAACCCACTTTTCAACAACCCAGCCAGCGCCACGACCGAAGCCGTTTTCAAGCGTTGATTAGACAAAATGGCGATGGCGGATCCCAATGCCACGGCAGGGATGATGAAAAAAGCCCGCAGCTTGATAACGATCAGGAACGCCGGCAACATCCCTTCTCCCGCGCGGGCCACCATCGGAAAGATCACCATCGAACTGAAGAAAACCACCACCATGGAGAAAAACACCGGGATGCCGGCATTGGTCAGCAACGCCAATAGCCGGGGCAAAAACGCCTGCGGGCGATCGTCAGGCCGGTCGGCGGTGCGCGCCTGACGGCGTACCAGAACAAAAACCAGCGGCAGCAACGGCGCTGCGGCGACGGCGTTTGCCAGCAGCACGGCATCGAACCCCAACTGATAGTGCTGAAAACCCACAAAACACAGCAGGGCGTTGCCCAGGATGTAAGCGCACATCAGCAGCATGGCCGCCGCGGTACGGCCCTGACCGCGTAACGCGGCATTCCCCACCTCCAGCAACATGAAAGGCGTCATGGAAAGCAGATACCAGGGGGCCGAGGAGCGCATCAGCGACGGATCCGAACTCCCCATCCAGCTCGACAACGGAGAGGCCAGCAGATAGCACAGCGCCGCCGCCGCCGTTGTGGCCAGCAGCCCCAATCCCCCGGACAGCAACGTGCTGTGCCAAATGCGGCCACGGGGCCAGTCATGTCGGGAACGGGCGCTAAACACCTGATTAGTGATCGCCACGCATTCCATAATGGCGATAAACAGAAAATTGAACGGTTGCAACAAAGAAAGCGTCGACAATGTCTGGCTTTCCGCCCCGTTTCCCAATATCGCGATCTGCAGATTCTGGGAAAGGGAAACGACAATGGCAGTCACCATCATCGGCCATGCCAACACGACGATCTGGAGCACATCGCCGTGCACAGACGATGTTCGGCGGGTCATCACTCGCGAAATCAGGCCCATTCTCGCTTCCTTACCGGTCGTCAGGCTGCAGCCAGGCAACTGGCCTTGCCGTAGATGCTGTACAGCATCATGGAAAAATAGGAGAGGCTATGGGTATTGCCGAGCAGAAAACCGTGACCGCCCATCATTTTCTCCGCGTCATTGCTAAGCTGCGTGATCTGGTAATGGTCGTCCTCCAGGCCAAGCATATCGCCCGCTTGCAGGCGCTGCTGCTGCTGTTCCAACAGCAGCGCGGCCCTGCCCGCCACATCGGCGAAACTGGCCTTAATCAGTTGGTGCCGGGTCGTTTTGGCGCCGAAGCTGGTTCTGCCGGATAAGTGCTGCCAGCTCATGGCCTGCATGCGAGCCAGAATGCCGAGCCGCGCCACACAGACCAGCAAAGGGAAATGAGCCGGCAGGGATAGCGTCTCCTGACTCCGCACCACATCCAACTCCAGGTGCGTCAATACCCGGTCGAACAGCCGTTGCGGCTGGCCCGCGTCAGGGATCCGGCCGATTTCCTGAATCTGGTAGCCTATCTGATGAAGATAATGCCTGGCGCCGGATGCGGGTTGCAGCAACAACGTCAGCGCCTCCGCCAACGGACGATCACGGAAGGCCGTCCAGATTTGCCCGATATGCTCAGCCGACATGACGCACCTCCTGCATGACATTGCTATTCAGCCATGAAATCAGGCCGCCGACTGTACTAAAGGTTTCCATATTAATCTGGTCGGGGTCGAACAGCAGGCCTTCAATTTTATCTTCCAGCGTTAACAGAAATTGCACGAACATCACGGAATCCAGATCGAGATCATTATCCAAATCCGTACTTTCATTAATTTCAATCTCATCGTTATCCATAACTTCACGTAATGCCTGTTGAATTACCGCTAATGTCGCAGACATACCCTTCTCCTATTAAATATCTGTGTGCTGTATCAGTGCGCAAGAAAGCGTGACGCCCATCCCGATGGAAAAACAGAAATAGTTTCTCGCGCGACTGGTTGTCTTAAGTAATGAAGAAAAATTAAATAACACGTCGGAACAATAAAGATGTCCATAATCGGCAACATTGCCATCGAATAATCGCCCGCCAATATTCAAACGCGCCGCCATTTGATTAAGTAATGGAAGATTAAGATTACAGGGTACGAAATAATCCACGTCTTCCGGGTTTATTCCCGACAGCCTGACGGAATGCGAAACAAAATCGCATAATTCTCCCAACAAACAATCATTGAGATCCGCTTTTTCCTGACGGGTCATATTGTCGGCATTGTTATAAAACCGGCTTAAATGCTTTACCGCTGTAAACGTGACCTGCCAAGGGCTGTGCCGCGCATTAAATAATGCGGCGACAGGTAATTCTCCTTGTACGCCAACGGTGAAACGATTTATTTCGGGATGAAACGCCTTCTCTCCCGTTAATACAATAATTGGTATATTTCGCCTTACCGCCCCTTGCCTGATCAAATGCAATGCCGATAGCGCGGAAGCGCAATGATTCAGGCTCAGCGTCATGACATCCCAGTTGGCGAGCCGCTGCCGGATAAGAATACTACCCAGCCAGTCCCGATCGAAAAAGGTGTTGTGGGTTTGTGTTTTGGCATAAATCACCACCCCTTCCCGCTGGCGTAATTCGGGCCATTCTGCCGCCAAACTAGCCACAACCGATTCCAGCATCACTTCATGGCTGGCCGGGTGCATAGGCACCGTTCTCAACTGGTAGAACTTTTCCATCACGCGGCACTGGCCCGCTTTCAGCCGATGCGAATCACCCAATTCGCTCAGGGGAACTCGCCGGATAGCCGAGGGTGCATCGTGATAGATAGCGTTAAGGCAAAACACACCGGTTTCCGATGGAATGTGCACGGCTCCCGTCCCATTTTCGCGCATACGCTACTATTTCCGGACACTTTGCCAATAAACAGATTTAATTTTTATCCGGAATTGCTGGCGTCGGCGTTTCAGGAGACTCTCCGTCCCGCTAATGGGATTAGGGCTGAAAATCCGGAACAGAACGATAAAAACAGCAAAAAAATGGAAGAATGAACTTAAGGCCGGTCAATCCCGCGCCAATAAATCCATGCCAAAACCGGGGGGTTGTCTGTTGAGACCCAAAAAGTAGGCATTACTGCGGGAACCGCCCCGCCTTACCCGGCCTGAGTAACCGGCTTACGCCCCGGTCAGACGCGAATAAGACAGGGTAAAAAAGCGCTGCCGTTCCGGTGTGCCGCTGATTAATCCGGGGACGACATTCCGCTACGCCACGCGACAACTCAGCCGTTACGCCCGAGTTGCGCTTTTCTCTTCAGGAACGCTAAATCCTGGGCGGCAATGACAGCGCCGAAAATGAGAACAACGCCGAGCAGCTGTGCGCCGGACAATCCCTGAGACAAAAACAGAAACCCCAGTAACAGGGCAACGAGCGGGCTAAGGAAACTCAGCATCGACATAGCGACCGGCGAATGCGCCTCTACGCCGGAAAACCACATGAAATAAGCCAACAGCGACCCAGGTATCGCCAGATAAAAATAACCGGCCGCATTTATCAGGGAGAAATGAACCGGAAACGACTCCACCATCAATTGGAGCGGCAGAATAACGATACCGCCGCAAAATAGCTGCCAGCCGGTGAACGTCAGCATCGACATCCCTGGCGGGCGCCCCCATTTTTTGGTCAGCACCAGACCCGACGCCATGCTGCATGTCGCCAGCATCGCCGCCATCAGGCCCTCTGGGTTCAGTGGCGCGTCGGGCAACGAAATCAACAGCACAATCCCCGCGCCGCCCATGGCGGCGGCCATCACCTGCTGCTTCACGATGGGTTGCGCCAACAGCAGGCATGACAACACGATCACCACCAGCGGCTGAAAAGAGCCGACCAATGCCACCACGCCTCCCGGCAATCTGTAGGCGGCGAAAAACAACATGACAAAGAAAATACCGATGTTAAGCGCCCCCAGGACAAACAAGCGCCGCAGCCAATAGCGACTCGGCATGGAGGTACCGGCGATAAGCATCAGCCCCGGCGGCAAAGCACGAACCAACGCCGCCAGCAATGGCCTGTCGGCCGGCAAAAATTGGGTGGTGACAAAATACGTTGTCCCCCAGACACAGGGCGCGTAAAACGCGAAATGCTTAAGTCTCATAGCCCCTCCTTCGACAATGTGCCAATCCATGAACAACGAGCCGTCGTATCGCGTAAAAAGAGACACATCCGGCGCAACCTTCCTGCCTGAACCACAGCCTGGCGATAGGCCGGTATGAGGTTAACCGATCATATATTTCATTGTCGAAATATATTTTTTGGTAATTTACTTAACGGTAATATATTAGATTGAATTTTTCTCTATTGAATATTAGAGTCATGCGTATCGCGTTCAGGAGTTTTCATCGCGTATGACGAATAGGGACAGACAAGACAGACATACTCGCTGATTCAAGGATATCGCCGAAATGCCACGCTACCTGGAAGTATCTGATATTATTAAACAATGGGAACAGGAACGTCCGGATCTGGATGTCAGCCCCATGCTGCTCATCGGGAGTCTATCCCGCGTCAGCCTGCTGATTGACCGGGCGTTAGACAGGGTTTTCAGCCAGCATCACTTAAGCGCCAGAGAGTTCGACATTCTGGCCACCTTGCGCCGCAGCGGCGCGCCGTATGCCATCAGCCCGACGCAAATCGTCAATGCGTTGATGATCAACAACAGTACGCTAACCAGCAGGTTGGATCGTCTTGAGAGCGCCGGATGGCTGCGGCGGGTTCCCATTCAGGGAGATCGGCGCTCCGTGAACATCCAGCTTACGGATGAAGGGTTCGCACTCATCAACCAGGTGGTGGCTGAGCATGTCGAAAATGAAAGGCAGCTGCTTTCCCTCTTCAGTGATGAAGAAAAAGTCACGTTACGCACGTTGCTCTCTCGTTTTGAAAAACACCTGAACACCACCGACTGACCGGCCTGACAGCCGATTCGAGCCATCAAAAAAGGGCATACGTGTATGCCCTTTCGTTGTAACGCCGACCGGCGTTATTTGGCGGATTTGTCCTGCAACTGCGAGTTGCCGCTCACCAACGGTACACCGGTATTGCCGGAGGAAAGCAGGCCGGTTTCCGCATAGTTGAACAGTTTTTCGCGCGTATCGATGATATCCAGGTTACGCATGGTCAACTGGCCGATACGGTCATCCGGCGAGAATACGGATTCGCCTTTTTCCATGGTGAGACGCTCCGGCTTGTAGGTCAGGTTATCGGAGACGGTATTCAGAATGGAATAATCATTGCCGCGACGCAGTTCGAGGGTGACTTCGCCAGTAATAGCGCTAGCGACCCAACGCTGCAACGCATCACGCAACATCAGCGCCTGCGGATCGAACCAGCGCCCCTGATACAGCAGACGGCCCAGCTGACGACCGTGGGCGTGATACTGCTCGATAGTGTCTTCGTTGTGGATACCCGTCACCAGGCGCTCATAGGCGATATGCAGCAACGCCATCCCCGGGGCTTCATAGATACCGCGGCTTTTCGCTTCAATGATTCGGTTCTCGATCTGATCGCTCATGCCGAGACCATGACGGCCGCCGATGCGATTGGCTTCCAGCATCAGTTCAACGTCGTCAGTGAATGTTTTGCCGTTCAGCGCCACCGGGTAGCCGCGTTCGAAACGCACGGTCACTTCTTCCGCCGGGATGTGTACGTTTTCGTCCCAGAACTTCACACCCATGATGGGATTAACGATTTTCACGCTGGAATTCAGGAACTCCAGATCCTTGGCCTCATGCGTCGCCCCCAGCATGTTGGAATCGGTGGAGTAGGCTTTCTCGGCAGACATCTTATAGTTGAAGCCCGCTTGCGCCATAAACTCGGACATTTCCTGACGGCCGCCCAATTCATCAATGAAATCCGTATCCAGCCAAGGTTTGTAGATCTTCAGCTCAGCATTGGTCAGCAGACCATAGCGATAAAAACGCTCGATATCGTTACCTTTGTAAGTGCTGCCGTCACCCCAGATATTCACGCCGTCTTCTTTCATCGCCGCCACCAGCATGGTGCCAGTCACCGCACGGCCCAATGGGGTGGTGTTGAAGTACGTCATACCGCCGGTGGTGTTGTGAAACGCACCGCACTGGATTGCCGCGATGCCTTCAGCCACCAGTTGCTTACGACAGTCGATCAGACGGGCGTTTTCCGCGCCATACTCCTTGGCGCGGCGCGGAATGGCCTCGTAATCATCCTCATCCGGCTGCCCCAGATTTGCCGTATAGGCGTAGGGTACGGCCCCTTTCTGACGCATCCAGAGTAAGGCGGCGCTGGTATCCAGACCACCGGAGAATGCGATGCCAATCCGCTGACCAACCGGAAGATGTTTCAGAATCGTCGTCATAACTATTAGTCCCTGCTCGAGTTCGGTGGCGTGAAGCTTAGCAGCCCGCCGGTTTACGCAATACATGAGAATACATTGAAGCAACCAGGATCACGATGGCGCCGTTGGGATGGCGTTTTCATCATCACGCTCATCAATGCATATTTATGCAAAATATATGATTTATAATTTAATCATCTTTTTTTGCCGACCGGAAGAGAAGAGCGGGATTTTTGGAGGAAAATTTCGTAGATACAGTAAAACCGGCGTTGAAAACGCCGGTTGAAAGCGGTGATAACCCAACAAGGGTCGGAATGAACACCTCGACGCAATGACATGGGACGCAGATTAGAAGAAATTCAATCGACCAGCGCCGTGAACCAGCATATAGGCGCCGACCAGAGCAATCAGCAGGCTGGAAAAATAAGGCGCACGACGCGCCAGCGTCGAAAATCCCGACCAGCGTCGGCTGACCTGCTTCACGCTGATCGCCGCTCCCACGCCGACGGCAACCAGCGTCAGCGCCAACCCGATGCTGAAGCACACCACCAACGCCGCTCCCAACGAAAACGCCTTCACCTGAAGACACAACAACAAGACGGTGATCGCCGCCGGGCAAGGCAGCAGCCCGCCGGTCAGCCCGAATAATAAAATCTGGCCATTGGTTGCCCGCCCATCGGCAAACCGGCGGCGAATTTCGCTGGCGTGAGCCTGCTCATGGGCGTCTTGATATTCGTCGTTATGCCCCACAGGTTGTCCATGCCCGTCGTCGGAAAAGACCAATGGGTAATCATGGTGATAGTCGCCGTGGCCCAGGGTCAGAGACGCCAGAAAACTGTGCGGCTCCGGGATGGTCTGCGCCGACTCCAGATACCCCTCGCGCTCGACAAAACAGAAGCGCTGTCGTTCGCCTGCCGACCGTTCCGTCTCTACGTATACCTGTTCCGCCGCCCACTGCGCACCGGATAACGCTGTCAGTCGCCAGCGCGGTTCACCGGTTTCTTCAATGATCGTCAGCATCACCCGACCGTGGCCGGTATCGACGATACGCTGCTCGTCATGGTGGTGCTCATGGTGGTGGTGCTCATGGTGATGCGTATCCCATTGCCGCTCCCCCTGCCAGGTTCGCCAAAACATCCAGGCCGCCGTGCCAAGAATGATGAAACCAGAGCACAGTTGTAACCAGGGCTCCGTCGCTTCCGCAGTAAAGGCGTTGCTCAAATACATGCCGCCCAGCGCGATCAACCAGACTACGACGGTATGCGACAGCGTAGCCGCCAGCCCCAGCATGATCGCCTGCCGCACCGTCCCCTGAATGGCAATAATAAACGCGGCCATCATGGTCTTCGAATGACCGGGTTCCAAACCGTGTAATGCGCCCAGCAACACCGCGCTGGGAATAAACAGCCAGGCATTGGCTACGCCCTGCTGCAAAAGAGAGACGAAATCAGTCATAGTGAGCATCCGTGTCCGGCGTTTACATGCCTGGATAGAGTGAAAGGAAATGAGAATCAGTTTTATACTATACCCCAGTATATTATGAGACAACCCCGGAGTATTTCATGCCTCATACGATTAAAGACAAAAAGAAGTTGTTGACCCGAGTCAGACGCATAAAAGGCCAGGCGGAAGCGCTGGAAAAAGCGCTGGATAGCGGCCACAGCGAATGCCTGCAAATACTCCAGCAGATCGCCGCCATCCGCGGTGCAGTAAATGGTCTGATGAGCGAGGTGCTGGAAGGGCACATTCGGGTACATTTGATGAACGAAAATGCAGACCCCGCAGAACGGGAAACGGATTTGGATGCGATCGTGGCGGTCATCCGCTCATACCTTAAGTAACCCCCCGCGTCTACAGAGTCTGCGATCCGCAGACTCGCTTCATGATGATTTCGGTTTGCAATACCCATCAATATTCAGCGCGCGTTACGCGATACAAGGCACAGATTCAAAACGTAGTTTCATTTTTTAGCTATTTATTTGCTATCCTTGCGAGCATCAACTCCCCCGATTGCTGGAGATATTATGGCTAAGAAAGTCGCCGTCCTGCTGGCGCCCGGATTCGAAGAAGCAGAAGCGGTCATGGTCATCGACGCCCTGCACCGCACTCAAGTAGAGGTCATGACGCTGTCCTGCCAGGACATGCTGGAACTGCGTAGTTATCACAATATCCGCATGTTTGCGGACGCACTGCTGGAACGCAATATGGATACCCTGTTCGACGCAGTGGTGATCCCCGGAGGGCCGCAAGGCACGGTAAATCTGGCCGCTAACCCGCTGGTCGCTGAATTTATCCGCCGTCATGACGATGCCGGCCGGCTGATTTGCCCGCTTTGCTCCGCAGCGGCTCGTGTACTGGGCGGCCACAACTTGTTGAAAGGCCGGCGTTATGTTTGTTCCGGCGATCTATGGAAAGACGTAACGGACGGCGTATATGTCGACCAGAATGTGGTGGAGGATGGCAATCTGATCAGCGGTAAAGGGCTGGGTGTGGCATTTGATTTCGCCTTCACCATCGCTCACCGGCTGACCGGCAACACCGACGACATCAACTACCAGGTTGAGCACATTTACTATGACTCCTGGCGTGTTAAGGAAACAGCCCACGCCTGAGTTGTCTGTCAGAGACCCTCTTCCAAGGCTGCATGACCATGCAGCCTTTCAGTCACGTTGCCAAGCGACGTCAGTCACTGTAATCCCCTTCGCCGTACCGTTTCCGATACTCTTTTGGCGTCATGCCGTAGTCCTTCTTAAACACGGAATAAAAATACGGCAGCGACGGATAACCGCACATTGTCGAAATTTCATTGACGGACAACGACGTGGAAACCAGCAAATTACGGGCGCGATCCCGTTTTTCTCTATGAATGATGCCGTGAATCGTCTGGTTGGTTTCATCCTTAACGCGCTTCTCCAGATTGGAACGGGAAAGGCCAACCGCATCCAGCACCTGCTCCACCTTGATACCGCGGCAGGCGTGATGACGAATGAAATGCAGCGCCTGAATCACCGCCGGATCATGCACCGAACGGTAGTCCGTAGAGCGGCGTTGCGCCACCCTCACCGGCGGCACCAGAATCCGCTGCAACGGCAACGGCTGTGACGCCAACAGCAGTTGATGCAGCAACTTCGCGGCCCGATACCCCATCTGGCGCGTTCCCTGTACTACGGAAGACAACGCCACCCGAGACAGGTAGCGCGTCAACTCTTCGTTATCGATACCGATGACGCACAACTTTTCCGGCACCGGGATATTCAGATGCTCGCAAACCTGCAGCAAATGGCGAGCCCGGGCATCCGTCACAGCGATAATGCCGGTCTGCGGCGGCAGCGTCTGCACCCAATCAGCCAGACGGTTCTGTGCGTACTGCCAGTTATCCGGCAACGTTTCCATTCCCTGATAAACCACGCCTTGATACTGCTCCGCCGCCACCAGCTGCCGGAAGGCATACTCCCGCTCCTGCGCCCATCCCTTGCCCGCCTCAGCCGGTAAACCGTAAAAGGCGAAACGGTGAATCCCTTTTTGTTTCAGATGCATAAACGCGCTTTCCACCAGCGCGTGGTTATCGGTGGCGATATAGTGCGCTGGCGGATAATCCGCAGGATCATGATAAGAACCGCCCACCCCCACCAGCGGCACCGAGACATCCGCCAGCCGGCGGATAATGTCTCGATCGTCGAAATCGGCGATCACGCCATCACCGAGCCAGTCGCCGATGTTTTCCAGGCGACAGCGAAAATCCTCTTCGATAAAAATGTCCCAATCACACTGCGAAGCCTGCAGGTATTCCCCCACGCCTTCCACGACCTGCCGGTCGTAAACCTTGTTGGCATTGAACAACAGCGTAATTCGATAGCGCTTCTCAAACATGTGATGCATCTCATCCGAACGGAGCCTTCCTGAATAGCACAGCCTGCTTACGGCCAGAAAATGAATTTCCCCATTTTGCGAAGCGCCTCGAGTACCCGATGGATCGCGCCGCCCGGCCACATCGCTGAATGCGTCTCAGGCTTTACGCTTGGTGGCGGTATCCATCCATACCGCCAGCAATAAAATGCCGCCCTTCACGATGTACTGCCAGAACGTGGGCACATCCAGCATGCTCATTCCATTATCCAGCGACGCCATGATAAAGGCCCCCATCACCGCGCCGGCTACGCTGCCGACGCCGCCGGCCAGGCTGGTTCCGCCGATAACGCAGGCGGCGATGGCATCCAGTTCGGCGATATTCCCCGCCGACGGCGACCCAGCGCCGAGACGGGAGCTGAGCACCAGACCGGCCACCGCCACCAGCAACCCATTGATGGCGAATACCGCCAGCTTGGTACGCTCAACATTGATGCCGGATAATCGCGCCGCATCCAGATTGCCGCCCACCGCATAAATCCGGCGTCCGAACGCGGTACGGGCCGCCATAAAAACACCCGCCAGCATAATCAACGTCAACAGCAAGACCGGCGTGGGCACACCACGATAATCGTTGAGCAAATAGATGGCGCCTAACACAACGGCCGCCATCAACGCCTGACGGCCGACGTCGGCGGATGACGGGGCCACCGGCAACCCCAGACGCTGACGGCTGCGTCTCTGGCGCCACTGCCATGCGACAAACAGCAGCAACCCCAGCACACCGAACAGGAAACCGACGCCATCCGGCAGATAACTCTGGCCAATCCGGGACATGGCGGGCGACGTGGGGGACACCGTGGTGCCGCTAGTCACACCGATCAGCACGCCGCGAAATGCCAGCATCCCCGCCAGCGTCACGATAAAAGACGGCACCCGACGATAAGCGACCCACCAGCCGTTCCACGCCCCCAGCAACAATCCCAGCAACAGTGTTACAACGATAGTCAATGGCAGCGGCCAGCCAAACCAGACGTCGAAGATCGCCGCCGCGCCCCCCAGCAACCCCATCATCGAACCGACCGACAGATCGATCTCCGCGGAAATAATGACGAAAACCATGCCTACCGCCAGAATGCCGGTGATAGCCGTCTGGCGCAGCAGGTTGGAAATATTACGGGCGCTCAAATAGGCCCCATCGGTCATCAACGTAAAGAACAACCCGATGGCGACGACCGCTGCAATCATCACGTAGACCTGCAGATGAAAATTTTTGGCGCGGCGAGGCACGGCCAGAGCGTTCGGCCGTTCAGACAGCGACGTTTTCAGCATGATGCTCACTCCTCAGCGCGGCTTCCATGACCTGTTCCTGCGTTAACCCCTGATTAGGCAGATCAGCCCGGATACGTCCCTGGTGCATCACCAGAACCCGATCGCTCAAGCCCAATACTTCGGGCAATTCGGAAGAAATGACGATGATGGCAATCCCTTGTTTAACCAATTGATTGATAAGTTTATAAATTTCATATTTCGCACCGATGTCGATGCCGCGCGTGGGTTCATCCAGAATCAGAATTTTAGGGTGCAGCAGCAGACATTTCGCCAAAATGGCTTTCTGCTGATTGCCGCCGCTCAGACGGGCAATCGCCAGTTCCGGCGACGAGGTTTTCACCTTGAGATGGGCAATAGACTCACGAACACAATTCTGCTCTCGCGCATCATCCAGCACAGACCCGCCGCCGGTGAACTGTTCCAGCGCCGCCAGCGTGATGTTCTGCGCCACGCTCATTACCGGCACGATACCGTCTTTCTTGCGATCTTCCGGCACCATGGCGATGCCGAGCGCTATGGCGTCCCGACAATGACGGATAGTGACCGGCTTTCCCTCCACCAGAACCCGCCCTTGCCAGCGCCCCGGATAAGCGCCGAACACACACTGTACAGTCTCGGTACGCCCCGCACCGACCAGGCCGGCAATCCCCAGGATCTCGCCGCGATGTAACGAAAACGACACCTCATCCACCCGACGAATATGGCGGTTGACGGGGTGCCAGGCGGTCAAGTGCTCCACCCGCAACACTTCGTCACCGATATCGTGCGGTTCGCCGGGGTACAATTCGGTTAACTCACGGCCGACCATCATGGCGATGATCTGCTCCTCGCCAAGCGATGCCGCCGGGTAAGTGCCGACATGCTTGCCGTCGCGAATGACGCAAATCATGTCGGAAATGGCTTTGACCTCATTCAGCTTGTGGGAAATGTAGATGCAAGCGATGCCGTGGTGACGCAGATCCTGCACGATATTCAACAGTACCGCGGCCTCTTTCTCGGTCAGCGATGCCGTCGGCTCATCCAGAACCAGCAACCGCACCTGCTTATTGAGCGCTTTGGCAATTTCCACCAGTTGCTGCTGGCCGAGCCCGAGATCGCCCACGCGGCTGTTGGGGTCGACATCCAGCTTTACCTGTTCCAGCATCGTCTGACAGCGCAGATACATGGCGTCGTAATCCATCACGCCAAAATGCGACCATTCATTGCCGAGGAACACGTTCTCCAGCACCGTCATCTCTTTGACCAGCGCCAGTTCCTGATGAATGATGGCAATCCCCCTCTGTTCGGTGTCGCGGATATGCGCAGCCCGCAATTCATCGCCGGCAAACCGGATGCTGCCTTCATAGCTGCCGTGCGGATATACCGCACACAGCACTTTCATCAGCGTAGACTTGCCGGAACCGTTTTCTCCGCACAGCGACAACACCTGCCCGGCATCAAGCTGCAGGCTGATGTTGTCCACGGCTTTCACGGCACCGAAAGTCTTGGTGATATTTTTCATTTCCAGCAAACAAGGCACGATGCACTCCCCCTTTACCGGCGGTCTCTGCCGTCAATGGACAACATCGCCATCGACGGCGACGCCCCACGCCCCACGCCCCTCAGTACACATCCGATTTTTTGTGGAAACCGTCAGCGACTACGGTACTGTCGATGTTGTTCTTATCCACGGGGATCGGCGTCAGCAGGAAGGAAGGAACGGCTTTCTTGCCGTTATTCAGCGTGGCGTTCGACGAAGGCGTTTTCCCCTCGCCCAGCGAAATCGCGATATCGGCGGCGTCCTGCGCCAGTTTGGTAATGGGTTTGTAGACCGTCATGGTCTGGGTGCCTGCGACGATTCGCTTAATGGCCGCCAGATCGGCATCCTGACCGGAGATCGCCACCTTGCCCGCCAGCCCCTGCGCCGCCAACGCTTGAATGGCGCCGCCGGCCGTAGCGTCGTTCGAGGCCACGACGGCATCGACCTTATTGCTATTGGCCGTCAATGCGTTTTCCATGATCTTCAGGGCGTTTTCCGGTAGCCAGGCGTCCACCCATTGGTCGCCAACCACTTTGATTTTCCCGTTATCAATTAACGGTTTTAATACTTTCATCTGCCCTTCGCGGAACAGCTTGGCATTATTATCAACCGGCGATCCGCCCATCAAAAAATAATTTCCCTGAGGCACTTTATCAACCAGATATCGGGCCTGTAATTCGCCTACTTTCTCATTATCAAACGAAATATAAAAATCGATATCCGCATTATTAATCATACGGTCATAAGCCAGTACCTTTATTCCTTCGCGTTTAGCCTCTGCAATAACATTGCTTAAGACCTTGCCGTTATAGGGAATAATAACCAGCACATCGACGCCGCGATTAATCATATTTTCTATTTGCGATATCTGGGTTTCCTCATTGCCATTCGCGGACTGTACAAACACTTTCGCCCCTTGCGTTTCCGCTTTCTGCACGAAAATATCCCGATCCTTTTGCCAGCGTTCAAGCCTTAAATCATCGATCGCCATACCAATTTTCACTTCTCTGGCGAATCCCGGCTGACCCAGCGTAGCGATAACGGCACAGACTGACAGCAAAATGTATTTCACTTTCATCATTGAGTACCTTTCGTTATTTGAATGCAGGGAACCCCTGACAGGTAAATCCCGTGCTCATCGGAATTGTTGACGCGAAAAGCACAGAGCATCAATTGCTGATTTTCATCCCTTGATTACGATTTTTGGTTTAATTGTTATTTTTTGATAGCGGTCATATTTTACGCTTGTTAACTCTGTTTTTTCACGTAGCTATTCCGAGCAGGTTTGCAAATTTTATTAATTCATTTTTGAGAACACGCGCACATTTAATAATTATCTTAATTTCAGTGTAAAATAACGTAATTGAGCCGCCCAAATATCGATACGAATAATTAAGCAGTGTCCCGTCTGTCGGGAAAATTTCCAAGGAGATGAGAATGCACGCTTATTTCGATCAGATAGAAAAAATCCGCTTTGAAGGTCAGGGCAGCAGCAACCCATTAGCTTTCCGTCACTATGATCCCGAACAGGACATTCTCGGTAAACGGATGGCCGACCACCTGCGCTTCGCGGTGTGTTACTGGCATACGTTCTGCTGGAACGGCGCGGATATGTTCGGCGCCGGCGCGTTTACCCGCCCCTGGCAAGGCAGCGGGGATCCTCTGGCTCTGGCGCGCGCCAAGGCGGACATCGCATTCGAGTTCTTTCAGAAGTTGGGGGTTCCCTATTACTGCTTCCATGATGTGGATGTATCGCCGGAAGGCGCGTCGTTACAGGAGTATCGCAGCAATTTCGCCGCCATGACCGATATTCTCGCGGCTAAACAGCAGGATACCGGCGTCAAGCTGCTCTGGGGCACCGCCAACTGCTTCACCCATCCGCGTTACGCCACCGGCGCCGCCACCAATCCGGATCCGGAAGTGTTCGCCTGGGCGGCGACGCAAGTCTTCACCGCCATGAACGCCACCTTGCAGTTGGGAGGAGAAAACTATGTGCTGTGGGGGGGACGCGAAGGCTATGAAACCCTGCTGAACACCGACCTACGTCAGGAAAGGGAACAAATCGGCCGTTTCATGCAGATGGTGGTGGAACATAAACACAAGATTGGCTTTCGCGGCACGCTGCTGATCGAACCCAAACCGCAGGAGCCCACCAAGCACCAGTACGATTATGACGTCGCCACCGTCTACGGTTTCCTGAAACAGTTCGGGCTGGAAAAAGACATCAAAGTCAATATTGAGGCCAATCACGCGACGCTGGCGGGCCACTCCTTTCACCATGAAATCGCCACCGCCATCGCGCTCGGCATTTTCGGTTCGGTGGACGCCAACCGCGGCGATCCGCAACTCGGCTGGGATACCGACCAGTTCCCTAACAGCGTGGAAGAAAACGCGCTGGTACTGTATGAAATCCTGCGGGCGGGCGGGTTCACCACCGGCGGGTTGAACTTCGACGCCAAGGTGCGCCGCCAAAGCACCGATCGTTACGATCTGTTCCACGCCCACATCGGCGCGATGGACACGCTGGCGCTGGCGCTGAAAGTGGCGGCGCGCATGATCGAGGATAACGTGTTGAGCCGGCAGGTGGCGCAGCGTTACTCCGGCTGGAACGGTGAACTGGGCCAACAGATCCTGCAAGGTAATGCCTCGCTGGAAACGCTGGCGCACTATGCGGAACGCCACCAGCTCGCTCCCCAGCACCGGAGCGGCCGCCAGGAAATGCTGGAGAATCTGGTCAACCGCTATCTGTACGGCTGATGCTGTCCGTTCGGCATGCCATCCGGCTACGGTTGAACTCGCCAACACCGCACAAACACAAACAGTGAGGCGTTATGTACATAGGTATCGATCTGGGAACGTCGGGTGTAAAAGCCGTTCTTCTGCGGGAAGACGGCGAAGTCATCGCCAGTCAGAGCGCCGCGTTGACCCTATCCCGACCCCATCCTTTATGGTCAGAACAGGATCCGGAACACTGGTGGCAGGCGACCGATGGCGTATTGACGCAGTTGGCGAGACAACATGATCTTAGCGCGGTACGTGCGATCGGGCTCTCCGGCCAGATGCATGGCGCCACGCTGCTGGATCGGCGACAACAGGTACTGCGCCCGGCAATTCTGTGGAATGACGGACGCAGTTCCCTGCAATGTCTTGAACTGGAGCAATTGACGCCGGATTGCCAACATATCACCGGCAATCTGATGATGCCGGGGTTTACCGCTCCCAAGCTAAAATGGGTGCAACAGCATGAGCCGGAGATCTTCCGGCAGGTGGACAAAGTGCTGTTGCCCAAGGATTACCTGCGTTTCCGCATGACCGGCGACTTCGCCAGCGATATGTCGGATGCAGCCGGCACGCTCTGGCTGGATGTCGCCAAGAGGGACTGGAGCGATGTACTGCTCAACGCCTGCGCGCTGACTCGTGAACAGATGCCCGAGCTGTTTGAAGGCAACAGTATCACCGGGTTGTTGCGGGCTGATATCGCCGCCCGCTGGGGAATGAAGACCGTCCCGGTCGTTGCCGGCGGCGGAGACAACGCGGCTGGCGCGATCGGCGTCGGTGTATATCAGGCCGGTCAGGCGATGTTGTCGCTGGGTACGTCCGGCGTCTATTTTGCCGTCAGCGATGGATTTCGCAGCAACCCTCAGCATGCGGTGCACAGTTTCTGTCACGCCCTGCCCGCTACCTGGCACCTGATGTCGGTCATACTGAGTGCCGCATCCTGCCTGGACTGGGCGGCAAAGCTGACCCACGCCGACAGCGTGGCTGCCTTGTTGACCGAAGCGGAACAAGCCGGCGAGGACGAAACGGCAACCCCAATCTGGTTTTTGCCCTATCTGTCCGGTGAGCGCACGCCGTACAACAATCCGCATGCAAAAGGGGCGTTCTGGGGGCTGACGCATTCGCATGGCCGGGCCGCGCTGGGCCGGGCGGTGCTTGAGGGGGTGGGTTTCGCGTTGGCGGACGGCATGGATGTATTGCACATGACCGGGCTTGAACCTGAGCGCGTTACGCTGATTGGCGGCGGCGCGCGCAGTGCCTACTGGCGACAAATGCTGGCGGATATCAGCGGTAAAACGCTGGTGTACCGAACGGGAGGCGATGTGGGCCCGGCACTTGGCGCCGCTCGTCTGGCACAGATCGCGATGAATCCGGATCAGCCGCTGGCAACGCTGCTGCCCGAATTGCCGATAGAGCAAATCCATACGCCGGATCCGGCGCGCCACGCACATTATGGTGAACAACGCGGCGTCTTCCGCCAGCTCTATCATCATCTGCTGCCGATGATGTCATAACCCCACCATGGGCTGGACGAGCTGTTATCCGCAACTCGTCCAGATATAGCCCTATCATGTCCTGATTTGGCCTTCAGTCATCCGGTCGTCTGCTGCATCATGACCACTCACCACCACCACCGGAGAGCCGATATGGCCCAGTCAGCATTGTTAGTCATTGATGTACAAAACTCTTTTTTACACCGTCCATTCTGGACGGAGAGCGATGTTCCGGCATTTCAGACGGCGCTGCTGCGATTGATTGATGGCTGCCAACGTCAGGGCGTCGCCATTGCGGACGTTTTCCATGTATCGCAGGGCCCCTTTTCGCTGGCGTCCGGCCATGTCGTCCGTCAGTCTTTTTTGACACATCGGTCAGACATCCAGGTGCACAAACACGTACATAATGCGTTAACCGAGTCAGGCCTGCTGACCTGGTTACAACAGCAGGAGATCCGTCACCTGATTATTTCCGGTATTCGTACCGAACAGTGCTGTGAAACCACCGCCCGAGTTGCCTCCGATCTGGGCTATCGGGTAACGTTTGTTACAGAAGCCACGCTGACATTCCCAATGACGCATGACGGCCTGACGCTAAGTAGCGGCGAATTGAAACACCGCACCGAAACCGTATTGATCGATCGCTTCGCCGCCATCCGCAGTGTGGACGCCTGTCTGGCCGAACTGGAACAAACATCGTAATTCGCCGACCGCGTGACGGCGAAGCGGCACCTTGCCGCCACAGTGGCGGCAATCATCAGATGCAGCAGGAGCCCCAACCATGAGCCGACAAGTCTACTTCCTGATGCTTCCCGGCGTACTGATGCTGGATGTCGCAGGCCCGGCGGAAGCGTTACGGCTGGCCGGCCACTTTTCGCTGCATTACGTCAGCCCGGAAGCTGAATTGCAATGCTCCACCGGCATGACGCTGAGCCACCTTGCCCCACTACCGGATGAGCTACCCGAAGGCGCGATTCTGATCGTTCCTGGCGTCTTTGATTCACAACACTATTTTTCGACACCGCAAGCCGATATCGCACGCCGCTGGCTCTGTCGGCTGCAACCAGCCTCGCGTGCGCAGCGGCTGACGCTGGCCTGTATCTGTTCCGGCACCCTGCTGGCGGCGCAAGCCGGCCTGTTGGATGGCTACCAATGCACCACCCACCACGATGTACTGGAACGGCTGATCCAGCAGGCACCGCTGGCATTGGTAAAAGAGAACCGGATTTTCATTGAAGATCGCGGTATTTACACCAGTGCGGGCATCACCGCCGGCATCGACCTGACCCTGCATCTGATCGCTCGTTTTCTTGATGCGCAACAATCGCTGCAGGTCGCCCGAGAAATGGTGGTGTACTTCCGACGAGCGGGCAGCGACGAGCAGCTCTCACCCTGGCTGCAACACCGTAACCATATCCACCCGGTGGTACACCGGGCGCAGGATTTAATGTCGGCGGAGCCGGAAGCCGACTGGCCCCTCGACGCGCTGGCTGATCGTATTCACGTCAGTAGCCGCCATTTGACCCGCCTGTTTCGCGAACAAACTGGTATCAGCGTCCGGGAGTATCACGAGCGGTTACGCATCGCCGTCGCGCAACAGCGCCTGAGGCAAGGCATTGGCGTGGAAAAAGCCGCGTTGATGGCTGGGTTCTCTTCCGGCCGTCAGCTACGGCGGGCCCAGCAGCGGCAGCAACAGCACTGCTGATAAACAGACAGGGCTGCATACGCAGCCCTGTTAATCAACACTCTTCCCGTCAGAACAGGCCGAGCGGTTTATCCGAGTAACTCACCAACAGGCATTTAGTCTGCTGATAATGCTCCAGCATCATTTTGTGATTTTCCCGGCCAATGCCCGATTGTTTGTACCCGCCGAATGCCGCATGTGCCGGATACGCATGGTAGCAGTTGGTCCACACACGACCAGCCTGTACGCCACGGCCTACACGATAGGCAATGTTGGCATTACGGCTCCAGACCCCGGCACCCAGCCCATACTGGGTGTCATTAGCGATCTCCAGAGCATCATCGATGGTCTTGAAGGTGGTTACGGCCAGCACCGGGCCGAAAATTTCCTCCTGGAATACGCGCATACTGTTGTGGCCAAAAAGAATGGTCGGTTCCAGATAGTATCCCTGCGCCAGATCGCCCGGCAGCGCTTTACGACGCCCACCGCTCAGCACCTGCGCCCCCTCTTTTTTGCCGATATCGATGTAATTCAGAATGGTGTCCAACTGGCCGGACGAAACCTGCGCCCCCATCATGGTCTGGCTGTCCAACGGGTTGCCCACGCGAATGGATTCGACGCGCTTGATGGCTCGCTCCATAAAACGCTCGTAAATGGACTCCTGAATCAGCGCCCGGCTCGGACAGGTACACACTTCGCCCTGATTGAAAGCAAACAGCGTGAAGCCTTCCAGCACCTTATCGAAAAAGCTGTCTTCCCGATCCATCACATCGGCAAAGAAGATATTCGGCGATTTGCCGCCCAGTTCCAGTGTCACCGGGATCACATTCTGGGCGGCATAGCCCATGATCTGCTGGCCGACTTCGGTAGAGCCGGTAAACGCAACCTTGGCGATACGCGGAGAGGTCGCCAGATATTCGCCGATCTGCCCCCCGGCGCCATTCACGACATTGAGAACGCCCGGCGGCAGCAAATCCTGAATCAACTCCATCAGCAACAATACTGAAAGCGGCGTCAGTTTGGCGGGCTTAAGCACAATGCAGTTACCCGCCGCCAGCGCGGGCGCCAGCTTCCAGCACGCCATCAACAGCGGGAAGTTCCACGGAATAATCTGCCCCACCACGCCCAACGGCTCGTGAAAGTGGTAGGCCACGGTATCGTGATCGATTTCACTGATACTCCCTTCCTGCGCACGAATACAGGCGGCGAAATAACGGAAATGATCGATGCCCAACGGGACGTCGGCATTGAGGGTTTCACGGATGGGCTTGCCGTTGTCCCAGGTTTCAGCGCTGGCCAACAGTTCGAGGTTTTCCTCCATACGATCAGCGATGCGATTAAGAATCAACGCCCTCGCACTGGCAGACATCGCTCCCCATTCGGCTTTGGCTTTATGCGCCGCGTCCAGCGCGTGATCTACATCAAGGGTGTTCGAACTGGCGACTTCACACAGCGGCAACCCGGTCACTGGCGTCAGGTTGAGGTAATACTCGCCGCTGGAAGGCGGCACCCATGCGCCGCCGATAAAGTTGTCATAACGTTTCTTCAGATTAAGCGCATATCCATACTCACCGGGAGCAACCCGGCTGCCTGAAGCGTCAATGGTCATGTCGTTCTCCTTCGTGATGCACCGCCTGCAACACCGCTTGGGGTGTAGGGGCTCAGCTATACCCATGTGATCAGCGCGCCTGCGATCGCCCTGACCACAGTGAAAAACACTGGAAGACACAAAAGCGAAAACAAATCAGTAACAGTGATTAAAGAATATACAGCGCGTTATCCATTACAACAGCCTGTTCCACGGTGAAATCTTCACTCTCCGACACAGCGCACAGTTTGTAGCCAGAGTGTTACACCTCGTTACTCTGATTGCGTGCAGGTACGCAACTCCGGGAGAAAAGTTCGCATCCACCAGGCAGCGGTGAAATAATGCGGCAACCTACTTATGCGATGACAGGCAGACAATCAGGGTGAACAGCAACGTCGATAATTTTCCGCCCACCGTTTCGCAGAATGCGGCAACCGGCGCGTGCCAACGTCAGGTACGACATCAGGGCAGCCTCGAATACGCGCAGCCGGATTGGCTGGCGGAAGAAGTGCCGGTGGCGCTGGTTTATAACGGGATCTCCCATGTCGTGATGATGGCGACCCCCAAGGATCTGGAGCCCTTCGCGCTGGGGTTCTCACTGTCGGAAGGCATCATCGAGTCGCCGCGAGAAATCTACGGTATGGACATCGTCCCCGTATGCAACGGTATCGAAGTACAGATAGAACTCTCCTCCCGCCGCTTCGCCGGCCTGAAACAACGCCGTCGGGCAATGGACGGGCGAACCGGCTGCGGCGTCTGCGGCGTCGAACAACTGGCGGAAATCGGTAAACCGATCTCGCCGCTGCCTTTTACCCAGACCTTTTCGCTTTCCCATTTGGAAAATGCGTTGCACGCGCTCAAAAATGTACAGCAGGCAGGGCAACTCACCGGCGCAACCCACGCCGCCGCCTGGATCGCGCCGGATGGGCAATTGCAAGGGGGCTGCGAAGACGTGGGCCGCCATGTGGCGCTGGATAAACTGCTTGGCCTGCGCGCCGGCCAGCCCTGGCAGCAAGGCGCAGTGCTGGTTTCCAGCCGCGCCAGCTATGAGATGGTGCAAAAATCCGCTATGTGCGGCGTTGAAATTCTCTTCGCCGTCTCGGCGGCGACATCGCTGGCGGTGGATGTCGCTCAACGCTGTAATCTGACGCTGGTCGGTTTCTGCCGTCCCGGTCGCGCCACGGTGTATACGCATCCGCAACGGCTGCGGGCTTAGACCGATTTGTTGTTAGGTTGACGGCTGTTGGCATAAGCATTTGCATCCAAGGGCTAAAAGAGCATAAGGCGCTGGCCGCAACCTCGAATAATCATTTTCAATATCATTTAATTAACTATAATGAACCTAATGCTTACGCGGCGCTAACAAGCTTGCGCCGAACAACGGTCATTCCGCATTACAACATAATGGAGATGCTAAACATGAGTTATTCACTGCCATCCCTGCCATACGCTTACGACGCTCTTGAGCCGCATTTCGACAAGCAGACGATGGAAATTCACCACACCAAACATCACCAGGCTTATGTCAACAATGCCAACGCCGCGCTGGAATCCCTGCCGGAATTCGCCAGCCTGTCCGCTGAAGAGCTGATCACTAAACTGGATCAACTGCCAGCCGATAAAAAAGGCCCTCTGCGCAACAACGCCGGCGGTCATGCCAACCACAGCCTGTTCTGGAAAGGCCTGAAACTGGGCACCACGCTGGAAGGCGAGCTGAAAGCTGCCATCGAACGCGATTTCGGCAGTGTTGACGCCTTCAAGGAAAAATTCGAGCAGGCCGCTGCTACCCGCTTCGGTTCTGGTTGGGCCTGGCTGGTACTGAAAGCTGACGGCAAACTGGCCGTGGTGTCCACCGCCAATCAGGACAGCCCGCTGATGGGTGAAGCAATTTCCGGCGCGTCCGGCTACCCGCTGGTCGCCCTGGATGTCTGGGAACACGCCTACTACCTGAAATACCAGAACCGTCGCCCGGATTACATCAAAGCCTTCTGGAGCGTCGTCAACTGGGACGAAGCTGCCAAGCGCTTTGCTGAAGCCACAAAATAATCACTTCACGCTGATTATCACGTTAGCGTAATACCTCAGGCCCGGAATAACTGCCGTTATGCCGGGTCTTTCTTATTTTATTCACCGCATAACCGATACAAAAACCCTGTAAGCTTGCCATCGTTGAGCGCATTAATTTCTGACGCTATCCCGGCTTATGGATGAGAGCATTCAGCACCAATCCTACGCGGATACATAAAATTAGTGCGGATAAGACTCGCCAAATAACATCACGGACTATTGAGTATTATTAATATCTTTTGGGTTGGCGGAGATCCGGCTATACCTTGAATAATTCAAGCGGCAGGACAACCGGCTGGCGTGTTGAACGACGTCAGACATTGGCTTTTCAGGATAAGGGTCATTGAGCGCCTTGTAATACGGCAAGTGGGAACATCCCGATGATCTGACTGCGGTAAGTGATTCGGGTGAGCGACAAATCTGCCGAAAGCAGATTTGAACGCAGCAACGGCGGCCCCCAAAGGGCCAACCCCAGAGATGGTCGAGTTACCAAGCCAACTTACCTGCCACTTGACGTATGACGAGTCTATCAGCCCTCTCTCAATGAACGCGGCATACGTGGAAGAAAAACATGGCTATAAATTTTGAGAACATCAAGGTTAGCAAAAAGTTAGGGTTCGGTTTTGCACTGGTACTGTTGCTGACCGTTGTCATTGCAGGCGTCAGTGTGCGCTATATCGAAATACTGAAAGGGCGTTTTGAAAAAGTTATTTTCAGTAATCAAATCAGTGATGAGGTTAATCAGGCACGTTATTATCGTGCGCTTTATAGCGCCAATTACAGTCCTGATAGCATGAAGGAAAACACCACACATATTGATAATGTTATTAAATTAATATCGTCCATTCAGACAAAATCCTGGCGGTCGGATTATGACGGAAAATTGGGAAATATCAGTAAACTGATCGACCAATATAAAGAAAAACAGAAAAACTACCTTGATGCCGTCGCTAAAAAAGACGATGTCAGAAAGAGCTGGAACCTGTCGGGTGCCGACAAGCCCGTCAAAGAACTGGAACAACAGATCAACGCATCGGGCGATCTCTCCCAACAACTGCAACTGACAACACTAAATCAAAAACTGGTTACTGTTCGCTATCTGGTGCGCGGCTTACTGTTGTCATTGAATAGTGACGCTGAAAAACCATTGCTGGCGGCACTGGATGACGCACGCAGCAGCACCGATCAGTTTGTGAAAATCCTGTCGCCGGAACAGCAGGCGATTCTCGCACCGGTGGTATCCACGTTATCAACGTACAAAACACGGGTGCAGGCTTATCTTCCCGCTTATCAGGAAGAGATGAATCAAGGCAACCAACTTGGCGCCGTTGCGGAACAACTGATGTCAGAGGTGGATAAGCTCGTCACCGAAGAAACGACATCCACCCAGCAGGATATCGCCAACGCTGAATGGCAGATAGCCATCACGTCGATAATCACACTACTGCTAGGCGTCCTGGTAGCTTGGTATATCTCCCGCCAGATAACTCACCCGCTGAACCAAACGGTCAATATCGCCGAACGTATCGCAACAGGCGATCTGACCGTTACGGTGGAAACCCAACGCCGCGATGAGCTGGGTATGCTGCTCGGCGCTATGGCAAAAATGAAAGCCAATCTGCACAACATGATCGACGATATTCGTATGGGAGTGACCCAAATCACTACCGCCGCCAGCGAAATCGTCACCGGCAACAATGACCTCGCCGCACGAACGGAAGCGCAGGCCGCTGCGGTAGAAGAAACCGCCGCCAGCATGGAGCAACTGACCGCGACCGTGAAACAAAACGCCGACAACGCGCATCACGCCAATAAACTGGTGCTGGATGCCACGCAGACGGCGCAATCAGGCGGGAAACTGGTGGAAAACGTGGTGCAGACCATGTCCGAAATCGAAGGCAGCTCCAAACGCATTGCAGAAATTACATCGGTGATAAACGGCATCGCGTTCCAGACCAACATTCTGGCGCTCAACGCCGCCGTAGAAGCGGCGCGCGCCGGTGAACAGGGCCGTGGATTCGCCGTAGTCGCTAACGAAGTCCGCAATCTGGCGCAGCGCAGTTCGCAGGCGGCCAAAGAAATTGAAGGGCTGATCTCTACGTCGGTGGAACAGGTTTCCCACGGTGCGCAACTGGTGCACAAGGCAGGAAAAACCATGAATGACATCGTTTCGGCGGTCACGCATGTCCACGACATCATGGGGGAAATCACCATGGCCTCCGACGAACAGAGCCGTGGCATCGCCCAGGTCAATCAGGCGATAGTGGGCATGGACAGTTCCACGCAACAGAACGCCGCACTGGTACAGGAATCCTCGGCGGCGGCCAATTCACTCGAAGATCAGGCGGTGTTGCTGTCGAATGCCGTTTCTGTATTCCGCCTCTCTTCGGGACGGGAATTGGGGCCGGCAACCCATGGCCTTCCGTTTGCCGGCAGCCCGCGGCAATTGCCCCTCCCGCGCTGACGTTTCCAGCGGTGCGCTGCATCGCGCCAACCGTTAAAAATGCCATAAAAAACGGCGTGAGGAGCTCCCCTCACGCCGTTATCACTGCCGCAAACCTGTCGTTATCGGGCAAATGTCAGCAACGACTGAGATTTCAACTGCGTGAACAGCTTCTGTTGCTGCCCCGTCAACTCGGTCAGCATATTGTTGTACTGGTCAACCTGCTGCTGGGTACGAAACTGCACGTTGGCGCCGTTAAAAATGGCCTGATTGCCCTGTGCCTGCAGATAATCGCCGATTTGCACCAACATCTGGGCAAACGCAACGCTGGCTGGCCCGACGGTTATCATCGCATTGGCGGGCTGAACCACAATGCGGCCATAAATCTTGTCAAACACCGGTTGCAGATCTTCCGTCTGTTTCAATGCACGACGGGCATTCTCCGCCTGCGCTTTGGCGTTCTGCACCTGCTGATTCACCAGGTTAAGCGCGCTGACCGTCTGGCGCACGCTATCGCGCTGGTTGATGTAATCCTGCGGAACATGGATACGCGACACTTCGTCCAGCATCGGCGTCAGACTATCAGCCAGCACCTGATTCAACTGCTGATTGAATGACGTCAACACCGCGTAATCCTGGGTATAGCGGCCAAAACTCTGTTTCTGCGGTTCGGAAAGCTCCGGCAGTTGCCGCCCTTCCTGCGGCAACCCTTGCAGAAACGCAATAAACGCCTGACGCTGCTCCTTGTCCTTGTCGCCACAGGCAGACAGTTGCAATGCCATAAAAAACATCATTACTGGCAACAGCCAGCGTGAACGGATATCCGCCAACATCTCTGATACTCCTGTTGTATTTCACCGCCGCTCACGACGGCAGATTTCACCAGTACATCATGTCCAACCACCGGGCTATGCAGAACGCATCACACGGGATGGAAAACGCCTATCAGGCAGTGGTTCGCTATTCTACGCTCTATTTCCCCGAGGCCATGTAAAAAATAGCCGGCATATTCATCATGCGCCGTCGTAAAAACCCGGTACGCCATGTCACTGGGGCTGGCGGCATATGCAACAGTGCGGACACCTCATCAATACAGGGACGTCTGGCGGGGATGCGAACCACTTAAGATGACGGCATCAGGCAAAGCGGCCGACATTGCGGAACCGATAAAAAGGAAGATCCCTGTCGTCGCGCCGGTGACGAGAGCCAACCGGACACAGCACCGCCAGCCCGGCGGCAGGGTTAGGTCGGGCTGGCGGCGAAGGGGAAAGACTACGCGGACGGTAAGCCCGCCCGTGGTTAGCGGCGGGCAGGAAACCGGCGTTACTCCTTGGTAGCGCCGGCCATCAACCCGTTCATGAAGTAGCGTTGCAGCGCCAGAAAGATCGCCAGCATCGGCAAGACCGCCATGGCGGACATCGCCAGCAGGCGCGGCCAGTTGATATCAAACTGGCCGACATTGCTGGCCAGCGCCAGTTGTACCGTCCACTGGCTCTGATCGCTGATCACCAAGAACGGCCACAAGAAATCGTTCCACCGCCAGACGAAGGTGAACGCCGCCAGCGTGGCGATGGCCGGCAGCGACAGCGGCACCACGATGCGCCACAGAATCCGCCACTCGCTGGTGCCTTCCAGACGCGCCGCCTCCAGCAGGCTGTCGGGAATGTTCTTGATGTACTGACGCATCAGGAATACCCCGGTGGGCGTGGCCGCCGGCGCGATAATCACCCCCCACAGCGTATTGAGCAGGTGCAAATCGCGCAGCAGCAGGAAAATCGGGATCAGGATAATCTGCAGCGGGATCATCAACGCGCACATGATGATCATGAACACCAGCGTATCGCCGCGAAACCGGAACTTCGCCAGCGCGTAGCCCGCCATGACGCTGATCGACACAGACAGCAGCGACGAGAGGATGGAAACGAAAAAGGAGTTGCCGAGCGTATGCACAAAATTGGTGTTGGCGAACACATCGACAAAGTTTTCCAGCGTGATGTGTTCCGGCCACAGGGACGGCGGCCAGGCAAAAATCTCATCGACCGATTTCAGCGCGTTGGAAAAAATCCAGATCGGCGGCAACAGGAAAAACAGCAGCATAAAACCGATGACTATCCAGCGCGTCAGCAGAGATGAACCCTTCATTTAAAACTCCTCGACAGACGAAGTTGGATAACGGAGAGCGCAAACAGGATCACGAACAGCACCACCGATTGCGCCGCCGCAACCCCTGCGGTGGCCGGTTGCATAAACGCATTCTCATAAATGGTCTGGATCAAATAGACGGTGGCGCGCCCCGGCCCGCCGCCCGTAAGTGACAGCACCAGTTCATACACTTTAAAAGCTTCAATCGACGACAACACCACCACCACCACTACACTCGGCTGCAACAGCGGCAGAGTAATGCGCCAGAAGGTGCGCCAACGGCTGGTACCGTCGATACGCGAGGCTTCATACAAATCTTCCGGAATGGCCGTCAACCCGGCCAACAGAATCATCATATTGAAGCCCGCGCTGGCCCACACCCAGACAATCACCACGGCAATCTGCGCCATGGTTTCCTGTTGTAGCCAGGGTACCGGGCTGATATCGATCAGGCTCAGTACGTAGTTGATCAATCCGGAGTTATAACCAAACAGCCATTTCCACATGATGCCGATGGTCAGCAAGCTTATCATCGACGGGAAAAAGACGATGGTGCGCGCCAACCCGAACCCCCGCATCTGCGGCGCCAGCAACAGCGCCATCACCAGAGCGATCGTCAGATTGAGCGGTACCGCAAACACCACAAACACCACCGTCCGCAGCAGGACGTGCTGAAATTCGGGATCGGTAAAGACCTGAATAAAGTTGTCGATGCCGACGAATTTGGGGTGCGTGCTGGCGACCTGCGGCAACACCACCACGCCGCGCTGAAACACCGACATCCAGAACCCTTGCAGCAGCGGATAGAAGGTGAACAGCAACAACAACCCAAACGACGGCAATATCAACAAATAAGGCCAGAACTTCCTGATACGACTGTTAAACGATCCCGAACTCTGCGACATACCCGCCAGACTGGCCTGCTCCGGATTCATCACTTTCATTGCGATGCCCCTAATCCATCCTGTGCCGCCTTCATGATTTTCTCGATGGCCTGCTCCGGCGTGATCTGATGAGTTACCGCCTGCATTACCGCATCCTTCATCGGCGCCCAGACGAACTGCATCGCTTCATTGGCCTGATCCGCCGCCGCATAAGCCGGGCTTTCCACCAGTTCATGCTGCATCAACGCCATCGCCTGGCTGATTTTCGGATCCTCATATTTCACCGGCTCGTCGGACAACGTGGCCGGGATCATGCCGATCGGTACCGAAAGACGTTTCAGGACATCCGGCGAAGTCAGCCATTTGACCACACGGGTAGACTCATCCAGATGTTGACTGGTGTTGAACGCGACCACATATTCGCCGCCGTAAACGCTGGATTTGACGGTGCCTCGCGGCGTATAACCGGCACGCCAGTCAAACTTGGCGCGTTGCGCCAGCGAACTGAGCTGCCAACTGCCGGTCATCCAGGCCACCGCCTGCCCGCCGATAAACAGCTCTTTCGGGTTATCCGCGCTGGAGCCGGACCACTGACCGCGCGGCATATACTCATCGGCGATCTTGACGAAGCCGGCCAGCGTATCGGCGGCTTTCTGCTTATCCATCACCACCTTGTAAGGCGGTTCGGTGGAAAAGACATGGTTGCCATAGTGGTATTCATGGATGATCCAGCGGCTGGCCGACACATCCCACACCAAGGGATAACGCACATGCGCTTTCTGCGCGACTTCCTTGATCTTCGGCAGGAACTCTTCCCAGGTCCAACCCTGCTGCACATCCGGCAGCGCGACGCCCGCTTTCTTGAACGCATCGGCATTGAGCAGCAACCCGGTGGCGGTGACATACAGCGGAGCGGCTATCGCTTTATCGCCCAGCCTGGCGCCGTCCGCCCACCCTTTGATGTAGTGATTCAGGTAGTCCTTGCCGAAGTATTGATTGAAGTCCACCAGGTAAGGGCGAATCACCGCTTCCATCGACGAGGTTTTGGAAATATCCGGCATCCCGGAACCCGACGCCGCATATTGGCGGAATTTCTGGATCACGTTGTCATACGGCACCAGTTGCAGGTTGAAGGTCGTCTGCGGATGCTGTTGTGTGTATTCATTCAATAACTGCTTGAGCACGGCGGATTCATTCTTATCCGTTTCGTACCACATGATCGTCAACTCGGCGGCCTGCAATGATGAACACGCAAGCGTCATGGCGCCAGCCAGTACTGCGATAACAGCCTTTTTCTTCATGATGTGTTTCCTGATCAATGTTATTGCATCGAACACAGTCAAACTACGCTGTGATTACTGACCGCCGTCAAAGTGATGACGGTACTTCATCACCACCGCGGCGGGCATACTGCTCCACCCTTGTAATAACGATCCCCGACCAAACGGCGGAGAGAAATACTCCACGGCGCCCGCCCATCCCTGTTCCAGGCACGTCATCCACCAGCGGGTCAGCGGGTACTCGCTTCCCGGTATGCCGTATTGCAATAGCGTATCGGCGTATAACCCATCCAGATAAGGCCAGTCGGAACCGTTGTGGTAACGCAAGGTAAAGGCCGACTTGGCGCGCGTATCCTGCCGGCGTTTGAACGGCGGCCAGGCGCACATCACGCCCCAGTCGCCATAGCGTTGTTCGCGGTTATGGCGAGTCTCCAGTTGCGCCTGGATCCGGCGCAGCACAGCGTCGGCGCGCGCGTTATCCACCGCGCCGTAACGCAGCAACGTCAGGCTGTCGAGCGTGAGGTGATCTTCAATGAATTCATCCGGACGGCCGTAATCGGCGTAGTGCCCATTCGGTTGCAAAAGCACGGCGTCGAGATGCCGGGCCGCCTGTGCCGCCAGGCGTTCGCAACGCTCGGCCAGCGCCGGATCGCGCGCCGCCGCCCACTGCGCCACCGCGTTGACGGCGCCAACCCACAAACCGAGATCGTAAGCGACATAGCCGAAGCGATAGACGTTATCCGCCCAGTCACGATCGTTATGCGACGGTTTTTGCGGCAGACCGTTATCGTCAAGAATGAAGCCTTCGTAGCGCGCAATGATGGTGGCGATCTGCGGCCAGTATTGCTCGCAGGGCGAGCTGTCACCCGTGACGCGCACGTAATCGGCAATCGTCAGAATAAAGAACAACGGGCTGTCGAAATGGTCGCTCCACCAGTCCTGCGGGCGGCTGTGGTTTTCCGTCACGGCGGGATTATGCTGACGCGCATCTTCCCAGGCGTCCGACAAACCGGGGCCATTGAGGATCACGCCGCTCGGCGCTTCGCCCGTCGGCTGCAATCCCGCCGCCATCAGGTGGATCTCCTCCAGCACGATCTGCGGCTGCAACGGCAGCAACGCCTGCAGCGTCCAGTAGCCGTCACGGTAGTAGGTGCGCGCCGGGGCGCTGTAGTCCATCCCCGCCGCCAGCCCGGCGAATTTCCCGGCGTGGTCATAACGAATACTGGACAACGCGGCGTGCAGGCTTTGCTGCACCATACTGCGCAACAGAGGCTGCGCCTGCGGCAGTTGGTCGCAGTCATCGATGTAACGCTGCGCCTCCTGCTTGATCTGTTCGGTGCTCAGCGCCAGGCCGCGCCGGGCCTCGGCGTCGTCATTGCCCGCAGCGATCAACACATCCTCGCCGCGCTGTTCGACGATCACCACGCCCCAGGGCAATACCCAGCGTTGTTGTTCGCCTAACCGTTCCCGTGCGGCGCGGCCGCCTTGCCGATCCCACCAGGCGCGTTTTTTCGCCGGATAAAAACGCTGGAATCGCGTCTGCGTCAGCAGCGCCACCGGCTGCGATTGCGCCACATAAAACCCCCGTTCCGCCGTCAACAGGCGGTTAGGTGCAAACAAGCAAGACCCATTCAACGGCGCGACATGGACGCGGCCCAGCGTACCGCTGCCCCACAGCGCCAGTTCCACCATGCCCTGCGCCGCACAGAACGATCCCTGCAGGCGCCGAGCCATGAACGGCAGCCGCGTCACGGCGTCGCCGACGAGCTGGCCATCCGGTTGCGGTTGTAACTTCCACTCAGATGACGATATTGACGTGTTACTGTTCATGCCGGTTCTCCCACATCATGCCAAGACAACGCCGTCAGGCAGGCTTCTCTGGCCAGATGGACGGCGCCGACGACGCCCGCATCGTCCAACAGAGCGCTGCCGGTAAGCCGTACCGGCACCGGGATCAACGCCTCAACCTGCTGGCGAACCCGTTCATGGAACGCCGGCCGCGCGCCGATGCCGCCGCCCAGAATCAGCCATTCGGGGTTCAACAGGCTCACCGCGGAAGCGACACCCAGCGCCGCAATCCGTGCGGTATTCTCCAGTACCGCGAGCGCCTGCGGCTCGCCCTGTTCAGCCTGGCGGAAAATATCGATGACCTCGATATTTCCCCCCTGGTAACGCTGGCGAATCGCGCTGCTGCTGACACGATCTTCAAACACGCCGCCCACGGAAATTCTGGCGTCTTCGTAAGGCGTTGCGCTCAGCGGCAAGAGCGCGATTTCACCCGCCATACCGCTATGCCCGCTGATAATGCCGCCCTGCGCGATAATGCCCATCCCGACGCCGGTGCCGAAGGCGACAAACACCAGCGAATCGCTGCCCTTGCCGTGCCCATAGTGGTATTCCCCCAGCGCCGCCAGATTGACGTCATTCTCGAATACCGTCGGACATGGCTTGCCATCCGCCAGTGACAGCACAGCAGGCAGCCGGGCAGGTAAGCGCAGGTTGGGGGAGAGTTGTACATTGCCTTGTTTATCGATTGAGCCGGGAATGCCGATGGCGATCTGCTTCAGCCGCTGCGACGAAACGCCGGCCTGGCTGAGCAGATCCTCCGCCAGCGACGACATTTGTTGCATCGCGGCTTGTTCATCGCCTTTGCGGGTAGGGTGCGCCGTTTGCGCCAGCACTTCGCCGGCCAGCGTCGCCAACCGGCCTTTGACTTTGGTGCCGCCCAAATCAAAACCTATGACGACGGGCGACTGCGGATGCAATTCGATACCCTGTGGTTTACGTTGGATAATGTCCTGTTTTTCCAGAAATTCCATCAATTGCTGTGCGCTCGCCAACGGAATATCGAGGACGGAAGCCCAGCCGGATATCGGTTCCAACGACAGACGCTCCAGTTGAGAAAGCGCGTTTGCAAGAGTTTTACCAAGTGGCTGAGAGTTCGCCATATCACGTCCTTTTTTCCCAACGTAGATTGCAGCCATAAATAACTGCTATAATTAGTTCATCAACCTTACGAATTAATATCCTTTCCGATCGGAACCGTCAATATGAACCCTGAGTCAAATAATAATTTTCTCTGGAAAGTGAACAGAAACGAGAGCGGGGTAACACTTTTATTGCATAATATGCAGGCATTTCTGGCGATCAGACGACCTGATTCAATACCGTCCCGATACATGATTGAGAAAAAATAAGTGATTGAAATAGAAAATGATGTTCCGGTTCTACGCCAGATATCGGTTCGAGCCGTGATGGAGTACCTGCTTCACGCCGGCCCGGCATCGCGTGCGGCGATGGCAAAGGCAACGAAGCTGTCCAAGCAGACGATGTCCGAAGTTATTTTGATTCTGGAAGAACGGGGGTGGGTACGCCCCTGCGGACTGGAGTCGGGCAAGGTCGGGCGCGCCGCCATGAACTACGAGATCGCCGACGATCTGGCCTATGTGTTGGGCATGGACGTCGGTGCCACCACGATCCGGCTAAGCCTGGTCAACCTGCGCGGCGCCGAAATCACGCATTACGAAACAGAAAACAACAGCCAGGGCGGCATCGATCTGGTCAATCGCTTGTGCCAGTTAAAAAACGACATTCTGGCCCAGCAACAGATCGATGAGAGCAAACTGCACAGCGTCAGCGTGGCGATCCCCGGCGTGATCAACCAGAAAACCGGCGCGCTGGACATGGCGCCCAACCTGAAAAACATGAGCGGATTCGCGCTGCGGGACACCATGCAGCAGGCTTTCGGCTGCGAAGTGCTGATTGAAAACGACGTGAATGCCGCCGCAATCGGCGAATACTGGCGGGGCTGCGGGCAGGACGACCACTCACTGGCGTTTATTTCACTGGGTACCGGGATCGGTCTGGGCCTGATACTGGAAGGGATTCTACTGCGTGGCGCGATGGGCGCCGCCGGCGAGATCTCCTATCTGCCGCTGGGCGGAGATGCCTACACGCCGGAAAGCCTGCGTCAGGGGACGCTGGAGTCGGTGCTGGGCGCCGCCGGTATTAGCCAGCGCTATCATTTCGCCGGCGGAGCGGCGAACACGCCGGTGCGGGACATACTGAACCGCTACGCGGACAAAGAGCCTGCCGCCATCGTGACCATCGAAGAGACGGCCCGCACCGCAGCCTTGCTGGTGCTGTCGGTGTCACTGATGTTCGACCCGGAAAGCATCATCATTGGCGGCAATATCGGTATCCGTCCGGAGCTGACCGAACGCATTCGCTATTACCTGAGTAACTGTTCTCCCCACCCTATCCTGCTGAAATCCAGCACCCTGGGTTCGCAGTCCGTACTGACGGGCGCAGTGGCTATTTCATTGAATAAATTACACAATCTTCTTTTTGGTTTACCGGATCTGTCCCGCAAGATCCCATTGCCTAAAAACCTCTGAGCGCCTGCCTACAGCCCTCTCGCGAGCGAGACCGGGGAAAGACGGGAACCCCCCGTTCCCTTCACCCCGCCGCTCGCGCTGCCAGACTGACCAACAAGCACGATCCGCCAACCCACTCTGGCTTTCCGGGCCACTCAACGACCGGTGGCTCTGCCGCAGCGATAAGAAAAAAATATCATAACTCGCTAAATTATAAGTATTTTTATACATTCTTGTTGAAGGTCACATTTTTTTAATTATTTAGTTCGACATATTGACGAACTAAATAAAGCTCCGTCATGATGTCACCCGCTAAGGTAATCGATAGCGTTATCTATCGGTTACTGCGTCTCTCAACTCTGAGCGGTGGACGGAAAGATCTGATGGCACAACTGACACTGAAAAATATCACTAAATCATTTGGTAATACGCAAATCATCAAGGGCGTCGACCTCGATGTTAAAGATGGTGAGTTTGTGGTTTTCGTCGGTCCTTCCGGCTGCGGGAAATCAACGCTGCTCAGGCTGATCGCCGGTCTTGAGGACTGCACCTCCGGCACTATCGCCATCGGCGGTAGCGATGTAACGCAGGTATCGCCGAGCGATCGCGGCATCGCGATGGTATTCCAGTCTTATGCCCTCTACCCGCATATGACCGTAGCGCAGAACCTGTCGTTCGGCCTGGAAAATACCGCCATGTCCAAGGCCGATATCCAGACTCGGGTGCAGGAAGCCGCCAGAATGTTGCAGATAGAACCCTATCTGGCCAGAAAGCCGCGTGCGCTTTCCGGCGGTCAGCGCCAGCGCGTCGCCATCGGCCGTGCCATTGTGCGTAACCCCAGTGTTTTCCTGTTCGATGAACCGTTATCCAATCTCGATGCCGCCCTGCGGGTGGATACCCGTTCGGAAATCATCAAACTGCACAAGCGGCTGAAAAGCACCATCGTTTACGTCACCCACGATCAGATTGAAGCAATGACGATGGCGGATCGCATCGCCATCCTTAACGGCGGCATGGTGGAACAGTTCGATAAACCGCTGGTGCTTTTTCATCATCCCAGAAATCGTTTCGTCGCCGGTTTTATCGGTTCGCCGAAAATGAATTTCTACACCGGGGTCATTGCAGAATTGCAGGGCGATCACGCACAGATCGCGATTGAAGGGTTCCCACCGCTCACTCTGACAGTCAATCCGCAGTTAGCGCAGCCCGGCATGGAAATTGAGCTGGGCATCCGACCCAGCCACTTCCTATTACATACGGCGGATGAAAACACACTGCCGTTCCGCGTGGACTACGCCGAGATGATCGGTACAGAAACCTATATGTACGGGCACATTGAAGGCAACAACAGCAAAACGACGCTGCACCTGCCGGACAACCTCAATGTCGCCGAAGGGGACTTGCTCGCACTGGCGCTGCCGGCCGAACGCCTGCACCTGTTCCGGGTCAGCGATGGCCTCTCGTTGGCCGCGCATTAAGCGGCCCGCCTTGCCGGGCCCGCCCCGAATACTGTAGGACACCACTTAACATTTAATGCTATATTTCCCGGCGATTGAAAATCCTGTTTCAATCCGGTGCGGGCCATAATGATCAGAACCGCCGCATCGTATGAATCATAAAAAATGACCCTGAGGATAACGGCATTATGCGTTTGTTATTTATTTGTCCAGACTGGGCGGGGTTGGCAACACCGATCGTGGCGGAAATGAAACGGCAGGGTCACGATGTTATCCATATCGATCATCGCGATTTATCGACATTCCGTTATTTTGACTCATGCCACCGCATTATCGCTAAACTCTATAAAACATTTAGCGGCAAGCACTACAAACGTCAGGCACTCGATCATCAAATCCAGCATGGCCTGCATAATTTTTTTATCGGCCGAGAACCGTTCGACGCCATTATTATGACGGAACCCAAGCTGTTTAATGAACAGCACCTGAACATACTGCGTCAGCATGGAAAAAAGCTGGTCGCCACGCTGTGGGACAGCCTGAGCAAAGCGCCAGACAACGCTTTACATATCAATATGTTCGATCACGTTCTGAGCTATGACAGCCAGGATTGCGCACGCTTTCACTTCACCAAAATCAACAACTATATCGATCCATCCTGGAAAAGCGCGGCGCCCTATCAGGCCTGTGAATATGATGTTTTTTCCATTATGAGTTTTACATCGGAGAGATATAAACAAGCGGTTCAATTTCTCGATAAAAACCCCGAACTCAAATCCAACCTTATTTTCTATATCGATAAACCGGGAAAACGAAAATATATCAAGGACGCGCGGATAAAAGCCTCGGAGCAATTATTCCTGGGCGCGGCGCTGGCGCACGAAATTGATAATGCCAGAGCCATTCTGGATATTGTACAGGGCCAGCAGGCGGGATTATCTTTTCGCGCTTACGAATCCATGGCTTATCAGCGCAAACTGATCACCACCAATCCGCACACGGCCGATTATGATTTTTATAACCCGCACAATGTCTGCATGCTTAATCAGGATGGGTCAGTCCCATTGGATTTCATTCATACCCCTTACCAACCCGTAGCGGAAAATATTTATCGCCAATACACGCTCAGTGCCTGGGTGGAGAAGGTGATGCAGGAAATATCAGGCGGTACATTGCCCCCCACGGCATTGAATTGACGGGCGACCTTCCTCAGCATCAGCATGGCCCGGCAAACCCCGGTTAGCACCCGGCTAATATGCAGCAGGCGGGCGCCTTTTTACCGTGCATCATCAGCACAAGCCGAATTCGACAAGGCACGCTCAAACGAAAAAGCCTCCGAAACGGAGGCTTTGAGATATGAATGGTAATATCCGAACCGCTTACTGCAACACCGAAATATCCGCCACCTTCAGGAACAGGTTGCGCAGTTCGTTGAGCAGCGTCAGGCGGTTGATACGCACCTGCTGATCCTCGGCGTTGACCATCACCTTATCGAAGAAGTTGTCCACCGATTCGCGCAGCTGCGCCAGTTCCACCAGGGCTTCCTGATAGCGGCCTTCGGCGAACCACGGCGCCAGCTTGCTGGTCAGCGCGGTGACATAGGTCGCCAGTTGGATTTCTTCGTTCTCTTTCAGCAACGCCGCCTGCACGCCGTCGTTCAGCGTTTCGGTGGATTTAGCCAGAATGTTGGACACGCGCTTGTTGGCGGCGGCCAGCGCAGCGGCTTGCTCCAGCGTGCGGAAATGGCTCACCGCTTTCACACGGGCGTCGAAATCCGCCGGGCGAGTCGGACGGCGCGCCAGCACCGCCTGAATGGTGTCCACGCTGTGACCTTCTTCCTGATACCAGGCGCGGAAGCGGCCCAGCATGAACTCGATCACATCGTCCACCACGTTGGCGTTAGTCAGCTTGTCGCCGTACAGACGCACCGCTTCTTCGGTCAGGGTTTGCAAGTCCAGCGGCAGGCGTTTTTCCACGATGATACGCAATGCACCCAGCGCGGCGCGGCGCAGCGCAAACGGGTCTTTGTCGCCTTTCGGATGCTGCCCGATGCCAAAGATCCCCGCCAGGGTATCCATCTTGTCGGCGATCGCCAGCGCGCAGGCTACCGGCGACGACGGCAGCTCGTCACCGGCAAAGCGCGGCTGATACTGTTCGTTCAGCGCCACCGCCACGTCTTCGGCTTCGCCGTCGTGACGGGCGTAGTGCATCCCCATCACGCCCTGGGTGTCGGTAAATTCGAACACCATGTTGGTCATCAGGTCGCACTTGGACAACAGGCCCGCACGTTTAGCATGGTTCACATCGGCGCCGATCTGGCCGGCCACCCAGCCCGCCAGCGCCGCAATGCGGTCGGTCTTGTCGCGCAATGTGCCCAACTGCTGCTGGAACAGCACGGTTTCCAGACGCGGCAGGTGATCTTCGAGGCGTTTTTTACGGTCGGTATTGAAGAAGAATTCGGCGTCGGCCAGACGCGGGCGCACCACCTTCTCGTTACCGGCGATGATCTGCTGCGGGTCTTTGGACTCAATATTGGCGACGAAAATAAAATTCGGCAGCAACTTGCCGGCATTGTCGTACACCGGGAAGTATTTCTGGTCGCCCTTCATGGTGTACACCAGCGCTTCCGCCGGCACCGCCAGGAATTTCTCTTCGAACTTCGCGGTCAGCACCACCGGCCATTCCACCAGCGAGGTGACTTCTTCCAGCAGGCTGTCGCTCAGATCGGCGTTACCGCCAATGTTACGGGCGGCCGCTTCGGCATCCGCTTTGATTTGGGCTTTACGCGCCTCGTAGTCGGCAAGCACCTTGCCGCGCTCCAGCAGAATCTGCGGATACTGGTCGGCGTTATCGATGGTGAATTCCGGCTCGCCCATAAAGCGGTGGCCGCGGAGGGTGCGGGCGGAGTCGATGCCCAGCACGGTACCGGGAACCAGCTCATCGCCCAGCAGCAACGTCACGGTGTGCACCGGACGCACAAACTGGGTGTCGTTATCGCCCCAGCGCATCAGTTTAGGGATCGGCAGTTTCGCCAGCGCTGCACTGACCATGCCCGGCAGCAGCGCCTGCGCCGCTTCGCCTTTCACCTGCGCGCGGAACAGCAACCATTCACCCTTGTCGGTGGTCAGGCGCTCGGCCTGAGAGACGGTGATGCCGCAACCACGCGCCCAGCCTTCGGCCGCTTTGGTCGGGTGGCCCGCGGCGTCAAACGCCTGCGCGATGGCCGGCCCACGTTTTTCCACTTCCCTGTCCGGCTGAGACGCGCTCAGACCGGCAACTTTCAGCGCCAGACGGCGCGGCGCGGCGAACCAGTTCACCGATTGATAACCCAGCCCGGCGGTATCCAGCTCGGCGGTAAAATTAGCGGCAAAAGATTCCGCCAGATTGCGCAAAGCCTTCGGCGGCAGCTCTTCCGTGCCGATTTCCACCAGAAACGTCTTGTCTGTCATCGCTGCCTCTCAGCTCTTTTTTCGATTACACATCGGGAAGCCCAGCGCCTCGCGGGAGGCATAGTAGGCTTCCGCCACCGCTTTGGTCAGGGTACGGATCCGCAGGATGTAGCGCTGACGCTCGGTCACGGAAATGGCTTTGCGCGCGTCCAGCAGGTTGAAGCTATGCGCGGCTTTCAGGATGCGTTCGTAGGCTGGCAACGGCAGCGGTTTTTCCAGCGCCAGCAACTGCTGGGCTTCTTTTTCGTACTGCTCGAAGCAGGTAAACAGGAAATCCACGTCGGCGTATTCGAAGTTATAGGTGGACTGCTCCACTTCGTTCTGATGGAACACGTCGCCATAGGTGGTTGTACCCAGCGGGCCGTCGCTCCACACCAGATCGTAGACACTGTCCACGCCCTGAATGTACATCGCCAGACGTTCCAGGCCGTAAGTGATCTCGCCAGTCACCGGTTTACACTCAAGACCACCCACCTGCTGGAAGTAGGTGAACTGGGTCACTTCCATGCCGTTCAGCCACACTTCCCAACCCAGCCCCCAGGCGCCCAGCGTCGGGTTTTCCCAGTTATCTTCCACGAAGCGGATGTCGTGAATGGTCGGATCCATGCCCAACTCCTTCAGCGAACCGAGGTACAGCTCCTGAATATTGTCCGGCGACGGCTTGATGATCACCTGGAACTGGTAGTAGTGCTGCAGACGGTTGGGGTTTTCACCGTAGCGGCCGTCGGTAGGACGGCGGGACGGTTGTACATAGGCGGCGGCAATCGGCTCCGGGCCGAGCGCGCGCAGGCAGGTCATTGGGTGGGAAGTGCCGGCGCCGACTTCCATGTCCAGCGGTTGGACGATGGTACAGCCCTGACGCGACCAATAATCCTGCAGTGTAAGGATCAGGCCCTGAAAGGTCTTGGTATCAAACTTTTGCATGTTGGATTCGCACGCGATACAAGTGGTTTTTACAATGAAGGCGCCAGTATACCCGCTGAATGCAAGATATACAGCCAGAATGCGGCAACAACTTTACCCACGGGTAAATTTTTGCAGCCCGTAAAACACAGGGGCCGAATAGGCTATTCAGCCGGTAAATACGGTCTGCAACATTTTCAAACTCAGCAACAGCAGCAGCCCGGCAAAACACTTTTTCAGCGTGACGACCGGCAGCCGGTGCGCCAGCCGCGCGCCCACCGGCGCAGTAAAAAAGCTCACCATGGAAATCAGCACTACCGCCGGCAGCGAGACGTAACCCATGCTGAATGCGGGCAAACCGGTCGTCGACCAGCCATTCACCATATACCCCAACGCACCGGCCAGCGCGATCGGCAACCCGACGGCGGCAGACGTGCCGATCGCCTGCTGAATGCGCACGTTGCACCAGGTCAGGAAAGGGACGGTCAGCGAGCCGCCGCCAATCGCCACCAGCGCGGAGATACCGCCGATAACCAGCCCCGCCAGCGATAAGCCCGGCGTTCCCGGCAACTGACGGTTGGGTTTGGGCTTAATGTTCAACACCATCTGCACGGCGACATAAGCCATGAAACAGGAGAAAAAGATCGCCAGCACGCGCGTCGGCACCTTCGTCGCCAACCAGGTGGCGGCAAAAGTGCCGATCAAGATGGCGGGGGCGATGCGCCACACCACCGGCCATAGCACCGCCTGATGCTGATGGTGGGTACGCAGACTGGAGACGGCGGTCATCACGATGGCGGCCATGGACGTCCCCAGCGCCAGATGCACCAGGTGCGACGGCGCTACGCCTTGGGCGGCGAACAACCCGGTCAGCACCGGCACCATGATGCCGCCGCCACCGATGCCCAGCAGCCCGGCCATAAAACCGACGACGGCACCCAATGCCAGATAAGCCAATATCCACTCGACGCCCATTACGCTCCCCTGTCTGCAAAAAATGAGACGGCATCACATCAGCGCCATCTTCGGTTTCGTGATCTTACTGTCGGCGCAGGGTTGCATCCCGCCGGCGTTCAGGTAATCATCGCCGGGATCCGCATCTATGCGCCACACGTCGGCCATCATCAATACCAACATCACCGACAAATCACAACGGGTTAACTCTTTATCGGGGGACGCTATGAAACGCTGCGGCTGGGTCACTCAGGATGCCCTGTATCTGGACTACCACGACAACGAATGGGGCAAACCCTGCACCAACAGTCAGAAACTGTTCGAGTTGCTCTGTCTCGAAGGCCAGCAGGCGGGGTTGTCATGGATTACCGTACTCAAAAAACGGGAACACTACCGCCGCTGTTTTCATGATTTCGACCCGCATCGCGTTGCCGTGATGACCGACGACGACGTCGCGCGGCTGGTACAGGACAGCAGCATCATCCGACATCGGGGAAAGATCGAGGCCATCATCACCAATGCGCGTGCCTGGATAGTGATGCAAGCGCAGGGTGAAAATTTTTCCGATTTTATCTGGGCGTTTGTCGACCACACGCCGATCGTCAACCACCCGGTTTCCCTGTCCGACGTCCCGGCGAAAACCGCCGTTTCCGACGCCATGTCCAAGGCGTTGAAAAAGCGCGGCTTCAAATTTATCGGTTCCACCATCTGTTACGCCTTCATGCAGGCGGCCGGCCTGGTGAACGACCATGTTGTCGACTGTTTCTGCCGCCAGGAGTCATCGTGATCCGGGATTTTCATCCACAGGATGTGGAACAACTCATACCGCTTTGGCTGGAAAGTACCACCCGCGCGCACCCGTTCATCCACCCTCGTTACTGGCAGGAAAGCGAAGAGCTGGTGCGTTATCGCTATCTTCCCCACTCTCAGACCTGGATTTATGAAGACGAACAAGGCATCGGCGGTTTTATCAGCGTCATGCGTCAACGTTTTGTCGGCGCGCTGTTCGTCCACCACCGGCTATACGGCACGGGTGTTGCCGCCACGCTGATGCGCTACGTTCAGGATAGATTTGATGCACTGAGCCTGGAGGTGTATCAGCAAAACCATCGCGCCTGTGCGTTTTACCGCAAGCTGGGGTACTCGGTGGTACAGGAGAGTTATCAGGGGGAAACGCAGGCCCAACTCTTGATTATGCACTGGAAGCGGCTGGATCCAACCTTGTCGGGGTGACGTGTCGAAAGCAGGGCACGGGACGGGTCAACCCGTCCCATGTCAATCGGTGAGAACAATCAGTTGTAGAGCTCAGCCACACCTCGCAGGCTATCGCTGCCGCTGGCGGAAATGATGCGGAAGGATTTGGCGCCGGCGGCATCGGCTTTGGCGGCCAGTTCGGCATTCAACTCACCCAGGCTGGAGGCACTGGCGGAAACGGTACCGATTTCAGTGCCCTGCGCCTGATGAACTTCAGTGGCCGCCATAGTACCGAAAGACAGGGTTGCGAGAGCGAAAATTGCAGCAATATTTTTGATGGCGTTCATAGTATTAATTCCTCGTGTATTTATCAGTGTGGAAGGCTGATTACCTTCGATGGAATCTATCCTATGCCTGTCATCCGGTGATGAAAATCGGGTAATTTTGCGGATATCATTCGATTTATTTGAATTAAAATATGGGCAATTCCACAGCCAATGATGTGCCTTAATCGCTTGCGGTTCACACCGGCCTCACCCATGATGCAGATTGTCACCTCGCCTTGAATCTGCTGGAGTTTGTACCGATGAAACCTGAAATAATCCTCTACAAAAGCATTCCTGACGATTTACGCCGCACGCTGGAACAACACTTTACCGTCGCCGTCTTCGATGGCCTGCCGCCTGTCGACCACCCGGTGCTGGCGAACGCGGAAGGCCTCATCGGCGCAGGTCATACCGTCAGCCGGGAATACATAGCCCATATGCCGAAATTACGTGCGGTTTCCACCGTCTCGGTGGGTTACGACAACATTGACGTCGCCGCGCTGAATGAAAAGAACGCACTGCTGATGCACACGCCGACCGTCCTGACCGAAACCGTGGCCGACACCGTACTGACGCTGATGCTGATGAGCGCCCGACGGGCGCTGGAATCCGCCGAGCGGGTGAAAGCCGGCGAGTGGACGCGCAGCGTCGGCGCCGACTGGTTCGGCGTCGATGTGCATCACAAAACCATCGGCATTCTGGGCATGGGGCGTATCGGGCTGGCGGTGGCGCAACGCACGCACTGTGGCTTCGGCATGAACGTGCTCTACAACGCCCGCCGTCATCATGATGAGGCGGAAACCCGTTTCAACGCCCGCTACTGCGATCTCGATACCCTGCTGGCCGAGTCGGATTTTCTGTGCATCACCCTGCCGTTGACGCCGGAAACCCGTCATCTGATCGGCCAGGCGCAACTGGCGAAGATGAAGCCCGGCGCCATTCTGATCAATATCGGGCGCGGCCCGGTCGTAGACGAACAGGCGCTGATTGAAGCCCTGACCAACGGCACCCTCTACGCCGCCGGTCTGGATGTGTTCGAACAAGAACCGCTGCCGGTCGATTCGCCGCTGCTGAAACTGCCGAACGTGGTGGCGCTGCCGCACATCGGTTCCGCCACCGTCGAAACCCGCTACAACATGGCGGCCTGCGCGGTGGACAACCTGATCGCCGCGCTCAGCGGCAACGTCAAAGAAAACTGCGTCAATCCGGATGTGCTGACGCAGTAACCCATCGTACCCTCTCATCAAGACTGCCTCTTGAGCAGACATTCTGGCCAAGAGGCTTCGCTAGTCTATAACGTTCAACCATATCCTGAGGTTTTACCCTAAAGCCTCATAAATACTTCACGAAACAGAACATCAAATAACACATAAAAATACATAACCAATTGATTTAAAATAATTATATTAGACAGCAACACATTGCGTCAGCCTTCCTATTACTAATGACAAATATATATTTTTATCAAATTACAGATTTCTTTCTTGATTGATAACTTGACAATTCAATTTTTATCAATTTTATGATAGACAATGCATAACCAAACTGAGATAGTTTGCCAAGTTGAACAAAAAAATGTCTAAGTGAGTCGAGTATGATTAAATGGTATCGTTTTAAAAATCTTTACTCGTTTAAGGACGAGCAATTGATTGACCTCACCTTGAAGGCAAACTCTTCAGAGTCATCGTTTGATAGGCAATGGATAGACTGCCGCATAACCAAGGTTCTGGCAGTCATGGGGGCTAATGGTTCTGGTAAGTCTAACTTAATTAAACCGTTAGCATTTTTAAGCTGGTTCTGTAGTGAGTCGTTTAAATCAATGGATAATTCCGACTCATTGCCCATCTATTCTCATATCTGTAATGAAAGTGAGCCTTCTGAAATCGAGATATGCTTCGTTGAGAGTAAAGAGGATAAGAACAGTGTAGATTTTTTTGAATTCAAATATTTTTTGAAATTTAATAGAAAAAGAGTCCTGCATGAAGAATTGAAATATAAAAGCAGTCGTTTATTTTCGTCAGTCTTTTACAGAAAATATGACACAGATACTAATACATACAAAGTAAAAAGTGCAGGCAATGGTTTTTCTGTAAATGAGCTAAAAGCAGTCCCTCAAAATGCTTCAGCTATCTCTTATTTTAGAAGAAAAGGTGACAATGTTATCGCCAAAGCCATGCATTCTATTTTTTATAGCATAGAAAATAATTTAAATGTTTTTGGAAAATCAAGTTTCAATTATGGAAATGTCCTCGAAGCCACAGAGTTTTATAATGAAAAACCAGAATTCTTCGAAAAAGCAAAAAAATACTTAACCAGAATGGATTTTGGTCTTAATGATATTCGGATAAGAACTGAAGATATAATTGATAAGAAAACTGGCGAAGCTGAAAGAAGATTTCTACCTTATGGAATTCATGCCCATGGTGGCAATGAATTTGAGATACCATTCATTATGGAGTCTACTGGTACTCAAGCCTGTTATTATTTTATATATAAATTAATATCCGCATTAAACTATGGTGGTGTTGCTGTTATCGATGAGCTTGATAGTGACCTGCACTCATATATGGTTAGAGAGCTATTAGATATGTTTGCTAATGAAGGAGTTAATAAACTATCATCACAATTGATATTCAGTTGTCATACAGCAGAAGTACTTAAAACTCTCAATAAACATAATGTTTATCTTGTTGAAAAATCAGATAGTGTCAGTGAGGCTTGGCGCTTAGATGAAATACAAGGTTTAAGGAGTCAAGACAATCTATATGCGAAATATATAACTGGTGCATTAGGTGGCGTGCCGAATATAAACATTTGAAGGTTAGAATAATGGCTAAGAAAAAAAGCACACTCCGCTCCATTAATAAAACATTATTATTAGTTGGTGAAGGACATGCTGAAAAGGCTTTCCTTTCTCATATGAAATCGCTTTTCTCTAATGGGAAATTTAAAATAACCGTCGTTACGGCCGGAGGGAAAGTGCCGGAACATGTAATTACCCATGCAATATCATGTAAAAAGTGTGATGGTTATGATTTTGTCATAGTACTGCTCGATACTGACCTTGTGTGGCCAAAATCGCATGTCCAACGTGCCATGAGTGCTGGTATTAACCTTATAGGTTCAGATCCTTGCCTTGAAGGGTTGCTACTTGAAGTTATTGGCAGGGAAAAGGCTGAGTCCAATAGAGCGTGTAAAGAAATTTTTCATCCACTATTAAATGGCTCATCTACTGACCGTGACAGTTATTCTGAACTATTTACGATTGAAGTGTTGGGTAATTGTGAGAATGCAAAGATCAAATTCATTATAGATGCATTACGGGGAAAAGAAAGCAAGTCAATTAAACTGTAGATTTATAATAACACAGCTTATTTATATATAAACTATCTGCCTCTAGTTCATCTTTAAAAAATAAAAACCATGAAGAATTAGCATAAAAGAATAGTTTAAATAAAATGGCTCATTGTCTATCGCCAGCTCTGTAAACGAGCAACAGATCTGAGCCAGATTGGTAACATAATTATTTCAATATTGAGTTGTAAAGCCTAAATGCTATTTAGCAACCGTTGAAAGACCAATCACTCCACCGCGATCGGTTTTTCAGTCAGCGTGACAGCGCGATCGCCCTGAATCGCCTTCACTTTCTGCTCGGCTTGCTGAACGGCGGCCGGGCTGCTCAACAGGCTGTAGGTCAGCTCAAACGTGGTGCTCTGGCCCGGTTGCAACGTCTTCACCCGCCCCTGCTGGCGCTCAATAGTGACCGGATAAGCGTAACTGGTGCCGGGTTCAATACCGGTAACGTAGCCCTGCTTCTGGGTATCGGTATTCTTCCACAGCGTCAGCAGCGGCAACTGATGGGTATCAAACGCGATCGACACGCCTTTGTCTCCCGCCCGGTTGAACAACGCCGCCAGCGTCTTGCCGTCTTTATCGGCATACGGCGTCAGGTTAAACACCATCTCATCAAAGCCTTTGGTCGGCCCTTGATAGGTCTGCCAGTCTTTCAGGCCCGCTTTGGCGTAATCGTTAAACGGCGAGATCTCTTTCACCGGCGCGATGAAACGCGCGCCCGCTTCCAGAACCGGCGTGCCGAAGTTGCTGTGATAGATAATCTGGTAATCACGCGGGTAGTCGGCCTTGTTGGTCAACACATCATGGATAGTGAAAGATTCGCTGCCCGGCACGTAGCGCAGTTCAGTCCAGGTTTCCAGATGGGATTTCTTGAAGCTATTTTCCTTGAGTAAACCGCGAACCGTGATGGTGTGCGGCGCTTTGTCGCTCACATCGACAATCACTTTTGACGCCGGCGTATTCCCGGCGCGGCCGTGCAAAGTGTAGATCATGCCGTCGCTGGTGACGGGGTGCCCGGTCCATTCGTAACCACAACGCACCATCATTTCGTTAAAGCCTTCCAGCCAACCCAGGCCGTTGCGGCTTTCCAGCCGGATGGTATTGGGGTTGACCACTTCATCCACCGGCGAATCCCAGCCCAGCCGGATATTTTTGCCGGTCACATGCAGCAAATCCATGCCGCGGCTCGGGCTGAGCGCAATCTGCAACCCGTTCGGGCTGGTGATGGTAATCACTTTGCTGCCTTCCTGACGGCCGCCGTGCAGTACCTTTTGCTCAATGCTGAAGTGCTGATCCTTAATCTTTAGCGCGTCGCTGGTCACTTGCCAGTTGCCTTTCTCGGTGCTGCTTTCCACGTCCGTCAGCACAAAGGTTTGTGCGGAAAGCTGCCAGGAAACCAGAGCCAGAGAAATACCCATTGCCAGTGCTTTTTTCATCCCTTGCGTCCTCTTTAGCTGAATTGATTAAGCTTTCGAAGGCAGAGACTACGAATCCAACGCCTGAGAGAATGTGACCCGTCTCACCAGGCAACAGGAATGCGCATTTTTCATGCTGAATTTGCCGGTTGAGTCACAGGAAACATAGAAAATATTGACGTTTTATCAGCAAAAATGGGCAATCGATCGGTATAAAGCTGACGAACTTCAGCCGCAGCGCGACCGCGGTGGTGTTAACGCGCAGCGTAAGCTGAACACCTTTCAGCTTATGCTGCGCCAGCGTGCCATTCGGCATCGGCCGTAAAAAATCGACCGTCCCGGCGGTTCCGATTGCGCCGTATTCGGGCCCGCGCTAAGGTTGCGCCTTACCTGCGATCGACGATGACTCACAACATATGAATTTCTCCCGTTTCGGCAACAAATTTACCCGCCATTCCGGCATCACCCAGCTGATGGCGGATCTGAACGACGGCCTGCGCACACCCGGCGCCATTATGCTGGGCGGCGGCAACCCGGCCCATATTCCAGAGATGGATATGTATTTTCAGCAGCTGTGCGGCGATTTGCTGGCAGAAGGAAAATTAACGGAAGCGCTGTGCAATTACGACGGCCCACAGGGTAAAGACGCGCTGTTGTCCGCGCTGGCGGAAATGCTGCATCAGCAGCAGGGGTGGGATATCGGCCCGCAGAACATCGCGCTGACCAATGGCAGCCAGAGCGCTTTTTTCTATCTGTGCAACCTGTTCGCCGGGCGTACCGATGACGGCAAACTGCGCCGGGTGTTGTTCCCGCTGGCGCCGGAATATATCGGTTACGCCGATTCCGGGGTGGATGAAGACATGTTCGTCTCGCTGCGCCCGCAGATTGAACTGCTGCCGGAAGGGCAATTCAAATACCACGTTGATTTTGAACAACTGAACATTACCGATGACATCGGCATGATCTGCGTCTCGCGTCCCACCAATCCCACCGGCAACGTGCTGACCGACGACGAAGTGCAGCATCTGGATGCGCTGGCGCGCCAGCACCAGATCCCGCTGGTGATCGACAACGCCTACGGCGTGCCGTTTCCCGGTATTATCTTCAGCGACGCCACACCGTTGTGGAACCCCAACATCATTCTGTGCATGAGCCTGTCCAAACTGGGGTTGCCCGGCTCACGCTGCGGCATTGTGATTGCCGCGGAACCGGTGATCGCAGCGCTCGGCAACATGAACGGCATCATCAGCCTGGCGCCCGGCTCTATCGGCCCGGCCATTGCCCTTGAGATGATCCGTCGCGGCGATCTGCTACGCCTGTCGGAACAGGTGGTGCGCCCGTTCTACCGCCAGCGCGTCGCACAGACTATCGCCATCATCCGCCGCTATCTGTCGCCGGAACGCTGTCTGATCCATAAACCCGAAGGCGCGATTTTCCTGTGGTTGTGGCTGCGCGACCTGCCGATCACCACCGAAGAGCTGTACCAGCGACTGAAAAAACGCGGCGTACTGATGGTGCCCGGCCATTACTTTTTCCCCGGCCTGGCGCAGGAATGGGATCACGCCCACCAGTGCCTGCGCATGAACTATGTGCCGGAACCGGAAAAAATCGAACGGGGCGTCGGCATTCTGGCGGAAGAAATCGAGCGAGCGTGGCAGGAAAAACGCTGACGACACAACCGACGCAGCCAGCCAGTGGCGAACGCCGGATAAACGCAGCCCCTCATGACGAGGGGCTGGCAACACCTAAAAAACAAGGCCGCATGACGGCCTGCCTCTACCTCACTTCTCGGGGGAGACCAGAATCTTCACCTGGGACTTATCGGCAATCAACGTGTTGAACCCCTGCTCAATCACATCGTCGAGCGCGATCTGGCGCGTCACGAAGTCTTTCGGTTTGAAATAACCTTTTTCCATCAGCGCCAGCGTAGCCGGGAACACATTGCGATAACCGATAATCCCCGTCACATGCCGTTCTTTAAACAGTATCTGGTTGGGGTAAATCGGCGCAGCCTTTTCCCACACGCTGACGATCATGGTTTCGCCCTGAATACGCACGCAGTCGATACTCTGCTGCAATACCGGCGCCACGCCGGTCACTTCATAGGCCACATCGACGCCGCCGTCGGTACGCGCCACAATCTCCTGTACCGCATCCGTCGCGGAAGGGTCGATAACGATGGCGCCCAACGAGGCCGCCTTTTCCCGGCGCTGCGGCGACAGCTCGACGACATAGATCTCCTGCGCGCCGGCAGCCTTAAGCGCTTCGACAACCAGCAATCCGATCGGCCCGGCGCCAAACACGGCGGCCTTGTCGCCCATCTGGAAACGGCTTTCCCGCACCGCATGTACCGCAACCGCCGCAGGCTCGGTGAGCGCGCCTTGCTCATAGCTCACCGAATCGGGCAGACGATGAATGATGGATGCCGGCACCGACGCATACTCGGAAAAACCGCCGCCCATCCCAGCCAGACCGTAAAAGCCCATTTTGTCGCACAGATTGTAAAGCCCCTGACGGCTGGCTTTGGAGTTGGGATCGAACAGAATCGGCTCGACCGTCACCCGATCCCCGACGTGATAATCGCTGACACCGGCGCCGACTTCCACGATTTCGCCGCAGAACTCATGGCCCAGCGTCACGGGCGCTTTTTCACCGGTCAGCGGATGGGGGTGTTCGACCGGGATAAAGATCGGCCCGGCAAGGTATTCGTGCAGATCGGTGCCGCAGATACCGCACCATTTCACCTTGATTTTGACCCGTCCCGGCCCTGCCTGAGCTTCTGCAACGTCATCGATACGAATGTCTTTCTGACCGTGCCATCTTAACGCTTTCATAACACCTCGCTTTCAGTTACCTGATGTTGTTCCTTGAGTTTTCTTGCCGGCGGCCAACCCTGCCGGCAAACAGCGTGAGATCAAATAATATGCAAGCCCGCCTGGCGGCAAACCCCGACGCACATCACCTTTCACCCAAAAACATCTCATTTCATTGACATTATCGATACATATTGAAAACCATCCGCCTAAAACCGGAGCCTGCTGTCGCAATACGTGCGTTTTTTTAGCGCCATGGTCGACGGGGAGCTCAAATCGCTTCATCGACGCATCCTGTCGCCTGAATAATCAGATCCCATCACCCATCACCCATCACCCATCACGGAGGCACGACCATGCGAGTATTCCAACTGCGAACTTACACCCTGAAAACACCGGAAGCCGCCGCGCAGTATGCGGAAATCTGGTATGCCCATATCACGAGCCTGAAAGCGTTTCACATCCAGACGCACGGCGTGTTTCAACCGCTGGCGCATGAACGTCAGGTCATTGCACTTGTCAGCTATCCGGAAAATGCGGATGTGCCGGCGCTGGGCGCCGCTTATATGTCCAGCGATGCGTTTCGCGCCGACATGGCCGGGTTTGATATAGCAATGATTGAAAAGGTGGAAGAGACGCTGCTGGGCGCGCTGCCCGCCTCGCCGTTACAGTAACGAAGCACCGGCTCATCGACGCCGCCGGTTTGGACACAAGCAAACCGCGCACAGATAACCTGACGGGCTGGGTCATGACCCGCGCCAACCGGTTTAAGCATGGCAACTAAAACCAACGCCGTCCCCGGCAGGCAGGAACGGCGTCGTGGGTTTTGACGATCCACATTCAGAGGGGGCCGGGCTCAGCGCCGCCCCACCACGCCCGCTTTTTCCAGCATCGCATGCAACAACACATTGGCGCCTGCCGTCACATGTTCCGGCGCAGCATACTCAATCTCGTTGTGGCTGATGCCGTCCTTGCAGGGGATAAAAATCATACCGGTGGGCGCCAGCATGCTCATATACACCGCGTCGTGCCCCGCGCCGGACACGATATCCCGGTGGGAATACCCCAGCCGCTGCGCCGCATTGCGTACCGCATCTTTGCACTCCGGATGGAACGGCGCCGCCGGGTAGTGCGACACCTGGGTCAGTTCGATGCCGAGGCCGGTTTCCTGCGCCAGTTGGCTGATAAAGGCTTTGAGCGCGGCGTCCATCTCGTCGACCAGCGCATCGTTGATATTGCGAAAATCGACGGAGAACTTCACGCTGCCCGGCACCACATTGCGGCTGTTGGGATGCACTTGCACCATCCCCACCGTCCCGCGGCCATGCGGTGCAAAGCGCCCGGCGATCGCCACCACTTCCTGCATGATGCGGGTGGACACCTGCAACGCATCCTTACGCAGCGCCATCGGCGTCGGGCCGGCGTGCGACTCCTGCCCCGTCACCACGCAGTCATACCAGCGGATGCCCAGCACCGCCTGCACCACGCCGATCGTGACGTCTTCATCCTCCAGGATCGGCCCCTGCTCGATATGCGCTTCAAAATAGGCGCCGATCGGGCGATCGCCCGGCGTTTGCGGCCCGGCATAACCGATCTTCGTCAGTTCATCCTTTACCGTCTTGCCGTCGATATCTACCGCGGCGTAAGCGTGCTCCAGCGAGAAAACCCCGGCGAACACCCCGGAACCCATCATCACCGGCACAAAACGCGAGCCTTCTTCATTGGTCCAGAACACCATTTCCACCGGCGCTTCGGTTTCAATACCGCTGTCGTTGAGGGTACGGATCACCTCCAGCGCCGCCAACACGCCAAAATTACCATCGAACTTGCCGCCGGTGGGCTGGGTGTCGATATGGCTGCCGGCGACAATCGGCGGCAGCGCGTTGTTGCGCCCGGCACGGCGCATAAACACATTGCCGATCTGATCGACGTCCACCGATAGCCCGGCGGCGTTGCCCCATCCCACGACCAAATCGCGCCCTTGCCGATCCAGATCGGTCAACGTCAGTCGGCACACACCGCCCTTCGGCGTGGCGCCGATAACCGCCAAATCCATCAGCGACTGCCACAGCCGGTCGCCATCCACCCGCAGGTCGGTCGTATCGATGCCGCACTGGGCGGCGGTCAGTACATCGCTCGTCATTGCTCTTTCCTCACCGTGAAATCAAACCCTGTCTGAACGATGGCGGCCCCGCCCGCAACCGGACGGAGACGGCCTCTCGCGTTAGCGCGTCACCGCCTGCGGCGCCCGCTGACGTTCCCATTGCGCCGCAGCGCTGAAATCCGGCCCAAATGCCGGACGTTTGATATAGCGTCCCGCCCCTTCACGGGCGCGCAGATCGCCGTTGGCGTACACCACCACGCCCTGACTGACGGTAAATGCCGGAATGCCCTTGACGGTACGGCCTTCAAACGCATTGAAATCATTACGAGAATGATGGGTTTTGGCCGACAGCGTCTTACTGCCCGCCGGATCCCATAACGCCAGATCCGCATCGGCCCCAACGGATACGCTGCCTTTGCGCGGATAGATATTGAACAGCCGCGCGGTATTGGCGGAGGTGATAGCGACAAACTCGCTCGGCGTCAGACGGCCGCTGTTGACGCCCGCATCCCAGATCACCGCCATGCGCTCTTCGACGCCGCCGCAACCGTTGGGAATTTTGGTGAAATTATCCAGGCCGGCCGCCTTCTGGCTGGCGCAGAACGTACAGTGATCGGTCGCGGTGGTGTGCAACTGCCCGGACTGCAACCCGCGCCACAGCGCGTCCTGATGCGCTTTCGGCCGAAACGGCGGGCTCATGACGTAGGCGGCGGCGCGGGCGGCGTCCGCATCGCGGTAGACGCTATCGTCGAGCACCAAATGCCCGGCCAACACTTCGCCGTACACCCGCTGCCCACGCGCTCTGGCACGGGCAATCGCCTCTGCCGACTCGATGCAGGAAACATGCACCACATAGATCGGTACCCCCATGATGCTGGCGATGGTGATGGCGCGGTTGGCCGCCTCGCCCTCCACCTCCGGCGGACGCGACAATGGGTGCCCCTCCGGCCCGGTAATACCCTGCTTGAGCAATTCCTGTTGCAGCAGGTAAACCATCTCACCGTTTTCGGCGTGCACCGTCGGCATCGCGCCCAGCTCCAGCGAGCGGCGGAAACTGTTCATCAGCGTTTCGTCGTCGCACATGATGGCGTTCTTGTACGCCATAAAGTGTTTGAAGCTGTTGACCCCTTCTTCCTGCACCAGCGTGCCCATGTCACGCCGCACGCTGTCGTCCCACCAGGTAATGGCGACGTGGAAGCTGTAATCCGAGGCCGCCTTTTCCGCCCAGCCGCGCCAGGTGTGATACGCCTCCATCAGCGGTTGCTGCGGATTGGGAATGACAAAATCGATGATGGTGGTGGTGCCGCCCGCCAGCGCCGCGGCGGTGCCGCTGTAGAAATCGTCCACCGTGGTGGTGCCCATAAACGGAAAATTCATATGGGTGTGCGGGTCGATGCCGCCCGGCATCACGTACAGCCCGCCGGCGTCCACCACCTCCGCGCCGGCGATGTCCGAGGCCGGGATATCGCCCACCGCCGCAATCACGCCGTCGACGCACAACACATCGGCACGGAATTGACGATCGGCATTCACCACCGTGCCGCCCTTAATCAACAATTTGCTCATCATTGCTCCTCATTGCACAGAGTGCTGACCACACGCGGTGCTCAGGCCACGCCTGCCGTGGTTGCCATCGGGTTATTCGGGTGGGTAGTCCAATTGGCGTAGTCGGCGCTCACCGTCTTGCCGGTACGCAGATCCACCTCGCCGGGTTGCAGGCTGCGCATTGAGATGCAGTTTTCCACCGGGCAGATGGAGACGCACAGGTTGCAGCCGACGCAATCCTCTTCTTTCACTTCAAAATGACGCTCACCGTTTTTCTGACGGGTGATCGCCTGATGGGAGGTGTCTTCGCAGGCCAAATGGCAACGCCCGCACTTGATACACAGCGACTGGTCGATCACCGCCTTGTCGATATGGTTCAGATTGAGGTAACGCCAGTCGGTGACGCTACTGACCGCACGGCCGCGAAACGCTTCGATGGAGCGGTAGCCGCGTTCGTCCATAAAGTTGGACAGCCCGCTAATCATGTCGCGCACAATCGGGAAACCCTGCACCATCACCGCGGTGCACACCTGTACCGTGCCGCAACCCAGCGCGATGAACTCCGCCGCGTCGCGCCAGGTGGAAATGCCGCCGATACCGGAAATCGGCAGGCCGAACGTGTCCGGGTCGCGGGCGATTTCCGACACCATATTGAGCGCGATCGGTTTCACCGCCGGGCCGCAGTAACCGCCGTGGGAGCCTTTGCCGCCGGTGTGCGGCGTCATCAGCATCTGGTCAAGGTCAACCCCCATCACCGAGTTGATGGTGTTGATCAGCGATACCGCGTCCGCGCCGCCGCGTTTCGCCGCCCGCGCCGGATAACGGATGTCGGTGATGTTCGGCGTCAGCTTGACGATCACCGGCAGGCTGCAATACTGCTTGCACCAGCGGGTCACTCTTTCGATGTATTCCGGCACCTGCCCCACCGCCGCCCCCATGCCGCGCTCGCTCATACCGTGCGGACAGCCGAAGTTCAGCTCAATGCCGTCGGCGCCGGTCTCTTCCACCAGCGGCAGAATGGCTTTCCACGCTTCTTCCTCGCAGGGCACCATGATCGACACAATCATGGCGCGATCCGGCCAGTTGCGTTTAACCCGGGCGATTTCTTCCAGATTGACGTGCAGCGGCCGGTCGGTAATCAGCTCGATGTTATTGAGCCCCAATACCCGGCGATCGGCGCCCAGAAGCGTGCTGTAGCGCGGGCCGCTGACGTTGACCACATGCGGATCCAGCCCCAGCGTTTTCCAAACCACGCCGCCCCAGCCCGCTTCAAACGCCCGCACCACGTTGTATTCCTTGTCCGTCGGCGGCGCGGACGCCAGCCAGAACGGGTTAGGGCTCTTAATACCCAGAAATTCGGTGCTCAAATCAGCCATGGGAACGCTCCTGACGAGTCAGTGAAGAGGTATCGTTAGCCGCCACCAGACCGGTGACTTTCAACGCCAACTCGATGGATTTGGCGGCCAGCTTGCCCTGACGCACCGCATCCACGGTCAAATCCAGCCCGTCGGCGCAGCAGTCGCCGCCCGCCCAGACGCCGGGCAGCGAGGTGCGGCCCTGTTCATCCACCGCAATACGCCCGCTCTTCAACGCCAGCGCCGCGCCGGCGGGTTGCGGCTCGTAGCATTGGCCGATCGCTTTGAGCACCATATCCGCCGCCAGCGTGAAGGTTTCCCCGCTGGCCGTCAGCGCGCCGTCCTGCGGTTGCATCACCTGGAAAGTCACGCCTGTCACCTTGCCGTCTGCGCCATGCAGCGCCTGCGGCGCCGCCCAATGCCGGATGACCACACCGTTCTGTTTTGCCCACTGCTGTTCATGCGCTGAGGCTTTCATCGCCGTCTCGCCACGGCGATAGACCATCGTGACCTCGCGCGCACCCAGTTTTTTCGCCTGCACCGCCGCATCCACCGCCGTCATACCACCGCCGATCACCACCACCTGGCGACCGACCGCCACCTGGCTCAGATCCTCGGCCTGCCGCAATGCGGCGATAAAATCCACCGCCTCTCGCACACCGGCCAGCGGCGGTTCGTCGATCCCCAGCGCATTAACGCCAGCAAGCCCCATACCAAGAAACACCGCGTCATACGCTTCCCGCAGCGCATCCAGCGTAAAATCCCGCCCTAACTGCTGGCCGAGGCGCAACGCAATGCCGCCGATCGACAACAGCCAGGCGATCTCCTTCTGGGCGAAATCCTCGGTGGTTTTGTATGCCGCCAGTCCATATTCATTGAGGCCGCCGGGTTTGGGCCGGGCGTCGAACACCACCACTTGGTGGCCGCACACCGCCAACCGGTGCGCGACCGTCAACCCGGCCGGGCCTGCGCCGACTACCGCAACGGTTTTTCCGCTGTCCGGCGCCCGCACAAACAACGGGTTGCCGGGGTTAGCCAGATAGCGATCGGTCGCGTGGCGTTGCAGCAATCCTATTTTTACCGGGTTGCCGTCCTGCGCATTACGCACACAGGCCTGTTCGCACAGGGTCTCCGTCGGGCACACGCGGGAGCACATCCCGCCCAGCACATTGGCCTGCAAAATCACCTCCGCCGCGCCGCGCGCATTGTCCTGTGCGATACGGTGAATAAAGCTCGGGACATCGATATCCGCCGGGCAGGCGCGGGTGCAGGGGGCGTCGAAACAGTAGTAGCAGCGTTCGGCCTCGATCACCGCCTGCATTGCTGTCAGCGGCGGGCAGCTGTCGCTGAAATTACCGGCGTAGTCCGCCGGGTCGAGACGAGCGGAGAGAATACCCGGCGCATCAATGCCGGCAGAGAGGGGGGTTGTCATCGCACCACCTCCACACGAAAAGAAACATCGGGATAACGGCGACCCGCGCACGCCATCTGCCGGGGAATATCGCCAATACTGCGTTGCTGTCGAATGCTCATGGTGCTTCTCCTGAACAGGAATGGCCGACGTCGGATGTCATCTGATCGTCCAATCAAAATCCTGACCGTTTGGTTAAGTTTTCAGGAGAAACAATGCGATTGTTGTGCCATTTTTTCAGACATCGTGAAATGCATGAAAAACAGGCGATTAACAGAAATTTGCGGGAAACATAAGAACAAATTTTGACCGAATGGAGTGCAAAACCAGCCACTTTCACCGCCGGTTGCGCCATTTTTGTGCTTTGCGTCCGGTCGCAGGCATGCCCCAACATGGCAAATGATCGTGACTCCTGAACTAAAGCCCCGAATGCCTGAGTCAACACATATGCCGGGGTTCAACCGCCCGCATGGTGAGGGGGAGACACGGAGGGCATATCCCCTTTTCCCGTTGCGCTGGCGTTATGATTCGGCCCATCCCAGAGCCACGCCCCTTGGGGCTGCAACGGGCGGCGTTCAACGCCGCGCCCGGCAGATGCATCACTCATCCGCATCACTCACGGGAATAAACGCATCGGGATTGGTAGACCTGCGGTCTTCCTGCTCTCCCTTATTTAAGGCATATATTTTTTTAGAGAAATAGAATAAAAATCTATTCCATTAGGGTTATTTCACCGGTCATTTGGGCCAAGCAGGGCCCGATATCTTCTCGTATTTCGTGTACGTTCCGGTTTATCTGTGTTATTCGAGTCCACACCGGTTATGCGAATAACACCTACTGAGATAGACTCTACGAGTCATTATTATTTACCCCCCCATCATTATGCGTAAAATATGAAGAATTCTGCACAATTCTTTTTTATTCTTCATAATGTTACAAATTAAAATAATCACATCATCGATATGATAATGAAATACATAACTTTACCGGACTGACTATAGCCTTCCCCCTCCTCCGCCACTATATTTATTACAAAGTGTTACTTTCTCGTTGCGAATTGATTTATTTATTCCTTTTCGTTTCGCCCAAAAAATAAAAACCATCTTATTAAATTCAGAGGTTCTTTATCATGAAGTTAATTACCGTGTCATTTTTGGTCTGTCTTACCATCTGGGCGTTGAGTCTGCCGGAGGTCACTACCCTGGCCGCTTTTTTTTATTGGCGCGATATGTTGTTGCAGCTTACTGGTTTTATTGCGGTATTGTGCATCGCCGGGTTGCTGCTCATGGCGCTCCACCCCTCATTTCTGGAAAAACGGCTGGGTGGCATGGACAAAATGTATCTCCAGCACAAATACCTGGGGATCGGCGCCGGCGTCGCCACTTTGCTGCACTGGTTATTCGCCAAACTGCCGAAAATCGCCGCCGCGCTGGAATGGGTGACATCAGGCCGCCATCAGCCACATCCCTTTGATCCCTGGCGCAAGGTCATGGATGAATTCGGGGAAATTGCCTTTTATGGCATGACAATATTCATTGCCGTCAGCCTGATTAAATGGATTTCCTATAAACACTTCCGCATTATTCACAAAATTGGCGCAATTATCGCACTGCTGGGGATGATTCATTCCTTTTATATGATTAATAACGATATGCGCTGGACGGCTTTCGGTATTGCCATTATGGTGTTATGCGTTATTTCCGCAGCCATTGCGCTTTATTCACTGGCAGGGCAAATCGGCAAAAGAAATAATTTCCCAGGCAAAATCACTGCGACGAATAAATTAAATGATTCAACGCTAGAATTAACCATCAATATTCCGGCGTCATTTAGCCGTCATTATCAACCCGGCAAATTTATCTTTCTGACTACCGACCCGAAAGAAGGTAAGCATCCGTTCACGATCAGCCGGTACGATGCGAATCACCAGACATTGACCATCACCATCAAAGCACTGGGGGATTACACGGCATCGCTGGTTGACGCGCACGATCTGATAGGAAAAAACGTGGTGGTGGAAGGCCCCTACGGCGATTTCATCCTGCCGGCGCATCCGGATAAACCAACCTACTGGGTCGCCGGCGGCATCGGTATCACGCCATTTTTGTCATGGCTATACCATCTGCACGACAGCCGGGCTAAACAAGCGAATACGACGCTGTTCTATTGCGTCAACAGCGAAACCGACCTGATCCACCGGGAGACACTGGAACACCTGGCGGGCGAAACCGGGGTCAACCTGAACATTATCGTCCGCGACCGGGACGGGCTGCTGGATCCGCAGCGCATCCCGACCGACGACTGCGCTGGCGTCTGGTTCTGTGGGCCAGCCGGCATGCGGCGCTATTTGCAACGCCGCCTCGGCCGCTCCGCGCTGCATTTCGAGCAGTTCGATTTCCGCTGACCCAAAACGCGCCCATCGTTCACCGAGTCATGACCGCCAGCTTGACGGCAAGCCCGGTAAACGCGGCGGCGACCAGCCAGCGGATCGCGGTAAACACGCGGGGATTCATGACGACATGCCGTCTAAACCGCACCGCCATGGCGCCATAGCCGACAAAGACCCAAAACGTGATCCCCGCGAAAATGGCCGAGAGCAGCAGCATGGTTCGTACTGGTTGCCGGTCGTGTTCGCTGACGAACTGCGGTAGAAAAGCCAGAAAGAAAACGGTCAGTTTGGGATTCAACAGGTTGGCCGTAACCGCATGGTAAACCAGCATTTTCCCGGAAAACTCGCTGTCAGCGTCCAGCGTCAGGGGCGTTTTGTCCCGCAGCGCCTGCCAACTCATGAACAGGAGATACCCCACGCCGGCGAACTTCACCCCATCAAACACCAGCGCACTGGCCTGATACAACGCGGCCAGCCCCGTCACCACGGCCAGCATATGCGGCAACACGCCGAGCGTGCAGCCGGCCGCAGCCACCCAAGCGCCCCGCATGCCATATTGCAGCCCGGCGGTCAGCGTAATCAGCGTTCCCGTACCGGGCGAAATCACCACCAGCAGTGAAATCGCCAGAAAATCCAGGCTCACCATACCGGCACCCCGCTGCGGCGCGCTGTGCCCGCGCCGTCAGGCAGGCCGTGACGCATCCTTAATACGCCGACCACTCGATGCGACAACGACGCATGCGTGCCAAACCAACAAACAGAAATAAACGACATCAGTACCTCCCCTTGCATCCAGCCATCGTTCGATTCTGGAAAACGGGAGCCCCTGCTGTCTTGAATGAAATTGAACCTTCAGTGGGATGACGCCAGCGCCAGCTGACCAGGGGTATAACCGAAACTCCGCACGAACAGCCGGGTCATATGGCTCTGATCCGCAAAACCGCTACACAAGGCGGCCTCGGCCAGCGGCGTCCCGCGTCCGATCAGCGCCCGCGCCATCAGCACACGGCGCTGAACCCGGTAGGCGTGGGGCGTCAGCCCGGTCAGGCGGCTAAAGCCGCGCAAAAACTGAAACTGATTCAGACCGGCCTCGCCGGCCAGTTCAGCCAGCGTCTTCGGGCTTGACGGGTCATCATCGATCATGTCGCGGGCAAGCAGAATGCCGCGGTGGGGAAACACCTGCTGACGACGGGGAATCGCCGCTAACGCCGATGCCAGCATCAGCAGCCTCTCCTGGACGGCAAGCGCGCCATCCTGCGTCTCTTGCTGGGTGGCGGACAGGTACAGCCGACGAAAACACACGGCCAGCCGCCGATCGGTGAATACCGGGTGGGAAAATTCGCCGCTGCGGGAACGGCCGTCGGAGATCTCGGCAAAACAGCGTTCGACCACCTCCGGCTGGATATACAGCATCCGCCAGGCTCTGGCGCCGTCGATGGGCATGCCGTCATGAATTTCACCGGGATTCACCGTAATGATATCCCCGGCGACGGATTCAACCCGCCCGCGTCCGCTCAGGGATTTCTGAGCGCCCCGTACCATCAGGCCGATACCGAACTGGTCGTGCGTATGGCGGCCGAACGAAAAGTCCGTATCCGCCTCCACCGCCTCAATCCCCGGCTGACGGCAGGCCAGCAACCGAACTGAACGCGCTTTCATACCGCTCTCCGTTAGTTATTGCCCGCCTCGGGAAACACCGCTTACAGCCCGCACATCCGAAACACACTGTTCAGCACATGGCGGGTGGCGCGCGCCTCGGCGGCGTCGCTGTGGGAATCATCGCCCAGCACCGCAGCGATTTGAATGTCGAAATCCGCGTAGGTCTGGGTCATCGACCAAACGCTGAAAAAGAAATGGGTGGTATCCAGCGGTTGCAGACGATCGGCGGCGATCCAGCCATCCAGCACCGCCGCCTTTTCCACCACCAGCCGCCGCAACTCCGTCTGCAACAGGTGATGCACCATCGGCGCCCCTTGCAGAATCTCGTTGGCGAACAGGCGGGAAGCGTCCGGGCGGGCAAAGCTGAAATGGATCTTCTGACGCACATAGGCTTCGATCGCGGTTTTCGGATCGGCCTGCGGGTGCAGGTCGTCCAGCGGCGACAGCCAATCGTGCAGAATGCTGTCGAGCACCGTGAGGTACAGCGTCTGTTTATTGCCGAAATAATAATGCAGGTTGGCCTTGGGGAGCCCGGCTTCTTCGGCAATCAGCGCCATGGTCGCGCCCCGAAAACCGAAGCGGGCGAATACCCGCTCCGCCGCCAACAGGATGATGGCTTCGTTATCCTGCCGGATTCGTCCCTTTTCCCCTTCATCCGCGCTCTCCGGCAACAAACGCCCGCTTTGCGCGGCAACTATTCCCTCATCCTGCATATCCCGTACCCGCATCAGATTGCTCACCTCATTAGGCGCCGTCCCTGGCTGAGGCGCTTATTTCATGGCCGCGTCCCACACCACATGACTCATGGCGGCATCCCCCGGGTCTTTTTTGATGACCGGATTGCTGCCGCCGCTCTTCAGCAGCACGTCGATGGTGCGACGGTAGGCCGCCGGATCCAGATACCCCACCTTCGGCGTATTGGCATGGGTGATCAGTTTAGCCACATTTTCCATCTGACGCTGCTGAACGTCCTGGGTGGCGGCGCCGGAGGCATCCTCCGCCACCACGATCTTCGCCGCCTCATCAGGATGGTTGACCGCATAGTTCCACCCCTTGAAGGAGGCTTTCAGGAATTTCGCCATCTTGGCGACGAACGCCGGGTCTTTCAGGTTCGGCCCCAGCACATACAAGCCGTCTTCCAGCGTGGAAACCCCCTGATCCTCATAGGCGAAGGTGATCAGGTCATCTTTTTTCACCCCGGCATCGATCAGCTGCCAGTATTCGTTGTAGTTCATGGTGGAGATACAGGCGGCCTGATTCTGCAACAGCGGATCGACGTTGAAGCCCTGTTTCAACACCTTGATGTCCACATCCGGTTTGTAGCCCAGCTTATTCATCCAGTTGAAGAACGGATACTCGTTGCCGCCGAACCAGACTCCCAGCGTTTTACCTTTCAGATCGGCGGGCGCCGCCACGCCGCTGGATTTCTTACAGGTCAGCATCATACCGGAGCGGTCAAATACCTGAGCGATGTTCACCAGCGGGACGCCGGCCTCCCGCGCGGCCAGCGCGTCCGGCATCCAGTTGACGATCACGTCCGCCGACTTGCCGGCGATCACCTGTACCGGGGAAATATCGGTGCCGCCGGGTTTGATGGTGACGTCCAGTCCTTCCTGTTTGTAGAACCCTTTCTCCTGCGCCACGTAATAGCCGGCGAACTGGGCCTGCGGCACCCATTTCAGTTGCAGCGTGACCTTTTCAGCGGCCTGCGCCTGCAAGGCAAAGGTCAGGGACAGGGCCGCCAGCAGCGCTCCCTGGCGAAACACGGAACGTTTTGTCATCTGATACTCCTCGGGTTAAGTGAACACAACCAACATGCTGCCTGTTATCAGGGCGCTCCCTCGACGCCGGCCCGGCCGGCTTTCGGTTATCCCTTGTTTTTCCTTGCTGAACAACGTCATACCACATGGATGACGCCGTTTAAGACACGCCCCGAACCGAGGGGTGCCAGAAATTGACCTTACGCTCCAGACGCACCAGCAGGGCGTAAACCAGCGAGCCGATTGCCGAAGCGACCACGATCGCCGCCCAGACGATCGACATATGCATCCGCGCCGCTTCGGTGGAGATACGAAAACCGAGCCCGGCGGTAGGCGAGCCGAAAAACTCCGCCACAATCGCACTGATCAGCGCCAGCGTGGCGTTGACCTTGAGTGCGCTGAAGATGAACGGTAGCGCGGCGGGCAGCCGCAACGCCCACAACGTGCGGCGCGGGCTGGCGGCGTAGCAGTACATCAACTCCCGCTCCAGCTTGCCGCTGGCCCGCAGCCCGGCCAGCGTACTGACCAACGCCGGAAAGAATGTGACCAGGACGATCACCGCCGCTTTGGACGGCCAGTCAAAGCCGAACCACATCACCGCAATCGGCGCCACGCCCACCAACGGAATGGTGCTGGTCAGGTTCGCCAGCGGCAATAATCCGCGCTGCAAAAACGGCAAACGGTCGATCAGCATCGCCACCGCGATCCCCAACCCGCTGCCGAGCAGGTAGCCCGCCAGCACGGATTTCAATACCGTCTGCACCACATCGCCCGCCAGTAACGATGCGCTGCCGAACAGTGCCTGCAGAATGTCCAGCGGCGTCGGCAACAGTACCTGCGGAATGGCGAACCACGTCACCAGCAGTTGCCAGAAATAGAGCACCCAGACGCCGAACAACAGCGCTACCGCGCCTTCCGGCAAATGCCGCCCCGCCAGCCGCGCCAGCCCCTGCACGCTGACGCCGGCCAGCAGCGCCAGCGCTGTCAGCGTCGCGCCATCCAGCCCTTCATCGGTCAGGGAGGCAAGCACCACCGCGCCGATCGCCAACAACGCCATCAACGTCAGCCAGCGCCACACCGCCATCGTCGGCGACATCGCGGTAAAGCAAGCGGCCAGCAGAACGGCGTCCGCCGCCAACGCGGCCCACGACGGCGCGTCGTGGCTGAACGCCTGAATCCCTGCCAGCACCAGGGACAGTAGCGCCGCGATCAGCAGCACCACGCCGGGAATCGGTCTGGTTTTTATCATTCAAGCCCCCTTGCGCTGGCGCATCACCAGCCGCTCCGTCAGGCTGACCAGCGCGGTCAACCCCAGCCCGAGTAACGACGCCATCACCAGCGCCGACCAAATCTGTACCGTGTTGCCGTAATAGGAGCCGGTCAGCAGACGGGAACCCAATCCAGCCTGTGCCCCGGTCGGCAATTCCGCCACCATGGTGCCCACCAGCCCGCTGGCGATCGCCACCCGGAACGCCGGAAACAGGTACGGCAGCGAAGACGGCAACCGCACCAGCCAAAACGTATCGATACGACTGGCGGCATAGGTATGCACCAGCTCCATTTCCAGTTTCTGCGGCGCACGCAGCCCCTGCACAGTGGCGATGGTGACGGGAAAGAAACACAGGTACATGGCGATGGTAGCTTTCGGCAACATGCCGGTAATCCCCAGACTGCCGAGGATCACCAGTACGATGGGCGCTATCGCCAGCACCGGTACGGTCTGCGAGGCGACAATCCACGGCAGCAGCGCCTTATCCAGCGTGCGGGAATGGACGATACACACCGCCAGCCCCAGCCCCAACGCCAGCCCCATGAAAAAACCGGTCAGCGCAGCGCTGGCCGTCACCCAGGTGTGCAACAGCAAATTACGCGGCGACGTGACCGGCCACTGGGTCAGGCTGTTCCAGATATCCAGCAGGATCTGGTGCGGCGCCGGCAGCACCGGGCGCGGCATCGACAAGGTGGTCGCCACCAGCTCGCGCCAGCCCCAGTTCCCCTTCGGCGCCAGCGTGCGCTCTATCGCGCCGGCGGCATTGAGGCCGACGGCCAGCAGGTACCAACCCAGCAACGCCGCCAGCAGCACCACGCCGACCGGCAATGCATGACGCCTGATCAACTCAGTGTTCATGATGCCCCTCCACCAGCGCCTCCCTGACTTCCTGTGCCAGCCGGATGAACTCCGGCGTATCCCGCAGCGACAAATCGCGCTCGTCAGGCAGCGGCGATTCGATGATTTTTACAATCCGCCCCGGACGCGGCGTCATGATGACGATGCGGGTGGAGAGATAGACCGCTTCCGAAATCGAGTGAGTGACGAACGCCATGGTGCGTTTTTCGCTGAACCATAGCTGCTGCAATTGCTGGTTGAGGTTGTCGCGGGTCAATTCATCAAGTGCGCCGAAAGGCTCATCCATCATCAGGATTTTCGGCTCGAAACCCAGCGCACGGGCGATCGACACCCGCTGTTGCATCCCGCCGGACAACTGCCACGGGTACTTTTTCTCAAACCCTTTCAAGCCGACGCGCGCCAACTGCTCACGGGCGATTTCATCACAACGGCCGGGCGGCACGCCCTGAATCTGCAACGGCAGCATCACGTTGGCCAGCACCGTGCGCCACGGCAGCAGCACCGGCGACTGAAACACGTAGCCGTAAGCCCCGGCCTGCCGCGCCTCGGACGGCGTCATGTCATTGACCAGCACCTCGCCGGTGGTGATCGGCTCCAGGTCGGCGATAGCACGTAGCAGGGTGGTTTTTCCGCAGCCGGACGGCCCGATAAAGGAGACGAACTCGCCCTGACGAATGGTCAGGTTGATGTCTTTCAGTGCATGCACCGGCTGATCCGCCGCCGGGTAAATCACATTGGCGTCGCGCACCACGATCGCCGGGCGCGGCGCCGACGCCGGCTTTAACGCCACCACGGAAGGTTCGTCGACGTAGACCATCTGGCTCATTACGGTTCTCCCTCAGGTAATTTTCTGACCGTATGGTTAGGTTTCGTCCTTTAACCATGCCATTTCTGTGCCAATGTTTATTTTTTGAGCCAAATGAGATAAATGGCGCATTTTACCCGCCATATAATCCTTTTTTATGACCAGATTGGTGCAGTTAGCGACACAATTGCTTTCCGATGGGGCAAGAGAGCGGGACAGGAAGCGACGAACACGAAGGCGGGTTTCTTTTCAACAAACGCCGAACGCGACCCCATCCGGGTATCGCGTTCGGCATCATCGTCACCACTGACCGCATTATGACTGACACAAACTCACACAGGGGCTATCACGCCAGCGTGTTGCTCAACTCCGCCAGCGCTTCATCGATAATGGCGAGCCCCTGCCGGGCTTCGTCGGCGGTGATGATGCAGGGCGGCACCACATGCAGGCGGTTTTCGGCGATAAAACCGATCATGCCGCGATCCAACAACGCTTTTTTCAGCTCCGCCATGCGGGCGGCGGGCAACGGCGTGCGGGCAGCCGGATCGCTCACCAGCTCCAGCGCGTGGAACACCCCTTTGCCACGCACATCACCGACGATAGCGTATTTTTCGCCGATACTTTTCAGGCCCTCGGCCAGAATGCCGTCGCCGATTGTCGCGGCATTTTCCACCACCTTTTCCTCTTCCATCGCATCGATAGTGGCGACGATGGCCGCCATCGCCAGCGGATGGCCGGAGTAGGTCAGGCCGCCGGGGAACAGCCGGTCATCAAAAAAGTGCGCGATGCGCTCGGAGATAATCACCCCGCCCGCCGGCACGTAACCGGAGTTCACCCCTTTGGCGAAGGTGATCAAATCCGGCGTTACGCCATAGTGCTGGCAGGTAAACCAACTGCCGGTACGGCCGAACCCGGCCATTACCTCATCCATAATCAGTATGATATTGAACTCGCGGGCCAGCGCTTCCACCCCTTGCAGATAACCGGCGGGCGGCACCAGAATACCGGCCGTGCCGGGAATGGTTTCCAGCAAAATAGCGGCAATGGTATTCGGCCCTTCGCATTCGATAATGCGGCGCAGGTGATGCAACGCCGCCGCGCACTCCTGCTGTTCCGTCGTCGCATGAAACTCGCTGCGGTACAGATAAGGCGTGAAGAAATGCACATGACCGCGAGAGTATTCATTCGGCAGGCGGCGCCAGTCGCCGGTGGCGCCGATCGCCGCGCCGGTGTTGCCGTGGTAGGAGCGGTAGCCGGACAGCACTTTTTCCTTGCCGGTGAACAGACGCGCCATGCGGATGGCATTTTCGTTGGCATCGGCGCCGGCGTTGGTGAAGAACACCTTGTTAAGCCCTTGCGGCGCATGGGACACAATGCGCTTTGCCGCTTCACCGCGCGCCAGATTGGCGGTGGCGGGCGCAATCGTGGTCAGCAGCCCGGCCTGTTCACGGATCGCCGCCACCACTTTCGGATGCTGATGGCCGATGTTGGTATTCACCAACTGGCTGCTGAAATCCAGATAGGAGCGGCCTTCGTAATCCCACAACCGGCACCCCTCGCCGCCGGCGATCACCATCGGGTTTAGCGCCCCCTGCGACGACCAGGAATGAAAGACATATTGTCTGTCCAGTTGGCGGACTTCTTCGTTCGATTGCACCTGTTTCAACGTCATTTTGTTTACCCTCGTCATACCCACGGCACGCCCCCGGCGGCGCAACACTGCCGACGAACGTGAAACACATCATGGTTTGAGACTAGGAAGAAAACCGTCGCAGGCGATAGAGCCAGTTCCCGATGATTAATGAGCCAGATGTGTCCCATCCTTTCCGGCGAACTGGCCCTGTGAGCCGCCAGGCCTTATTCGTAGAGTTGAAATCATGCTGAACGGCCTGCTGCCGCCATGGCGATCATTCGCGGGAAGTGCTTCCTACGCCGTCCATCGCACATCATCCATCGAGAGGAACCCATCGTTATGAGCAATATTGTGTTTATTACCGGCGCCACGTCCGGGTTCGGTCGCGCCACCGCGTATCATTTCGCGCGTGCGGGCTGGTCATTAATTCTGACCGGACGCCGCGCAGAACGACTGCAAGCGCTGGCGGATGAGCTGTCTTCCACGGTGCCGGTGCATATCGCCACGCTGGACGTGCGCGACGCCGCCGCGGTGCAAGCGGTGGTCGACAACCTGCCGGACGGTTTCCGGGCGGTGAAAACGCTGGTGAACAACGCCGGGCTGGCGCTGTCGCCGCAGCCTGCGCAATCGGTGCAACTGGACGACTGGCACACCATGATCGACACCAATACCAAAGGGCTGGTCAACGTCACCCATGCGCTGTTGCCGACGCTCATCAGCACCGGTACAGGCGCCAGCATCATCAACATCGGCTCCATCGCCGGCCAGTGGCCGTATCCCGGCAGCCACGTTTACGGCGCCACCAAAGCCTTTGTGAAACAGTTCAGCTACAACCTGCGCTGCGACTTACAAGGCACCGGCGTGCGCGTGACCGACCTGGCGCCCGGCATCGCCGAAACCGAATTCACGCTGGTGCGCACCAAGGGCGATCAGGATGCGTCCGATCGCCTCTACCGCGGCACTACGCCGCTAACGGCGGAAGACATCGCCGGGCAGATTTATTACATCGCCACACTGCCGGATCACATGAACATCAACCGGGTTGAGGTGATGCCGGTACGTCAGGCCTGGTCGCCATTCGCCATCGACCGCGATCCGGCATAAACGTATTACGGTACGAAAAGCCAGCCCCGACGATCGCTCATACGCCAGGATCGTCGAGGCCTATTCAGAATACCTATTGATAAGAAAAGAGATTTTTTCACCGCCCTGACAGCACCATCGGTTCAGATGCTGTCCTTGCTGGCTTATCACTCCCTCATCGAACAACAGGGTTTATCTCCTGAAAAAAACTTAGCCCTAACCTCATCCGAGATCAGGGCTGTGGTATGGCTGCTATCTGTCTTTTTTGAGTATTGCCTTAAGTGCAGCGATATTGGCTTGTGCGCCTTCGGCTTCTTTTAAGCGGCGGCGCTGCTGGGCAAAACGGTCAAACTCCCGTTTGGCCTTATCATCTGCCGCTTGTTTGGATATTTTCCCAGCACCACTTAAAACATCCCGATCGTTAAAACTTAAGAACTGGTCAAGCTTGTCTGCCCAGTCCTGTAAGAATACCTGCTTGCGGCGCAGAGCCTGATCTTCGGCAAAGTCGAGCCACATATTGACGATGCGATTAAGCTCTTTGATTTCGTCTTCATGCAGATAGTTCTTTGCAACGGTGACGTCAGTCCTACGTACCTCATCGCCTTTGTAGCTGGTCAGACCCATATCCGGCTTACTGGCATCCACACGGTTGGCGATAAGCTCAGCGGCCGTCATATGCGTGCAGGCATAGTGCAGCTTGTTTTGGATGGTTTGAAAGAAGCGGTTGGTCTCTTGATTGGATGGCTCGTAATCCGCGGCCATGGTAAAGATTTCTTTCACCCGCAGATAAACACGTCGCTCACTGGCTCGGATATCGCGAATGCGTTCCAGCATTTCATCAAAGTAATCCGGCACCGCAGAGTGGCCGACGGGTGGGTTTTTCAGGCGCTCATCATCCATAACGAAGCCTTTGATCAGATACTCTTGTAAGGTTTGAGTTGCCCATTGGCGGAACTGAGTACCACGTATTGAACGGACACGATAACCAACCGCCAATACTAATTTCAGGCTAAAGTATTGAACATTGTATGATTTTCCATCTCCCGCAGTTGTTCGGTATAACCGAACAACTGAATTTTCGTCCAATTCACCTTCAGCAAAGATATTTTTTATATGCTCACTGATGGTTGCTTTCGCCTTGCCGTACAACTCACCGATCATGGCTTGAGAAAGCCACAAGGTGTCTGACTCAAAACGACACTCGACGCGGGTTTTACCATCAGCACTGGTAAAAAGAACCAACTCGCCTTGAGGAGGTTGGGGTATGTTATCTGTCATTCAGTCACCCTATTTGCGTTATCGGGTACGTTATTTATCATCGGCGGAATTGCCCAATTGTAATGATCCGTTGCCCACCAGGATAGTTGTCCCCGATCTAAAGCATGAAGTCTTCACAGCAAAGACACCATGACGCAAGCGCCACCACAATCATCATCCCAGCCCCCCCTCAGCGCGCTCTGTCTCCCTCTTTTTTCTCATCTGTACTGCTGACTGACGTTCATCTGCGTCACCGTGTTTTTACATGAAAATCGCATAACAATTACCATTCTTATACTTTGTCGTTTCAATATCACTGTGAAAGTATCGTGTCTCAACGGCAGTGCGCCTGTCGCCCCAGTCATTGGCTTATTTTCAAATAATCATTTAATAAATAAAGGAAAAACCATGTTTGGTTTATTTGATGCTCCGCATAATCGGCAGATGGGTCTGTTTATTTCATTAGCATTATTGGGAAATGGCGCCACGGCACAGGCCGACGAGAAAGCGCCGAAAACCGGCGGAACACTGGTGTATCTCGAACAGCAGTCCCATACCAATCTTTATCCGCCCGCCGGTGGTTTTTACCCGAACGGCGGCATTCTTAACCAGATCACCGACAAGCTGACCTACCAGAACCCGGAAACGCTGGAGATTGAACCCTGGATCGCCGAGTCCTGGACTATCAACGCCGACAGTACCGAATACACCTTCAAACTGCGCCCCGGCGTGACGTTCTCCGACGGTACACCGCTGGACGCCAACGCCGTCGCCAAAAACTTTGATACCTACGGCCTCGGCAACAAGGAACTGAACCAGCCGGTGTCGGAAGTGATCAACAACTACCTGCGCAGCGAAGTCATCGACCCGCTGACGGTGAAGTTCTACTTCAAAAAACCGTCGCCCGGCTTTCTGCAAGGCACATCGGCCATCGGTTCCGGGCTGGTATCCCTCAGTACCCTGGCCCGCAACTTCAACCAGTTGGGAGACGCTCCCCGCATCATCGGCTCCGGCCCGTTCGTGGTCAGCAGCGAAAAACCGGGGCGTGAACTGAAGCTGACGGCCCGCAAGGATTACAACTGGGCGCCGGTGAAATTCACACATCAGGGTCGTCCTTATCTGGACGGCATCACTTATCTGGTCACGCCGGAAGACAGCGTGCGCATTGGCGCGCTGGTTTCCGGTCAGGCGGACGTTATCCGCCAGATTCAGGCCTATGACGAAAAACGGGTGCAGAGCGAAGGCATCCACGTCTATGCCGCCGCTACTCGCGGCGTCAACAACAGCATCAACTTCCGCCCGGATAACCCGCTGGTCGCCGACATCCGTGTTCGTCAGGCGCTGCTGCACGGCACCAACGCCGGGGAGATAGTCCAGACGCTCTACTCCGGCAACTACCCGCAGGCGACATCGGTACTGGCGAAAACCGCCGCCGGCTATGTCGATCTGTCGTCAAAGCTGAGCTTTGACCCGGCGCAGGCGTCGCGCCTGTTGGACGAGGCTGGCTGGAAAACCGGCGCGCAAGGCCTGCGTGAAAAAGACGGACAAACATTGACCCTGACCGCCTATGAATCACTGCCGCAACCGCAGAACAAAGAGATGCTGCAACTGGTGGCGCAACAGTGGGCCAGGTTAGGCGTGAAGCTCAACGTGCTGGCGGGCGACGCCGGCAGCAAAACCGTGGACAGCCTCGATCCACAAAAAACCGGCGTCGCGCCGGGCATGGTGGGCCGCGCCGACCCGGACGTACTGAAGAGCCAATATTATCCAACGCTGCGTAACGTGCTGCTGCAAAAAGGCGGCGTGAGCGACAAGGTGAAAACCTTTGAAGATGCGCGCCTGAACGCGCTGCTGGACGGCATTGCCTCCACTACCGATCGCCCCCGGCGGCTGGCGTTGGTGGGCGACGTGCAGAACTACCTGATCGATCAAGCCTACGTCATTCCGATTTTTGAAGAACCACAGGTGTTTGCCGGGCGCGCCGCCACCAAAGGCATCGGTTTTGAAGCCGTCGGCCGCCCCAGCTTCTACAACACCTGGCTGGACAAGTAACCCGACGCCCCGCCTGAGCCCGGCATAACAGCGATCGCCAAAGTCTGTCCGCCGGGCGAAGGCCGGGAGTCCTTGCGGCGTTCGCTCGTCGACGTCGATCCCGGCATCAGGTTGAACGTCATCAAACCGCCGTCGCGCATGGCGCCGATGGCGGCACAGGCCGAATCAGGAGGTGAGGCATGAAATATCTGGCGATACGCATCGGGCAGGCGCTCGGCGTGCTGTGGGCGGCGTTCACCCTGTCGTTCATTCTGTTGCAGGCGCTGCCGGGCGATGCGGTGCTGATCAAATTCATGAACCCGGAGCTGGGGCTGAGTGCCGACCAGATTGCGCAGTTGCGTCAATCCTACGGTACGGACGTTCCGATGCTGACGCAGTATTTCGCGTCGCTGGCGCGCATTCTGCATGGCGATTTCGGCCTCTCGCTGCACGCGGGGCTGCCGGTCGGCGAGCTGCTGGCGACCAATCTGCCGCCGACGCTGCTGCTGGCGGTGCTCGGTTTCAGCGTTTCGGTACTGCTGGCGTTCGCACTGGCGTTTCTTTCCGCGCTGTCGCCCTTCTACTGGCTGCGGCAGGCCTTTCAATCCGTACCGTCGCTGTTTATTTCCATCCCCACCTTCTGGCTGGGCATCGTGCTGATTCAGGTGTTCTCCTTCCGCTTGGGCTGGGTTTCTGTGATCAACCCCGGCGAATGGGAGGGATTGGTGTTGCCGATCCTGACGCTGGCGGTGCCGATCTCGGCGCCAATCGCCCAGGTACTGATGCGCAGCATCGATCAGGTGCTGACGCAGCCGTTTGTGGCGGTGGCGCGCGCCAAAGGCATCAGCCGCAGCGGCGTGTTGTGGCGTCATGTGGCCCGCAACGCCGCCCTGCCCGCACTCACGCTGGCGGGCATGCTGCTGGGCGAACTGATCGCGGGCGCGCTGATCACCGAAACCGTCTTTGGCCGCAGCGGGCTGGGCCAGTTGACGCAAGAAGCGGTCAACACCCAGGACGCCAGCGTACTGCAGGCTATTGTGCTGGTGTCCGCCACCGCGTTCGTCACGGTCAGCCTGCTGGTAGACCTGCTCTATCCCCTGCTTGATCCACGCCTGAAAAAACGGGCGGAGGTATAACCATGGCGACGATTCAACTGGAAAAAATGACTTTTCCGCTGCGCCGGAAAACCCTGCGGCTGCGCCGCTACATCGCCCAGCCGGGGCTGCTTCTCGCCTGGCTGGTGCTGCTCACCGTGATGCTCTGGGCGCTGTTCCCCGCGCTGTTCACCCACGCCAACCCGGTTGAAGGCATTGCGGGCGCGCAGCGGCTGGCGCCGGGTCAACATGCTCTGCTGGGCACGGATCAGCTCGGCCGCGACGTTTACACCCGCATGGTTTATGGCGCGTCGCACTCGCTGTCCGGCGCGGCGATCGCCGTCGGGTTGGGTCTCGGCCTCGGCAGTCTGTTGGGCCTGCTGGCGGGCGCGCTCGGCGGACGTTCGGATACGTTGGTCATGCGCGCCGTCGATGTGCTGCTGGCGATCCCAAGCCTGCTGCTGGCGCTGACGGTGATTATCCTGCTCGGCTTCGGCAACGTGAACGCCTCCATCGCCGTGGGCACCATTCTGGTGGCCAAATTCGCCCGGCTGGTGCGGGCGGAAGTGTTGCGCGTACGCAACAGCGACTACGTAGAAGCGGCGTTCGGCAGCGGCGGAACCTTTTGGAGCGTGCTTTGGCGGCACATTCTGCCCAATGCGCTCCCCAATGTACTGGCCTATGCCGCGCTGCAATTCGGCTACGCCATTCTGGAGCTGGCCACGCTGAGCTTCCTGGGCTACGGCGCGCCGCCGCCAACCCCGGAATGGGGCCTGCTGATCGCCGAAGGACGCAACTACCTGGCGACCGCCTGGTGGCTGACGACGTTCCCCGGCCTGTTGGTGGTAGCGGTGGTGCTCGCCGCCAACCGCGTCAGTCAATCGCTGCGGAGGGCATGAACATGAGTCTGCTGGCAGGTTTGCAAACCCAGGCGCCGCAACCGGTACTGGCGCTGGACGACGTCACCATCGCCTATCGCGGCGACGACGGCGAACGCATCGTGGTGGAGGGCGTTTCGTTCTCCATCTGGCCCGGCGAAGTCGTCGCGCTGGTAGGGGAATCCGGCTCCGGTAAAACCACCACCGCCCAGTCCGTCATCGGGTTACTGGCGGATAACGGCCGCCTGGCGCGCGGCGCCATCCGCCTGAACGGCATCGACATCAGCCGCTGGCCGCAAAAACGGTTGGACAGTATTCGCGGCAGCGTCGTTAGCCTGGTGCCGCAGGATCCCGGCAGTTCCCTCAACCCGGTAAAAACCATCGGCGAACAGGTGGACGAAATTTTGCGGCTGCATCAGAACCGCGGCGATCGCAAAGCCATCCGTCAGCAGACGTTGGCGCTGCTGGCGCGCGTCGGGTTGACGCAGCCGGAATTGCGTGCCGCCCAGTATCCGCATGAGCTGTCCGGCGGCATGAAACAGCGGGTGCTGATTGCCATCGCCATCGCGCTGAAACCGGCGCTGATCATCGCCGACGAACCCACCAGCGCACTCGATGTGACGGTGCAAAAACGCATTCTCGACCTGTTGGACGACCTGCGCCGGGAACAGGGCACCGCCGTGCTGTTCGTCACCCACGATCTGGGGGTGGCGGCCGAGCGCGCCGATCGACTGCTGGTGTTTCGCCAGGGCTATATTCAAGAACAGGGGCCGGTGCGGGAGGTGTTGTCCGCGCCGCAAAGCCCGTACACCCGCACGCTGCTGGACAACATTCCCTCGCTGGCGGCGACCAAACGCCCCAGCCGCCGGCAGGACGGCGCCCCCATCGTCACCGTGGAGCATTTGGTGCAGGAATTCCCGCTGGCGGGCAAAACCACGCCGTTTCGCGCGGTGGACGATATCTCGTTCAGCGTCGCGCCGGGTACCACCCACGCCATCGTCGGCGAATCCGGCTCCGGCAAAACCACCACCGCCCGCCTGCTGCTCGGCTTCCAGCGTCCGACCGCCGGCCGCATTGTGATCGACGGTACTGACATCGCCCCGCTACGCGGTGAAGCGCTGCGTCAGTTTCGCCAGCACATCCAACTGGTGTACCAAAACCCGTTCAGTTCGCTCGACCCGGCGCAACGGCTGGCGGATATCGTTGAAGAACCGCTGCGTAATTTTGGCCGTTACCGCCGTCTGGAGCGCCAGCAAAAAGTGGCGGAGATGTTCGAGCGGGTGGCATTGCCCGCCTCGCTGCTGCAACGCTACCCGGCGGAGCTCTCCGGCGGCCAGCGTCAGCGCGTCGCTATCGCCCGGGCATTAGTGCTGGAGCCGAAGGTGCTGGTGCTGGACGAAGCGGTATCCGCGCTTGACGTCACGGTGCAAGCGCAAATCCTGCGGCTGCTGGAAGAACTGCAAACCGCGCTGGGACTGACTTATCTGTTCATTTCGCACGATCTCGCCGTCGTCCGGCAAATCGCCGATACCGTGTCCGTACTCTGCCACGGCAAATTGGTGGAGTCCGGCCCGGTGGAACAGATTTTCTCCCAGCCGGAGCAACCCTATACCCAGGCGCTGATCGACGCCATTCCGGGGCGCCGCGCCCTGATCCACGCCTGAACCATTGCGATGAGAGGATAAACATAATGCGTAAACGCCTGGGGTTTTTTACCCGTCTGCTGGATGACGTACCGGCGGGACAACGCTACCGGCTGGCGACGGAACAGATTATCCGCGCCGAACAGCTCGGTTTTGACAGCGCCTGGGTGGCGCAACACCACTTTCACGCCGACGAAGGTGGCCTGCCGTCGCCGCTGGTGTTTTTAGCGCAGGTAGCGGCGCGCACGCGCCGCATCCGGCTTGGCACCGGCGTTATCACGCTGCCGATGGAGCAACCGTTGCGCGTGGCGGAAGACACCGCCGTGCTCGATTTGCTAAGCGACGGCCGCCTGGAAGTGGGTATCGGTTCGGGCGGCACACCTTCGTCCTTCGCGGCATTTGGCCATAACAGCGAGCAGCGCGGCGACATTCTGGCTCGTTATCTGGCGCAGGTTCGCGCCGCCTGGGCCGGCGTGCCGCTGAGCGGCGACGGCAACCAGCTTTACCCGACCGCGCCGCATCTCAACCAGCGCGTGTGGCAGGCCACTTTTTCGGTGGAGGGCGCCATTCGCGCCGGCAAAGCCGGTGACGGGCTCATGCTGTCCCGCACCCAGCCGCGCGCGGAAAACCACGCCGACGCCACGCTGGCCGACCTGCAAAACCCGATGATCGATGCCTATCTGGACGCGCTGCCCGATGGCGTCGAGCCGCGCATCATGGGCTCGCGCAGCGTGTTTGTGGCGGATGACCGCGCGCTGGCGCTGCAATTGGCGCAAACCGGCCTGCAACGCTCTGCCGCCCGCCTCGCCCGGCTGGGCCGCCCCTCGCGCGACGGTTCGGTGGAAGAACTGATCGCCTCCTTCGACAGCCATGTGGGCGCACCGGATGACGTCATCGCCTCGCTGCTGGCGGATAGCGCGCTGGCGCGTACCACCGATCTGTCGTTCCAGGTGCACTCCATCGATCCACCGCACGCCTCTATTCTGCGTTCGCTGGAACTGATTGCCACCCAGGTGGCGCCGGCGCTGGGCTGGCAGACGAAAAAAGCGCAACAAAACAGCCCGGTTGGGCAGGAGATAGCATGAGTTTTTCGACACAGGATATTTTGCAGCAGTTGGCGGAGATCGCCCCGAATACCGATTTGGCGCAGGCCCGAACCGTCCGCGACGCCGCCACCCGGCATACGCAGGGCAGCCATGAGGCGCTGTTTTCCGCCTCGGCCAGCGGCAATCTGACGCCGGCATTGCGTTTTCTGCTGGCGGAAAAAATCAGCGGCTGGCATCAGGATAGCGTGTTGCAACGCTTCTATGCCGAGCGACTGGCGGATTTCCCCGTACCGGCCGACAGTGATGCGTTGCAACTGGCGTTGGCGCATGCCGAGCGGCTGACCTTCCGCCCGGCGACGGCCACACACGAACATCTGCACGCCTTGTTGCAGGCCGGCTGGATCACGGACGACATCGTCACGCTGTCGCAGCTGACGGCATTCGTCAGTTTCCAGAGCCGCCTGCTGCGCGGCTTTCGCCTCCTGGCCGGGCAACCGGTCGCCGAAACCGATACGGTTGCCGTTGCCGCCGGCGCCTGGCATACCCAAGCGCTGACCCACAACGGCAAGCCGGCGCCGCTGGCCTTCACCCAGGAAGAACTGGCGTGGGAACCCTGGATCCCCGCCAAACCGCTGGCGGAGTTCAGCGCTGCAGAACAGGCGGTGCTGGCGAAATTCGGCCATACCCACTCGGACTATTTCCGCCTGCTGGGACGCAATCAGCCCGTGCTGGAACAGCGCACCCTGACCGACAAGGGCATTTTTTACACCAGCGGCGGGCTGCCGCGCGCCGAACGCGAGCTGGCCGCCGCCGTCGCCAGCAAGGTTAACGGCTGTATTTACTGCGCGTCGGTGCACGCCCGCAAAGCCAGCCAACTGGCCAAACGGCATGATGCGGTACAGCGCTTGCTGGCGGTCGCGCCCGGCGGCGATCTGAGTGTAGAACAGGAGCCGCGCTGGCAGGCCATCATTGATGTCGCGGCACGGCTGTCCGTAACACCTGCGCAGCTTAACCCGCAGGATATCGAGCGGTTGCGTCAACAAGGGCTGAGTACGCTGGAGATACTTGACCTGATCCAGTCCGCCGCCTTCTTTGCCTGGGCCAACCGGCTGATGTTGACGCTGGGCGAACCTTTCCAGCCGCAGGGCTGAACGCCACATGCCTACCTGAGCCCGCACGTTGCGTCGCCAGGATGATGTTCCGCCGCCCTTGGCATAACGGCTACCCGGATCATGATGCCGTGCCGCCAGGCGGAACGGCGGAATCTGGGCCGAAGCCAGCGGCAAACCAAGCAGAGGTCACGCAACACGCCATGAATTCCTGCGCGTTTTAGGCACGGCTGGCGGGGGCATCCCAATACCTCATGTTCAGCGTGGCCGGATCCGCGCGCTGCCCGCCGACAACAGCATTGACGTCCGCGTCAGCGGGCAATACACAACAACCGCATTCCCTTCAGGCCGCCGCACGTCGACGTCACCGCGGCACATCGCGCTTTCCGGTATATATCTTGCTTATATTGTTTGTTGTTCATTCAGCAGGAGGAGGGAAAAGATGATCGAACACTGTCTGCATATCGATTTTGTGGCTCACCGGAGTTTGCAGGAGCAACTGCGGGAGACGCTGATCACGTCGATTCTTTCCGGGGTGTTTCCGGTGGATGAAGCGCTGCCCTCCTGCCGTAAGCTCTCGTGCCAGCTGAATATTTCCCGTAATACCGTGGCGCTGGTTTACGAGGGGCTGCAAAGCGACGGCTATTTGGTCAGCCGCCCGCGCAGCGGCTATTACCTGCACCCGGATTACCATCAACCCGAAGCCGCGGCGGCGAGCTGGCCGCAACAAGCGGCCAATGATAGCGCTCAACAGGCACCAGATTGGGGCAAACGCCTGAATGTCAGCCCGAGTAACTTCCTCGCCATTATGAAACCCGCCCAGTGGATGGCGTATCCGTACCCCTTTATTTACGGCCAACCCAATACGCAACTTTTTCCCATCGAGCAGTGGCGCGAAACCACACGAAGAGTGACCGGCACCCACCGCGATCACCACTGGCTTTACGACAATATTGATCAGGACGTTCCGCTACTGATCGAGCAAGTACGACAACGTATCCTGCCCAAACGCGGCATCATCGCCCGCGCCGACGAAATCCTGATTACGCTCGGCTCACAGAACGCGCTCTCGCTGTTGTCGCAGTTGCTGTTCAGTCACACGACCCAGGTGGCGGTGGAAAACCCGGTATTCCGCGAAGCCATCAATGCCTTTGCATTGCAAGGGGCGCAAATCATTCCGCATACGCTGGATAATGAGGGGCTGCGCCTGGCCGATGCCTCGCGCCAGTGCGACTATTTCTACATTACGCCCAGCCATCAGGCGCCTACCGGCGTAAGGATGAGCGACGCCCGGCGCCGTGCATTGCTGGAACATGCCAACCTTCACGATCAAATCATTATCGAGGACGATTACGACTCAGAAACCAACTTTGACCCTTACCCCCGCGCCGCGCTGAAAGCCAGCGACACCGGCGGACGGGTGATTTACGTCAGTAGTCTCTCGAAGTCGTTGTCGCCCGGCCTGCGGTTGGGATATCTGGTGGCGCCGTCGGAGTTGATCGATGAGCTGCGGGCATTGCGTCGGTTGTCGTACCGCCATCCGCCCACCCATATCCAGCATCAGATGGCGCATTTTCTGGCTCAGGGATATTACGAAGCCTATCTGCATCGCTATCGTGAAGACTCCGCACGCCGCTGGGATACGTTAAACAATGCGCTGGATCGCTGGCTGCCGGAGTGCCGACGCATGACGGGTAGTGAACACGCCAATGCGTTTTGGCTGCAGGCGCCGGAGGGGTGCAACACCCGGCAGTTGGCCTGGCGTGCGGCGCACAATGGCGTATTGATTGAACCGGGACAGGCGCATTTTCTTGATGCCGCCGCGCCGGAAAACTATTTCCGGCTGGGGTTCCACGCTATCCTCCCGGATCAGATTGAAGCCGGCATTACCCGGCTGGCGGAAGCCTTTCATCACCGCATCCGCTGAGCGGAGCGCCCTGCCATCGCCATAGCAGCCACGCATTACGCCGCGATAACCGCTTCTTCAGGCGGCGTCGGCGGTAGACCCCTTTGATGGACACGGCTTACAACGTCTGTCCCAACGCCTGACGCAAATACGCGCCGGCGCCCAGCAGACCGGGCTGCGGGTGGGTTATCAGATACGCCGGAATATCCGCCAGATAGTCCCGAAAACGGCCTTTGTCTTCAAACGCCGCCCGAAAGCCGGAATTACGGAAAAACTCAAGAAAACGCGGCACAATGCCGCCGGCGATATAGACGCCGCCGAAGGTGCCCAGCGTCAGCGCCAGATTGCCGCCGAACCGCCCCATCAACACACAAAACAGCGACAGTGCGCGCAGGCAATCCACATCGCTGTGGGCCAGCGCCCGCTCGGAAATCGTCTGCGGCGTTAGCGCCTCCGGCACGCGATCATCCGATTTGACGATGGCGCGATAAATATTGACCAATCCCGGCCCGGACAACACCCGCTCAGCGGAAACGTGCCCCAGTTCCTGACGCAGCACCTGCAACAACAGATCTTCTTCTTCGCTGTTAGAGGCGAAATCCACATGCCCCCCCTCGCCCGGCAGGCTGACCCACTGGTCGCCGACCGGCAGCAAATGACCGACGCCCAGACCGGTACCCGCGCCATACACCGCGATAGGCTTGCCCGCCAGCGGCGCTGCACCGCCCAACTGAATCACATCGTCCGGCGCCAGCGCCGGAATCGCCATGCTGACGGCGGTAAAATCGTTAATCACTTCCAGATGGGAAAAACCGAGGCTCTGCTTCACGGCGGCAATCGAAAAGGCCCAGTTATGATTGGTCATCTCCACCCAATCGCCGGTAATCGGGCAGGCGATGGCGATACAGCCACTGCCGACGGCGAGTGCGGCGTGTTCGCCAAGAAACAACCGGATGACGCTTTCCAGGCTATCGTGCTCTAACACCGAATACTGCTTACCGTGCGACAAATTGCCATTCGTCAGATCACAGAGAGCAAGGCGGGCATTGGTTCCGCCGACATCGCCGACCAGCGCATATTGATACATAAAGCAGGTTCTCCCTTACAATTCCATCATCACCCAAGCTATGCCCCATCATTCAGGCTTTTCCAATCATTTTCAGCATATCGTTGCCAAAGAAGGCGTCAAATGTCCGTGCGCAATTTTGCGGGCTGATGCATTAAAACACCGTTTGGATAATATTTTCTTATGAATAAACGGATGGAGGGATGACAGCTAAAATATAAAAGCGAACCATAATAAAATTATCAATTCCGGTTATCAGCCATCATCATGGTATAAAAAATCATCGCAAATCCATCCTGATGATAATCATATTCAGCACATGCAATATGCTTTATTTTTACCGTTATACATAAAGGGAATCCGCGAAAACATAATCCCACTCATCTTATAGGTCTTTCTATTCTTTCCTCTGGCGATCTTCGCGCTGGCAAACATAATTCGAGTTGCAGAAAGCAGTCAGTCCGTGCCCCCCGAAGCGCTCGCTCCGGTCGCTCATTTAGGTGAACGACAAACCTGTCGGGAACAGCGGTGAATGCAGCGTGCTGCAACCCAAAGAAATGAAACCCGCAGATAAACTGAGTCATAATGCCAATGCGCCTGCATGGCGGGTATATATTAAGCGGTAGATGATATATGCGATAAACATGACGTTTAAAACATAGCGTTTAAAATATGGCGTTTAAAATATGACCTTTAAAATATCGTCGTTAAAACATGCCCCTTAAAATAACAACGATGAATCACCGGCGCCGTTATTCCCTTCGTTCAGGTTGAGCTTGCAGATTGAAAGAAACACTGCCGTCAGCAGCTGATAAAACACATCACGATGGAATAGCATCTGATAGCCGTAATAATCATCGCCCTTATTTAACCGACGCCAACCGACCGGCATGCTGCATGATTATTTCTTCGCTGAGTGTTCTTGTTTTAATCGCATCCGGTTGATGTGACCTGCTTGATGGGACTGGTTGTGCCCCGTAACTATTTTTTGTACAAAATAAGCCCACTCATTAACTAAGAAACCTCTCTCATAGTTCGTTACGATTTTCTTGATAATATCAACGCTTTAATTGACACTCGGTTGCCGCCTGAACGAAATACATCCAGAAGTAGATGGCCTTATATTGAATACAGGCAGGTGATACAAGCCTATTTTGGTACTGTGTTTAACAGGGATGCTTACGGCATAACCTCAGAGTGGGCATTAGTTGTAGCCATTAAATTTTTCGGTTTACCTATTGATTATCGCGCTATGAAGGCCAAAATAGGTACCTTAAAGATTTTCGTTTGAGAAACAAAGATGAGTACCCTTATTAGCGTAAAAGATGTTTCTAGAGAGCTGCTTATCAGTGAGCAACATGTTCGTAACTTATGTAGAAATGGGATACTACAGTCCGAAAAAATAGGACAAACTTGGGTGGTTTACGAATCCAGTCTAAAACAGTACAAAAGTAAACTAATCCCTCTCACAGTCAAAGATCATGAACATACTTCCAATTCTGTATGTTTTGAAAAAAGTAAGCCTATTGCCTTAAGCTTTTTTTCTGGTGCAATGGGGCTGGATTTAGGTATCGAAAAAGCAGGCTTTGACATTCGTCTTGCTTGTGAGATTGATAAATATTGCAGACAAACAATCTCATTAAATAAACCTGACATTGCTCTTTTAAGTGATATAAATGATTACTCAGCTATGGATATTATAAAAGCAGCAAAAATATCTCCAGATACGGATATAGATTTAGTTATGGGTGGCCCACCATGCCAAGCTTTTAGCACTGCTGGAAAGAGAAAATCGTTTAAAGATGAAAGAGGAAATGTTTTTCTTAAATATATAGATTTGGTATTAGAGCTTAAACCTAAGTATTTTATTATCGAAAATGTTAGAGGAATACTATCAGCAGCTTTAAATCATCGTCCGCTTGCAGAAAGAGGGGATAATTTCCCTGTTCTTGAAAATGATGAAATTAAAGGTGGTGCTCTTAATTTCATTCTTAGTAAATTAAAAATTTCAGGTTATGCCTATTCATTTAATTTATATAACGCGGCTAACTTTGGAACACCACAAATTAGGGAACGTGTGATTATCATTTGTTCAAGAAATGGTAAAACACCACCTTACCTAACACCAACCCACTCTGATGATCCTTACTTTGAACTCCCACATTGGAATACTTTAGAATCCAGTATTAGTGACTTAAAAAATCACGATCATTTGAATTTTCCTGAAAAACGGCTGAAGTATTATAGAATGCTAAAACCTGGCCAGAACTGGAAAAATTTACCAGAATATCTTCAGAAAGAAGCTATGGGGAAATCTTTTTACTCTGGTGGTGGTAAAACAGGTTTTCTAAGAAGACTGGCTTGGGATAAACCATCACCAACATTAGTAACACATCCGGCTATGCCTGCAACGGATCTGGCACATCCTGAAGAAAATCGCCCTCTTTCAATACAAGAATATAAGCGAATTCAAGAATTTCCAGATAATTGGAAAATATCAGGCCCCTTGCTACAGCAATACAAGCAAGTTGGTAACGCAGTACCAGTTAGCTTAGGATTTGCAGTAGGTAATACAATTATAAATCTGCTCAATGGCAAAGAAGCCGAACCTGGCATCCCTAATTTTAGATATTCAAGATATAAAAACACCTCGGATAAAGAGTGGGAAGCTGAGTTTTTTAAAATAAAAAAGCAATAGATTAATCAATTAATTGCTTATGAGCTAGATTTTCATCTAACAACTCATAAGCAATTTTATAAAAAAAATACTAATATCCAGAGTTAAATCTCAGAAGCTTTTCCCAATCAATCGCACCTTTTTCTGTGCAGTAATTTTGGGTAAACTCCATAGTGAATTTATTTAATACACTAGCATATTCATAATTGAATTTATCATTTCTTTCTTCTGCTTTGAATCCTAATGGCTCTATTATTTTCTTATATAAATTTTCATCTCCGGATATTAAAGTCCAGAATTTTTCACCGCATAATTTTTGATATTCATCTTTTATCGGATTATTATCTTTCCCATAACAACATCCATTAATCGCTTCTACTGGAATAGGTTTACCTGCGTTAGTCCCCAAAATTCTTTTTGCCTTGCGGAAATGATCCTTCATTTTAGCTATCTGAGAACTATTACCCCAATTAGGCCCTGATTTTATAGATATAATATATCTAACACCGTCATTAATAAATTCAAGGTCAATACCTTCAGCCGATGATTTTATACCTCTATATGTCTCATGACAGATATATATAGCAAGTTCCTCTAAGAAACCGCCAAAAATACCTTCCTCTTGTGAAGATAAATGGGCATCTAAGATAGATTTTACTAAATCGTGACTCGTGTTTAGATTTTTAACTCGGAAAAGATACGGATTTTTCCTTTTAAGAATATCTCCCAATTTCAATAATTTGAGACGTTCAAGTATTTTATTGTGATAATCTTGTATACCTGCTTCAATAAATTCATCTAATGCTATATTTCGTTCCATCAATCGTACCAATAATTAATTGCTAGATTTTGTAATGTCACCGCTTGTATGTAGAGTATCTCAACCAAACTGCGACCCGTCACTATTTTTTGTACAACATAAGCTCGCTTTGACTAAATCTATAAAATTAAAGGGCGCAGCTTATTGGTTGATAAGGTCAATAATGTATCCAAATACTCAAGCGGTTGGAGACACTGCGCCATCATGCCAGCCGGGTATCTGGGATTGATGCAGAAAAGCGTGGCGCCGTTTCAGCGCCGCGCGAACGCCAGTTGCCGATCATGCAAAAAATGACAACCAATCTGGGCTATACCGCGCCCGATGATCCGCAGTGACCCACTTAATGCACCGCATCATGCCGGTCGTAAATACCGTGCCGCACGTATGTCCAGGTGTAATCGTCCCGGTTAATCGGCTCGTAGCCGACTTTCTGATACAGCCACGGCGCCGTAGAGGTCAGCAATAATTGCCGCCGCAGGCGCTGCAACCGGGGGTGGGCCAGCGTACATTCCACCAGAAAACGCCCCAGCCCCGCGCCTTGCCGTTCCGGCAGGACAAATACATCGCACAGATAACCAAAGGTGGCGAAATCCGTCACCATTCGTGCAAAACCAATCTGTTGCTCCCGGTGAAAAAGACCAAAACACAAACTGTTATCGATAGACAGGGTCACGGTTTCACGATCGATCCCGTTCGCCCAGGTTGATGTGGTGAGATAAGCGTAGATGGCATCACAATCCAGGCGTTGCCTGTCGGTTGATACCAGATATTCACCTTTCGTCCATTGCATTAACATAGGTACTCCTCGCTGCATCCGACTTCTCTGCTGTTTATACTCCCTTCATGTACACGAGAAAATCTATGCCCGAAATCAGGCGCACTAACGGTGTAAAACCGTTTAGGCTGAGATCATGTTCTGCCAGCCCGATGAGAAACCGCTATGTTTGACCTCCCCGACGACGACGAACTGTATCGCGCCTTGATCGCTCGCGACCCAACCTGGGAAGGGTTCGCTTATGTCGGCGTGAAAAGCACCGGTATTTTCTGCCGGTTAAGCTGCGCCGCCCGCAAGCCTAAACGGGAAAACGTACAATTTTTTTCCTCGGTGGCGACAGCGCTGGAAGCCGGATTCCGCCCCTGCAAGCGTTGCCGACCGTTGATGGCCAAAGGCGATGAAGAAGGGAGTATCGTAGCGACCCTGACCGCTGCGCTGGAAAAACAGCCGGAAAAACTCTGGAGCGAATCCGATCTGATCGCGATGCAGATGGATCCGTCTACCGTACGACGTACCTTCAAACGCCAGTTCGGCATCACGTTTCTGGAAATGGCTCGTCTGCGCCGATTGGCGAAAGGGATCACGACCCTGTCGTTCGGCGAAGACGTCATTAGCGCGCAGTTGGATGCCAGCTATGAATCCGGCAGCGGTTTTCGCTCCGCCGTCATCCGGCACCTGGGCATTTCCCCCAGCCAGGCCAGGCGACACAGGTTGTTGAAGGCGGCGTGGATCGATACGCCGATCGGCACCATGCTGGCTGTCGCGGATGAACATGCGCTCCACCTGCTGGAATTCGTCGACCGCAAGGGGTTGCCCGGCGAGCTGGAAAAGCTGAAACAACACACGGCCTCCAACATCATCATGGGGACGCTGCCCGTCATTGAACACCTCAGAGAAGAGTTACGGGATTACTTTGCCGGGCGGCGTTTCCGCTTCGAGACGCCGCTGGCGCAGCACGGCACGCTGTTTACCCGCCGGGTATGGGACGCATTAAGCGCCATTCCTTACGGGACGGTGGAAAGCTACCGCACGCTGGCAACCCGCGTGGGCAACACGGCGGCCTGCCGCGCCGTCGCGCGCGCCAACGGTGCCAACCCACTCGCGATTGTGGTGCCCTGCCATCGGGTGATCGGCGCCGATGGTTCCCTGACCGGCTACGCAGGCGGCCTGTGGCGTAAAAAATGGCTGTTGGAACATGAGCGCCGCACAAGGCCGGACGACGCACCCAGCGGCGACGTCACAGCATAGAACGCACCGGCAATGCCGTTTTATGGATCAAGCGCCTGAGCGAGAACGAGGTCTGCACATCACGCAGCCCTTCTATCTTGATCAGCTTTTTCTGCAAAAAACGCTCAAAATCGGACAAACTGGCCGCCACCACCCGCAACATGAAGTCATGACTGCCCGACATCAAATGGCACTCCATCACTTCATCAAACGTTGCAATCTGCTGTTCAAATTTGCGGAAGGTGGCTTCGGATTTGGGCTCCAGCGTCAGCGAGATATAAGCATTGACCGGAAATCCCGCCTTTTCCTGATCCAGCAACGTGACATATTGTTCAATGATGCCGCTCTCCTCCAGATGCTTTAGCCGCCGGGTGCAGGGGGTGGCCGACAGGCAGACCCGCTCTGCCAGCTCGGTAATTTTCAGCCGGGCGTCCTGCTGCAGCTCATTCAATATCTGGGCATCGATGCGATCCATCTTCATGAGTGATACTCCCTAACCAATCTCAATTAAGCAGAGAAATCCGCTACAAAAAAGCGTGATAAAGCTTATTTTTAGGAAAAAAACACTCTTCAATCAATGTTAATTTAAGCGCCGCCGGTGAATTATCAGGCAAATAAAATGCAAACATATGCATTTCTTATGGTTCAGATGGCGAACGATCTATCAGAAAGGGGGCTACGTGCTGCGAAAAGAGAGTATTCCGGGCAATATCCCCGGCATCGGCGCTCGCGCTGGTATCGCCCATACGCTGAAAGACGACATTTATGGGCTGGCGCTGGGTGTCATGTTCATTGCCTTCGGGCTAAACATGCTGAAACTTTCCGGCATGGTGACTGGCGGCATTGCCGGCATCGCGCTATTGCTCTCCTACTACGTTCCGCTCTCGATTGGCGTGCTGTTTATCCTGACCAACATCCCGTTCATGTTGTTCTGCTACTTCAGTATGGGGCGCGGTTTTACGCTGAAAACGCTGATCGTCAATATCGCGCTGGGTTGCACCACACAAGCCGTGCCTGGCCTGATCACCATCAGCTACATTCATCCGTTGTTTTCCGCGCTGGTCGGCGGCACCTTTCTGGGGATGGGGATCCTCTCGCTGGCCCGCCACAATGCCTCCGTCGGCGGCACCGGCGTCGTGACCCTGTGGTTGTACCAACGCTTCAATATAAACGCCGGGAAGACTCAGATGCTGCTGGACGTGCTGGTGTTTGCGCTCTCGCTCATCAAACTGCCTGCGGCGCTGCTGCTTTGGTCGGCCCTCAGCGCGTTGGCGATGAATGCCATGCTGATGAACTGGCACAAACCGGGGCGTTATCAGGGGGGATGAGCGACGACTGCGGCCCTATGGTGTTGCCGGCACCCGCGTATTCGCGACCGGCGTCGGCAACATCATCACGGGGTATAACTTAAGGGATCAGTTTATAAACCCGAACCAGCACGGCGGTGCGTTGGGGTTTTAAACTGGTTAACGTGCCGATATACACATTTTTATTAATCCAGTCATATTTCCCTTCCGGGGCGATCAGTTCAATCTGCGAAAAAGCTTTTTCACCTGGTTTTCTGGTCATCGGCGTTAATACATGATTGGCGACGCTAATCACCACGCCATCATCCGTTTTCAATTCATAGGTAGCTTGCAGGAATTTATAGCCATCCTGCCGGATCTGTTGGCGGTCAGCACCGCCCGGCACCAGGGTTCCCCGAATATTATTACCGGTAAACGTCCCGGAAAGAATGGGCACCATCGCCCGCTCGCCCAACGGGCCTTTTCCCATAGGGATGGAGGGGGCAATATCCGCCGTAATTTCCATCACCAATTCCGTTTTCGGTGGCGTCTCTTTTTCTACACTGATTTTTTCATCAGCCAATACCGATGAACTCACAAGACCAAGAATTGAAAACACGGCAAACACCTTGCTGATGGCTTTCATTTTTACCTCACGAAATCAATATATTATTTATATGTAGGGTAGACCCTAAATAATTCGAGTTGCAGAACAAAACACTCGTGTTTTGAACAACGTACCGCATTGACCCATCAGGATAAGGCGCATTCGAGCCTTGTCATGCGGCCAGTGCGTGAATTCCGATGCGCTGACCCCAGTCAGCGATTGGGGTCAGCAAGCACAGCCAACGCACATGCAACTTGAAATATAGTGGGTATATATGACGCCAGAGAGAAAATACTGTCCGTCATCGCAACAAAATATCCGTACTCATAAAATCAGTTAATAGAAAAAACAGTTATTACTGTTATTAGCATCCATTATTAATTATAAATAAGATTAACTCGTCACACACATTTATAAATCTGCCCATATTCATAGGATATATTTTGTGAAAAAATAAAAATTAATGTTATGTAAAAATAAAAAAGGACAATCATGTTACTCAAAAAAATCATATTAGCAGGCGGAATCATGATGGGTATGACCACGACGACACTCCATGCCGCAACCCACGATCTCCCCGGTTACGCCGATGGCGCCCAGGTGATTCAGGTGAAAAAGGCCAACGAACAGATCGACGCCATGAGCGGCATTATTTATTCCCAGGTAAAAAGCACGCGCGCGATACGGCAATTGCAGATGGCGCTGCTCATTCCCCGCACCCAGGATCTTAAACCGGCGATAATTTATTTCCCCGGTGGGGGTTTTACTTCAGCCGACCATGAAAAATTCATCGAAATGCGTATGGCGCTGGCGGAAGCCGGTTTTGTTGTTGCCGCAGCAGAATATCGCGTCGTGCCTAACACCTTCCCAGCCCCGGTGCTGGACGGCAAATCCGCGGTGCGCTTTCTGAGAGAACACGCCGCAGAATACGGCATCGACCCGAACCGCATCGGCGTACTCGGCGATTCAGCCGGTGGATATCTGGCTCAAATGTTGGGCACTACCAATGGCGACAAACAGTTTGAACAAGGGCAATTCCTGAACCGTTCTTCCGACGTTCAGGCAGTCGCTACCTTATACGGTCTTTCCAATCTATTAAATATTGGGGAAGGCTTCCCGGAAAATATCCAGAAAGTCCATCAATCTCCTGCCGTTACCGAAGCGTTATTGGTTAACGGCGCCGCTTTCCGCGACTTTGCGGGCGCCACAATCAGCAGCGATCCGAAAAAAGCGCTGAATGCCAGCCCGATGGGGCACGTCAACGGGAAAAAACCGCCGTTCCTGATCATGCATGGCAGCGCGGATACGCTGGTATCCCCCGGCCAGAGCGCCCAGTTGTATAAGGCGTTGAAAACGGAAAACAATAATGTTGAGTACGTACTGGTCGAAGGGGCGGCCCACGGCGATATCACTTGGTTCCAGAAGCCGGTGATCGAGCGCGTCGTCCATTGGTTCAAACAAACTCTGGGCGCCCCCATCAAACCGGCCGTCAGTAACGGTAAAACCAGCGCCAACGCGAATCTATAACGCCATCGATTCCTATTGCGCATAAAAAAACAGAGCCGGCATCGGCTCTGTTTTCTCTTCCGGACGGCTGATAAACCACAACGCGCGGAATTAGCACATTATTTTGACTCACTACAGGTCATTCCCCCGAAAATCGGCGTGTTAATTAAGTAGAATGTTCTCGTAACCGAAGCCACGGTGATGATAAAGAAGTGGTAAAGCGCCCCCTGGGAACAGGAATATCAGTATTCGTGTTACTTGCCAGATCATTGCCGTCATCCAACATTGCTACCAGCGAGTCAATTAGCGATGATTATATGAATCAGGATTCACACGATGGCCTCACCGTTATTGGCTTAGCGACTCATAATTTTCAGGCTAATTTATTGCCTGTTTAGTTTTATCTAAAAAGAGATGATTAATACATGGATGAGAAAAAATTCTTAGTTCTGACCAGAAGTAAACACAGTGAATTCAAGAACACAACAGGGAACGTTGTTACAATCACGCCATCTGATGACAAAACGCTGGTCACTTTCCTGGGTGGAAAAACATTCCCATACAATAGAGAAAACGTCCGCTTTTTTGATAACCCAGCCGTTATTAATATTGAAGACTCGATCATTTTATTAGCAAACGGAAGAAGCAAAAAGTTTGATGAAGCATTCGTTTTTGGTAATAAATACATCGTTCTTTTCTCAGAAGGGAATAGCGAATTCCATCCTGTCGCTGATGTCACAATAACACCCAACATTGCTAAACATAAAGAAACCAGGCATCTCATTGATTACTACCGTTATATCGCTACTTTTTTGAAAGAAGAGACACCTCATGTACAATATTATTATGAAAATAAATTAAATCAGATCAGGGGGGATTCTGTACTAAACAACTTTGTAAACAGCACCCCATCAAGGAACCCATCGCCGTCATCGATTATTTTCCCTTTCGGTATGAATCCATCGCAGCGTGAAGCCGTTATAAATGCGTTAACATCACAAATCAGCATTATTCAAGGCCCACCCGGAACAGGAAAAACACAAACCATACTCAACATAATTGCAAATCTGATATGCCAAAATAAGACGGTGGCTGTGGTTGCCGGGAATAATGAAGCAACACACAACATTTATGAAAAGCTGGAAAAAGAAGGCTTTGATTTTATTGCTGCCAGTCTTGGAAAGGCAGACTTACAAAAGATATTCTTCGCAAAAGAACATGCCATTCCTGAAATTGCGCATTGGGCGATCGCTGAAACAGATCTGCATCAAATCAGACAAGTAATGACGTCCTCTGATAATTTGGTCTCTAGGTTACTTGAACTTCAAAATGAGCAAGCAAGGATTAAAGAATTAATAAGTAGACTTGAGGTTGAGAGTCAGTATTTTGATAGGCATTTCTCTGTAGACCCAATAAATCCATCTACGTGGTCTTTTGGCAACAAATGGTCAACACCTAATTTAATAAAATTCATGGCTGAAGTAGAGTATTTTTCTGAAAATGATAAACCATCCTGGTCATTAAAATTTAAGTGGCTATTTAAATACAGGATTTATAAATTTAAAGATATCAGTTACCTTTCCAGTGACTTGTTCAAGGGGCTTGTCTCTGAATATTATCAAAGAAGAAAAACCGAGCTATTAGCCAACAAACTCTCGATTGAACAGGAACTAAAAAAACACGATTTCAAGGGATTGTTAAGACAATATACTGATAGTTCGATGACTATTTTAAAAAATTATATTTTCTCAACACACCATAAAATAGAGAACATTCCATTTAATAACCAATCCTACAAGAAATCTTTCGACAACTTTGTTAAACGCTTTCCTGTTGTATTAAGCACAACAGATTCTATCATTAATAATAAAAGCGACGATGAATTGTTTGATTATCTCATTGTAGATGAAGCATCCCAGGTCAATCTCCTCACGGGAGTATTAGCGATGGCGTGCGCCAAAAATATGGTGGTGGTTGGCGATTTAAAGCAGATACCTCATATTCCAAGCCAGTCGCTCATTTCTACACATCCTGATATTAATGAAAAGTTCGATATTAAAATGAAGTATAATTATCTCACTGAAAGTCTCTTGTCATCTATAAATAAAGTGTTCGCTGAAAGCGTACCTTCCACACTACTGAAAGAGCACTATCGCTGCCATCCTCGGATCATCGATTTCTGTAATCAGAAGTATTATAACAACCAGCTGGTTATCATGACACATTCAAATACGGAGCCATTTAAAATAGTGAAGACCGCGCCAGGCCACCACACATGCAAAGCCCCTGGCGGCAAAAGCCAAATCAACTTCCGTGAGTTAGAAGTGATTAAAGAGGAATTACTTGACACCATTCTGGCTAATACCGCTCCAGAAAAAATCGGCATCGTCACGCCTTATCGCGCCCAAGTTTTAAACGCTAACCACCTTATTGATAAAAAAGATTTAAAAATAGACACGGCACACAAATTCCAGGGGCGTGAGAAAGACATTATTATATATAGCCCAACAGCAAGCTGGTCAGATAAATTTAACGACAGCCCAAATTTGATCAACGTCGCCGTCTCCCGAGCGAAAGCACAATTTATTATGGTCATGTCAGCCAATTTATTTAAACAACAAGGGACAAACATTGGTGATTTAATTCGTCACATAGAATATCAATCTATGTCACCGGCTATTTTTGAAAGCAAAACCATCTCAATATTTGACTGCTTATACAGTGAGTATTCACCTGCTTTACAAGATTTTAAAATGCGTACTGGCAATACATCCAAATACTTGTCTGAAAATTTAATGATTACATTATTAAATGATATTTTTGCCGATAACATTTTCACGTCTTTTACGTACAAACATAATTACCCGCTGAGTTTATTAATAAGTAATTTTGAATCTTTAACGGAAAGAGAGAAAAAATTCGGGCAACATCTGAGTAGCCATATTGATTTTCTTATTTTTAATAAACTGGATAAACTTCCTGTACTGGCGATAGAAGTCGATGGTTATCAAACGCATGCGCTCAATCCTCAGCAGAGAGAAAGAGATGAGTTGAAAAATAGTATCTTGTTCAAATTAGGCGTTCCATTATTACGGTTTCCAACGAAAAGAAGTGGGGAAGAGAGAATAATTCGGCAAGCATTACAAGATATTATCGCGCTCATACCAGAATCTGATACGGAACAACATGAATCAGTGAGATAACAACCGCAAAAGCTATGGGTTTCCATCAATCACTCAAATAACCACATGTTTGCTTGGCGGATAATTATTTTCAACGCGGGACTATAACCATACCAAGCCAGGCTATGCTGGCTTGGTATCTATTTATCAACAGTAAAAAACGGATCAACAGTAAAAACGGACCAACGCGGAATTAACGCATCGTCACAAATTCTTCCGCGGCCGTGGGGTGAATCGCCACCGTGTTGTCGAAATCTTGCTTGGTCGCGCCCATTTTCACCGCCACCGCGAAACCTTGCAGGATCTCATCCATGCCGAAACCGATGCCGTGCACGCCAACAATCCTCTCTTCCGGCCCCACACACACCAGCTTCATGCGGCACGGCTGGCGATGCTGCGTCACGGCGGTATACATGGCGGTAAAGGCGGACTTGTAGACCTTGACCTGATCATCGCCGTACTGCTCGCGCGCCTGCGGTTCAGTCAGGCCCACCGTGCCGATCGGCGGATGGCTGAACACCACGGTCGGGATGTTGCTGTAATCCAGATGTTCGCCCGGCTTGTTATTGAACAACCGTTCCGACAACCGACGCCCGGCCGCCACCGCCACCGGCGTCAGCTCGACCGCGCCGGTATTGTCGCCCACGGCATAAATACCCGGTACGTTGGTGTTTTGGAATTGATCCACCGGAATATACCCCTGCGCATTGCGCGCCACGCCCGCCGCATCAAGGTTCAGGTTATCCGTCGCCGGTTCGCGGCCGATGGCCCAAATCAGGCAATCGACTGTTTGCTCATGGCCGTTTTGCAGTTGTAGCGTCAGGCTGCCATCGGCATTTTTCACCACCGCTTTAGGGATGGATTCGGTATGCAGCGTCGGGCCTTCGGTATTCATCACTTCCACCAGCGTCTCCACAATCAGCGGATCGAACTGGCGCAACGGCGCGTGCTTACGCACAAACAAATGAACCTCAGACCCCAGCGCCTTCAGCACCCCGGCGATTTCCACGGCGATATAACCTGCCCCCACTACCGCTACGCGAGTAGGCTGGGCCTGCAATGCAAAGAATCCATCGGAATCAATGCCGTACTCCGCGCCGGGAATCTCCGGGCGCGTCGGGCGTCCCCCGGTGGCGATCAGAATGTGGTCGGCGGTGATACGTTCGCCGTTGACTTCCACCGTATGCGCATCAACGAAGCGAGCGAACCCGTGAATAACCTCAACCTGATTTTTGCCCAGCACGTTGTGGTAGGACTGATGAATACGGTCGATGTAAGCGCTACGGTTTTTCAGCAACGTACTCCAGTCAAACCGATTAACGGTAACGTCAAAACCGTAGTCCGGGCCGTACTGGTGAATCGCCTCGGCGATCTGTGCGGCATGCCACATCACTTTCTTCGGTACACACCCTACGTTGACGCAGGTGCCGCCCAGATGTTTTGCCTCGATCAGCGCGCATTTCTTTCCATACAGCGCCGCACGGTTGATAGAAGCGATGCCGCCGCTGCCGCCGCCAATGGCGAGATAATCATAGTGTTTGGTCATCGGGATCCACGCTCATGTGAAATAGGTGACGTAAAGTGTAACGCCGGTGTTTCACTTCCGGCAAAGAGAGACACCGGGATTGTGTGTACAAATGCGTAGCCTATCGCAACAGTGTTGAAAAAGCGCGCGATAGGCAAAACGGGCTGTAACCGGCTTCGCGCATGATGCAGCGAGACTTACCCGGTCGCAGCAACCGATCACTCCGGCACTACCCACTCCACCCGCGTATGGCCGGTACCTTCCGGCACCAGCACCTGATGCAGCCACGGCAGCAGGCTTTTCATCTGCGCTTCCAGCTTCCACGGCGGGTTGATGACAATCATGCCGGAAGCGGTCATGCCGTGGCGATCGCTGTCCGGCAGCACCGCCAGTTCAATCTGCAAAATTCGGCGGATACCGGTCTCTTCCAGCGCCTTCAACAGACGTTTGATCTGTTGACGCAGCACCACCGGGTACCACAGCGCATATACGCCGGTGGCAAAACGTCGGTATCCTTCCTGGATGCCATCCACCACCGCCTGATAATCGGTTTTCAGCTCATACGGCGGATCAATCAGGATCACACCACGGCGGGCGGCGGGCGGCAGGCGGGATTTCAACTGCAGATAACCGTCCTCGCGTACCACGCGGGCGCGATCATCCCGCGCAAATTCCTGACGCAGCAGCGAGAAATCCGTCGGATGCAGTTCCGTCAGGTTCAACGTGTCCTGCTCGCGCAGCAACTGACGAGCAATCAACGGCGAGCCGGGGTAATAGCGCAATTGCCCGCCGGAATTGTAGGAACGAACCACCTGCAGATAGGCTTCCATCTCCGCCGGGATATCGTCGCGCTGCCAGATCCGACCGATGCCCTCGCGATATTCGCCCGTGCGCTCGGCATGTTCCCCGTGTAGCTGATAACGCCCTGCGCCGGAATGGGTGTCGAGGTAGAGAAACGGTTTTTCCTTTTCTTTCAGCGCGGTGATGATCAGGCTCTGAACAGTGTGTTTCAGCACATCGGCGTGGTTGCCGGCGTGGAAACTGTGGCGATAACTCAGCATAAAGTCGGTTTTCCGATAAAAGCACAGGACGGCACAGTATAAACGCTCCGTGCTGAAATCACCCGTTCATCATGACAAATGGCCCGTCGCACCACGCACGACTGCCATTTCCGCCGCACTTGGTTATATAATTAACTATATAACGATTTACAGCGGGTACACGCACATGAAAAACCACTTTGGCGATGGCATTCTGGCCGGGCTGAACGCCAGCGGCCCTTTATCCGACCACGATATCCGGCGCTACTGCGATGATTTCCGACGCGGTTACGTCTGCGGTTACGCCCATCAGCGCGCTGGCCTGTGCGGCAGGCTGCGAGCGGCGTTCGAAGCCGGCCAGCTCAGCCGCCGTTACGGGTTGCGGCGGGATATCGTCGCGGAGTTCTTCACCGACGTTCAGCAGCCGACGCTGGTGCAATCCTTCTATGACGGCTACGACCAGTACGCATAACGCACCGTATAAACGTTGATGACGGCTTTTCCGGCGCCGGTGATCCTGTTGTGCCCTCAACCATTGATTTTCCCCTGGATACCCCTCATGTTAAGTCATCATCATTACCATTCAGGACTGTGCTATGACCAATCCATTGCTTTCCTCCTTTACCCTGCCGCCGTTTTCCCACATTAAGACCGAAGATATCGTTCCCGCCGTGCAAGCCGCGCTGGATGACTGCCGCAGCGCCGTCGAGCGCGTAGTGGCGCAATCGGGGCCCTTCACCTGGGACAATCTGTGTCAGCCTTTGGCGGAAAGCGACGATCGGCTCGGGCGCATCTTCTCGCCGATAGCCCACCTGAATGCGGTTAAAAACAGTCCGGAGCTGCGTGAAACCTACGAACAGTGCCTGCCGCTGCTGTCCGAATACAGTACCTGGGTCGGCCAGCACGCCGGTCTGTATCGCGCCTATCGCGAACTGCGTGACGGCGCTCACTACGCCAGCCTGAGCGTGGCGCAGAAAAAAGCGGTGGATAACGCCCTGCGTGATTTCGAGTTATCAGGTATCGGGTTGCCGCCGGAAAAACAGAAGCGCTACGGCGAAATCGCCGCCCGGCTGTCCGAACTGGCGTCGCAATTCAGCAACAACGTGCTGGACGCCACCATGGGCTGGAGCAAACTGATCACCGATGTCGCCGAGCTGGAAGGGCTGCCGGAAAGCGCGCTGGCGGCGGCCAAAGCGCAGGCGGAAGCCAGAGAGCAACAGGGTTGGCTGCTGACGCTGGATATCCCCAGTTATCTGCCGGTGATGACCTATTGCGCCAATCAGGCGCTGCGCGAAGAGCTGTATCGCGCTTATGTGACCCGAGCCTCCGAGCAGGGCCCGAACGCCGGCAAATGGGACAACAGCGCCATCATGACGGAGACGCTGGCATTGCGTCACGAACTGGCGCAGTTGCTGGGCTTCGACAGCTTCGCCCATAAATCACTGGCCACCAAAATGGCGGAGAACCCGCAGCAGGTGCTGGATTTCCTGACCGACCTGGCCAAACGCGCCCGTCCGCAGGGGGAAAAAGAACTGGCGCAGTTGCGCGCTTTCGCCAAAGAACACTACGGCGTCGACGAGCTGAACCCGTGGGACATCACCTACTACAGCGAACAGCAAAAACAGCATCTGTACGCCATTAGCGACGAACAATTGCGTCCTTATTTTCCGGAAGCGCGTGCGCTGGCCGGCCTGTTCGAGGTGGTGAACCGCATCTACGGCATCACCGCCAAAGAGCGCATCGGCGTGGATGTCTGGCATCCAGAGGCTCGCTTTTTCGATCTGTTCGCCGAAAACGGCGAGCTGCTGGGCAGTTTCTATCTGGATCTTTACGCCCGCGAGAACAAGCGCGGCGGCGCCTGGATGGATGACTGCGTTGGCCGGCTGCGCAAAGCCGACGGCGACGTGCAAAAACCGGTCGCTTACCTGACCTGCAACTTCAACCGTCCCGTCAACGGCAAACCAGCGCTGTTCACCCATGACGAGGTCATCACGCTGTTCCATGAATTCGGCCACGGTTTGCACCATATGCTGACCCGTATCGATACCGCCGGCGTCGCGGGCATCAGCGGCGTGCCTTGGGACGCGGTCGAACTGCCGAGCCAATTCATGGAAAACTGGTGCTGGGAGCCGGACGCGCTGGCGTTTATCTCCGGCCACTATGAAACCGGCGAGCCGCTGCCGAAAGAGATGCTGGATAAAATGCTGGCGGCGAAAAACTATCAGGCGGCGTTGTTTATTCTGCGCCAGCTGGAGTTCGGCCTGTTCGACTTCCGCCTGCACGCCGAGTACAACCCGGCGCAAGGCGCACAGGTGCTGGCGACATTAGCCGATGTCAAAGCGCAAGTCTCCGTGGTGAAAAGCCCGGAATGGAATCGCTTCCCGCACTCCTTCAGCCATATTTTCGCCGGGGGTTACGCTGCGGGTTACTACAGCTACCTGTGGGCCGACGTGCTGGCGGCGGATGCGTTCTCCCGCTTTGAGGAAGAGGGCATTTTCAACCGTGATACCGGGCAGTCGTTCCTGGAGAATATCCTGTCCCGCGGCGGTTCCGAAGAACCGATGGCGTTGTTCAAACGTTTCCGCGGCCGTGAACCCAAACTGGACGCAATGCTGGAACATTACGGCATTCAGGCATGAAAATGGGTTTGTTGACCGAAGCCGGCGCCGACCCCGAGGCGCTGGCAACGCTGGCCCGGCGCTGGGGTCTGGAAGATGATCCCACATCGACGCTGGCGCTGGTGCTGACGCCGGAGCGCCTGGAACTGCGCAAGCGGGATGAACCGAAACTCGGCGCCATCAGCGTGGATTTCGCTTCCGGCGCCATGGCGCACCGCCGTCGTTTTGGCGGCGGACGCGGCGAAGCGGTCGCTAAAGCCGTGGGCATCAAAAAGGATTACCTGCCGGATGTGGTGGACGCCACCGCCGGGTTGGGCCGCGACGCCTTCGTACTGGCGTCGCTTGGCTGCCGGGTACGCATGGTGGAACGCCACCCGGTAGTGGCGGCCTTACTGGATGATGGGCTGCAACGCGGCTATCAGGACGCCGAGATCGGCGGTTGGCTGCGCGAGCGGCTGACGCTGCTGCATGCGTCCAGCATCGACGCATTGGCGGATATCACGCCGCCGCCGGACGTGGTGTACCTGGATCCGATGTTTCCCCACCGGCAAAAAAGCGCACTGGTGAAAAAGGAGATGCGGGTATTCCAGACGCTGGTCGGCGCCGACGATGACGCCGATGCTCTGCTGGCGCCCGCCCGACGCCTTGCGCGTAAACGGGTGGTGGTCAAGCGTCCCGATTACGCCCCGCCGCTGGCCGGTCTCCCTGCTCAGTCCGCGCTGGAAACCAAAAGCCACCGCTTCGATTTTTATCTGCCTCTGACAGCATAAAATGCTGTACTCTCTGTAGCCCGGTTCTCCACTACATTATCTTTCGTAGCTGCCGGGTTGCCCACATTCACTACTTTGCAGCTCTAAATAGCTTCGCACATTGATGCTTTTCCTCTCATCGTACGAAGCCAGCGACCAACTCACACAAGAGTAGCGCTATTATGCAAAGCTATTTAGTCAGTAAGGCTTCACTTTCTATTTTCGCTACAGACATCCGAAGAGTAACTCAGTTGCTGCTCTCGGTAATTCGAAACTACTACCGGCGGCAAAATTATCGAAAGCATTCACTATCTTTAATAAAAATCAATTTATTGAAAATGATTACCATCATAATATTCCATAAATGTAATTTTTCTTCATTTTTGACAAATACGATATCCTCCTGACATACACCGCGTGTCTCTTCAACCCCAATAAATATGTGAATAACTTATGATCAATATACATCCTTACGATACTTATATTGCTATTGGCTTGATTATCTGTTTTTGGTTTTACTTCAATAAAAACTTCACAGAAAAAAATGCACAAGAAGGCCCAGGGCTATTAATTACTATTGGTATTGGTGCGACATTTTTTGGCATTACCATTGGTTTGCTCTCTTTTGATATGAACGATGTCGAAAAAAGCCTGCCTGAATTAATTAATGGGATAAAAACGGCTTTCGTTGCATCATTCGCTGGTGTTTTTGCTGCACTCATAATAAAAATAAGACACATTTTTATTAAAGTAAATAAAACCGATGATACGTCTGAAGAAGGTGCAACCATCGATGATATCGTCAGACAACTAAAAAAATCTGACACCTCTCTTGATAAACTTCATTATTCATTGGTTGGTAATGAAGAAGCCTCGCTGCTAACACAGCTCAAACTAATACGTACTGACCAGAATGACCAACTCGGAAATTTACATAAAGCATTCATCGAATTTGCACAAAAACAAGCGGAAAACAACTCGAAAGCGTTAATTGATGCATTAAGAGAGGTCATTCGAGATTTCAACGAAAAAATCAGTGATCAGTTTGGCGAGAATTTTAAACAACTCAACGACGCAGTTGGTAAAATAAATGACTGGCAAGAGCAATATCGTCAACAGATGCAAGAGATGATCGAACAACAGAAACAGACAACCATCAACATGCAACAAGCAAGTGAAGGATTTACCCAGATTGTTCAGCAGTCGCAATCATTCGGTCAGGTAGCGGAAGATATTCACAATACCATAGGCATGATTTCAATACTGGAGCAAACATTACGAGAAAACTTGACCTTATTAGCATCCGTCATTGATGCCACTAAAAATGGCCTGCCAGAAATCGAACAGAAAGTGATAGCGATGGTGAGTGATATCAGCAATGGTGCCCAAGCTTCAACCAGCTTGATTACCCAGCATATACAGGATGTATCTCACACACTGCAATCCTCAGCGAATGATTTTAGCTTACAGCTCAATAGCAGTGCCGAAAATATGGCATCTGCGGTAGTGAAGCAAAACTCTGAAATAAATCAAACCATACATGAAATTAGTATTGACCTGAAACAGCAAGTTTCTGACATTGCCAAAGATCTGGTTCATCATCAAGATGATATTACCCAAACACTTAAATTATCAACGAGTCAATTCACTCAACAGCTCAATAGTAGTGCTGAAAATATGGCTCATGCAGTGACTAAACAGAGTAATGAAATGCACCAGGCAGTGCAGAAAACCTCTTCAGAATTAAATCAACTGATTACTGGCCTTGAGCAGGAGCTGACAAAGTATATTCAACGGCATAATGAATCCATTACTGGTCACCTTAGTGAAATGACAAAAAATACGGCACAGCAAGTCACGGTTCTTGATAAAGAACTATCAGAGGCACTCAAAAAATCCCTTGATACGCTTGGACAACAATTAGGATCACTTTCCACCAAATTTGCCCAGGATTACACCCCGCTAACCGAGAAGTTAAAAGAAGTGGTTCGTTTAGCTGAAACACTAAAGGCATAAACCATGGCAAATCGATTATTGGCATCGGCAAAAAGCAGTAAAAGTAAAGAAGACTACTGGATTAGCCTGAGCGATCTCATGACGTCCCTGATGATGATCTTTCTCCTTATTTCATTAATTTATATGATTAAAGTACAGGATATGGTTAAGATCCCAACGGTGTATAAAAATACATTACAGGGCTTAGGCCAGGCATTGCAGCATGAATTTAAAGATGACCTAAAACGTTGGCACGCTACCATTGATGAAGACCTGACGGTACGTTTTCAGGAACCGAATATTTTATTCAACAACAATTCTGCTGATCTTAAACCAGAATTCAAAGCCATACTCGATGAATTTATCCCTCGCTACCTTAATATAATCACTAACCCGAAATACATTGACAATATAGAAGAAATACGCATTGAGGGGCATACATCAACCGTGTGGCGCGCGGGTGTCAGCGAAAAAGAAGCCTATATCCATAATATGGAGTTGTCACAATCTCGAACTCGATCCACCTTAGAATATATTATGAACATGTCTGTCGTTTCCGAACCTGAATCAATGTTTAGCTGGTTCAAAGGGCATGTTCGGGCAATCGGTTTTTCTTCTGCACGACCTGTGGATTCAGAAGGTAAGGTGATTATCAGTGCGGATAAAATAGAAGATCGGGCGCGCTCACAACGAGTCGAATTTCGTGTCAGAACCAATGTTGAACGTCAGGTCGCTAACATCGTTGAAAAAGGAAAGAATACTCATGAATAAATTTCGTGTTGCTGAATTACCCGATTTCCTGAAGGTGAAAAAGCTTAATGAATTACGCCATTCTATGCAGGCGGAAATTATCCCACCCATTTCTGATATAAAAATAAAGACACTGGATATTGATGAACTCCTTGCGACAACAGGCATTGATACCTCTATCGAAGATATAAAAGTAAACCAAGACAACACTTTTGATTACAACAATAAAAAAGTCATTTTACACATTCGAGATGTGAATACCTATGGCAAAGAAATAACATTACCCAAATACCATCTAGCCAATTGTAGAACATTACAAGGAATGTGGAGAAGAAACCGCAGCGGAAGATATGTTGTGGCAACAAGAAGCGACGGTTTATTTATTATTAAACATCTTGATGCATCAGGCACAGAATGGGAAACAAAAGAAACTCGACTTAATGTCTGCAAGTCATGCCTGGAAACGCTAAACTGGAAAGGCTATTCATCAAAAAGCTATCAGGAAAGAATGACTATTTTTAACCAGTTTAGCCTGAAAGAGTTTTTTGAAAAATACCCAAACTCTAAAACCACTTACAGAGCAGAACATACGGATATTTCTGCCCCTACCAATACTTATTCTAATGATTTTAATACCATATCAAAGCAGTATCGAGAATCCATACACTGGCATTGTGAACAATGTGGCATTAACCTTAAAGAAAAAAACTTAAATAAATATCTCCATGTTCATCATCGTGATGGGCAGAAAAATAATAACCAACGTAGTAATCTACAAGCACTTTGCATTGAATGCCATTCAAAACAAGATAATCATGGACACATGAACTCACATCATGATCTGGCAATATTTCTCACACTCAAAGAAGCGTTATAGTCCACAGAAATAACTCTATACATAAAGAACACAACAGGGTGATGACAAGCTCTGTTTATCATTATAATGATTCGTTTTCCTGAATATAATAGAAGAGGGGGAATATAAAAATAATTTAACGCATATCGCGTCATCTTTTGCATTATCGTGACCAGGTCATCGGCATACTGAAAGCTGTACCCAAGTCACGAGATCCTATAGACTCATTTCAAAACTTATTATTAATTAATAAATTATCAAAATAATCATGAAAATGAAAAAGCTACCATTGCTGGCACAGGTTTCCTCCGCCCACTGGGTGAGTCATTTCCACATGATGGTATTGCCGGCGCTGATGCCGCTAATCTCAGCACAGCGCGGCATCAGTTATGTGGAAATCGGCGTCGCGCTGGGCGTGTTCAATGTGGTTTCAGCACTGGTGCAAACGCCGATCGGCTTCGCCGTCGATCGCATCGGCCCACGCCGCACGCTGATCGCCGGTCTGACGCTGGGCAGCTTGTGCTTTCTGTCGCTTAGCCTGTTTACCAGTTATGCCTGGATGATTATCGCCATGGCGCTGGCCGGGCTGGCCAACGCGGTTTATCACCCGTCGGATTACGCCCTGTTGTCGCGCGGAATTGCGGAAAATCGCATGGGCCGCGCCTTTTCGATTCACACCTTTTCCGGTTTTCTCGGTACCGCGGTAGCCCCGGCTATTCTGCTGTCGGTGGCGTCCATCGCCCACATTGCATTCGCGTTTGCGCTGGCCGGCGTCGTGGGGCTGCTGACAGTTCCCCTGTTGCTGAGCGAGCGCGAAGCGCCGGTCGCGGCCGCCAGCCGCAAAAACGCCGCAGCATCCCGCGCCGGTGTCTTCACGCTGCCTGTGTTGGTACTGCTGATCCTGTTTATGCTGCTCAACCTCAGCACCAACTCGATCCAGAACTTCTCCGTTACCGCGCTGGTGAACGGCTACGGCATGCCGCTAACGCAAGCCAATATGGCGTTGACCGCCTTCCTGTTTACCAGCGCCTTCGGCGTGTTGGCAGGCGGTTCGCTGGCGGACAAAACCCGGCATCACGGACTGGTGGCCACCGGCTCGTTGCTTATTACCGCGGTACTGATCGCCGTCGTGGCGGTCTACCCGCTGCCGTCGCCGGCAACCATCCTGATTTTGGGCGTAGCGGGTTTCCTCTCCGGCATCATCGCGCCATCGCGGGATATGCTGGTACGTGCGGTATCGCCAGCCGGCGCGGAAGGCCGGGTGTTCGGCATCGTCACCACCGGTTTTAATATTGGTGGCGCTGCCGGCCCAGTAGCCTTCGGCTGGTTGCTGGATCAAGGTCATCCGTCCGCTATTTTCTGGGCGGCGGTGATGTTTATGGTGATTACTGCCGCGATGGCGCTGGATCAGGAACTGCGCAGCGCCAAACGCCGGGCGCTGGCAACAGAGTAACCATCCGTCTTCCTAGAAACCGGTATTGATCTCGTGCCGAAAGGACATGCTCGACGTCTTAAAACAGCGGTTGCGTCCAATCCTGCAACATTGAAATTTACAGATAATCGGACAGCGCCCAATCAGTTGATGACCACCCCGTTTGCAAGACGCGGTGGTCATCAATAAAAAAACCCGCGGTTAACGCGGGTTTTTCAACATGAGAGCGAGTAATCAAATATCAATATTCGCCGCTTTCAGGGCGTTTTCCTCAATAAAGGCGCGGCGCGGTTCGACGGCGTCGCCCATCAGCGTGGTGAACAGCTCGTCAGCGGCCATGGCGTCTTTCACCGTCACCCGCAACATGCGGCGGCTTTCCGGATCCATGGTGGTTTCCCACAGCTGTTCCGGGTTCATTTCACCCAACCCTTTGTAACGCTGGATCGCCAGACCGCGGCGTGACTCTTTGGTCAGCCATTCCAGCGCCTGTTCGAAACTGGCCACCGGCTGTTTGCGCTCGCCGCGTTCAATGAAAGCACCGTCTTCGATCAAACCACGTAGTTTTTCACCCAACTGATTGATTCTGCGATATTCATTGCCCTGCACAAACGCCAGATCCAACGCATAATCAGAATCCACGCCATGGGTACGCACACGCAGCACCGGCTCATGACGCTCCGGCAGATCGCGGATGACGAAACTGTAAGCGCTGCCGTGCTGTTCCTGCTCATGCAGATGATTGACCAGCGTCTCGATCCACTGCTGCACCTGCGCCCTGTCCTTCAGCAACGCTTCCGTCAACGCCGGTTGGTAAACCAATGCGTTCAGCAACGCTTTCGGATAACGACGCTCCAGGCGATCAATCAGTTTCTGTACGCCCGAGTGCTCGGCCACCAGTTTCTCCAACGGCTCGCCGGCCAACGCGGGGGCATGGGCGTTGGTATGCAGCGTCGCGCCGTCCAGCGCCAGCATGATCTGGTACTGATCCATCGCCTCGTCATCTTTGATGTACTGCTCCTGCTTGCCCTTTTTCACCTTGTACAACGGCGGCTGCGCGATAAAAACATGCCCGCGCTCGACGATTTCCGGCATCTGGCGATAGAAGAACGTCAGCAACAGCGTGCGGATGTGGGAACCGTCGACGTCGGCATCGGTCATGATGATGATGCTGTGATACCGCAATTTATCCGGGTTGTACTCGTCCCGGCCGATACCGCAGCCCAGCGCAGTGATCAGCGTCGCCACTTCCTGCGAGGAGAGCATCTTGTCGAAACGCGCTTTCTCCACGTTCAGGATTTTCCCTTTCAACGGCAGAATGGCCTGATTCTTACGGTTACGCCCCTGTTTGGCAGAGCCGCCTGCGGAGTCCCCTTCCACCAGGTAGAGTTCGGACAGCGCCGGGTCGCGCTCCTGGCAATCCGCCAGTTTGCCCGGCAAGCCCGCCAAGTCCAGCGCGCCTTTGCGGCGCGTCATTTCACGCGCTTTGCGCGCCGCTTCGCGGGCGCGGGCGGCATCGATGATTTTGCCGACCACAATTTTGGCGTCGCTGGGGTTTTCCATCAGGTAATCCACCAGCCGATCGTTCATCAGCGATTCCACCGCCGATTTCACTTCGGACGACACCAGTTTGTCTTTGGTCTGAGAAGAGAATTTCGGATCCGGCACTTTCACCGACACCACGGCAATCAGCCCTTCACGCGCATCATCGCCGGTGGCGCTGACCTTGGCTTTTTTGCTGTAGCCTTCCTTTTCCATGTAGTTATTCAGCGTGCGGGTCATGGCGGCGCGGAAACCGGCCAGATGAGTACCGCCGTCACGCTGTGGAATATTGTTGGTGAAGCAGTAGATGTTTTCCTGGAAACCGTCGTTCCACTGCATGGCGACTTCCACGCCGATACCGTCTTTTTCGGCACTGAAGTAGAACACTTGCGGGTGAATCGGCGTTTTATTGCGGTTCAGATAGTCCACGAACGCCTTAATGCCGCCTTCGTAATGGAAGTGGTCGGCCTTGTTCTCTTCACGCTCGTCACGCAAACGAATGGAGACGCCGGAGTTGAGGAACGACAGTTCACGCAGACGCTTGGCCAGAATGTCATATTCAAACTCGACCACGTTGGTGAAGGTTTCCAGGCTCGGCCAGAAGCGCACCGTGGTGCCGGTGGTACTGGCGTCGCCGACGACGGCCAGCGGCGCCTGCGGCTCGCCGTGTTTGTATTCCTGACGATGAAGTTTACCTTCGCGGCGGATCACCAGCTCCAGTTTTTCGGACAGGGCGTTCACCACCGACACCCCTACGCCGTGCAGACCGCCGGAAACTTTATAGGAGTTATCGTCGAATTTACCGCCCGCATGCAGCACGGTCATGATGACTTCGGCGGCGGACACGCCCTCTTCTTCGTGAATGCCGGTGGGAATACCACGGCCGTCATCCTGCACCGACACCGAGTTATCGGCATGAATAGTAACGACAATATCTTTACAGTAGCCTGCGAGCGCTTCGTCGATAGCGTTGTCCACCACCTCGAATACCATATGATGCAGACCCGTTCCGTCATCCGTATCACCGATATACATCCCCGGGCGTTTACGGACTGCATCCAGTCCTTTTAATACCTTGATACTTGAGGAGTCATAAGAATTCGACATCAACGTTTCTCGCTCATTTAGTCCTGTGATTGAACGGTTATTTTACCCTGTTCCACGCGGAACATCTTGCCATTTTCGCCCACCATGTCGCTAATCTGCTCAGCAGTGATGGCGCTGACGAACACCTGGGCCTGTGTGGCTTTGAGCCGCTCGGCAAGCAGGCGACGGCGGGTACTGTCCAGTTCGGAAGCAAAGTCATCGATCAGATACAGGCACTTCAGCCCGTTCTGTCGGGTGAGGAATTCGCCCTGCGCCAAGCGGAGGGCGCACATTAGCAACTTGAGCTGACCGCGGGATAACATGTCCTCAACCGCTACGCCGCCGGCACGGATGCGAAAATCCGCTTTGTGCGGCCCCAACGCGGTATAACCCAACTGCCTGTCGCGCTCAAAATGACGCTCCAGCAATTCGGCGTAATCACTCTCTTTATCCCAGCCGCGCTGAAAGGAAAAACTTAAGGAAAATTCCGGCAAAAACTGGGCGCAGGTGGAGGCAATATCCGTCGCGATGGCGGCGCTGTACTCGGCGCGCCACTGGCTGATGCGTTCCGCCAGCGGCACCAATTCCTGATCCCAGGCCCTCAGCTGGCCGTAATGGTTTACCTGACGCAAGGCGGCGTTGCGCTGGCGCAACAGCCTTTTGAGGTTGCTCCAGGCCATGAAAAAACCGGCTTCGTTATGAAAGCAGCCCCAGTCCAGAAAAGCCCGGCGATACTTGGGGCCGCCATTGAGCAAAGTGAACCCTTCCGGTGTGATCAGTTGGATCGGCAGCAACTGCGCCAACTCCGCCACTTTGTGGCCGTCACTGCCGTCAATACGTACCGTGCTATCGCCGTCGCGGTTTTTGCTAAGCCCTACGCTTCGTTCCCGCTCAGCACCGGCAATCCGACCGTGCAGGATGAATTCCGCCTGATCGTGGCGAATCACCCTGGCCGCCTGAATGCTGCGAAACGCCCGGCCGTGGCCCAGCGTATAGATGGCTTCCAGCACGCTGGTCTTGCCGCTGCCGTTGGCACCGACCAGAAAATTGAAACCGGGAATCAACGCCAGATCGGCCGATTCGATATTACGAAAATCGCGGATAAGAAGACGGGTCAACGCCATATCACAACCATTTTGCCTGATTTGTAGCCCATGCCGGACGGAGTTGCCCTCAATGCCCGATAACAACACGCCGCACCCAATGGCGCGGCGTGTAACATCAGACGGGTGCAAACCTTGATTACAGACGCATCGGCATCACAACGTAGGCCGCGGCCTGGCTGGCGCAATCCTCAAGCTGCACGCTGGAAGCCGGATCAGCCAGCAACATGCGAACGTCCTCACATTTCAAGGCATTCAGCACATCCAGTACATAACTGACGTTGAACCCGATTTCCATTTCGGTGCCGCCGTATTCCACATCCAGAATCTCTTCCGCCTCTTCCTGTTCCGGGTTGTTGGCGGTAATACGCAACTGGTTCTGGTTCAGGTACAAGCGCACGCCGCGGAATTTTTCATTCGACAAAATCGCTGCGCGGGCAAAAGCCTGCCGCAGCAGATCACAGCTGGCTTCCAGCGTTTTGTCCGGATTTTTCGGCAGTACGCGGCGGTAATCCGGGAAACGGCCATCCACCAGTTTGGATGTGAAAATAAAATCGCCGACGTGGGCGCGAATATTGTTGCTGCCAATCTGCAACTGTAATGGCGTCTCGCCGCCATCCAGCAGACGCACCAACTCCATCACCCCTTTGCGCGGAACAATCACCGAATGGGACGGCAACGGCTGGCCTACCGGCATGGAGCACACCGCCAGGCGATGACCGTCGGTCGCCACGGTACGCAACCCGTCCCCGCTGGTTTCGAACAGCATGCCATTGAGGTAATAACGCACGTCCTGATGCGCCATCGAGAATTGCGTGGCTTCGATCAACCGTTTCAACGTCGCCTGCGGCAATTCAAAAGCCACTTCGCTCTGCCAGTCATCCAGATTGGGAAAATCCGATGCCGGTAACGTGGAAAGGGAAAAACGGCTGCGTCCAGAACGCACCAACATCCGATCGCCTTCCAGCGTAACGGTGATTTCAGCGCCATCCGGCAAGCCGCGGCAGATGTCGAACAGCTTGCGGGCAGGGACAGTGGTGGCGCCCGGCTCATGCGGCTGCGTCAGCGTTACATGCGCCACCATTTCCATTTCAAGATCGGTACCGGTCAGCGACAATCGTCCTTCGCTGACCTGCAACAACAGATTGCCCAGGATCGGCAGCGTCGGCCGGCCGCCCAGCGGGCTGCTGACCTGTTGCAACGGTTTTAACAGATGCTCGCGCTCAACAATAAATTTCATGATGTTATGACGATAAGGTCCGGATTAAATTGGAAAAATCTTCTTTAATGTCGTGACTTTCTTCACGCAGCTGCTCAATTTTACGACAAGCGTGCAGCACGGTGGTATGGTCACGGCCGCCAAACGCATCACCGATTTCCGGCAGGCTGTGGTTAGTGAGCTCTTTGGCCAGCGCCATCGCCATCTGGCGCGGGCGCGCCACCGAACGGGAACGGCGCTTGGATAAAAGATCCGCTACTTTGATCTTATAGTATTCCGCCACCGTCTTTTGAATGTTGTCGATAGTGACCAGCTTTTCCTGCAACGCCAGCAAATCGCGCAGCGCTTCACGCACGAAATCGATGGTAATCGCCCGGCCGGTAAAATTGGCGTTGGCAATCACACGGTTCAGCGCGCCTTCCAGTTCGCGCACATTGGAACGCAGGCGTTTGGCGATGAAAAACGCCACTTCGCCCGGCAGACGGATATCATTCTCGTCAGCCTTTTTCATCAGGATCGCTACGCGGGTTTCCAGCTCGGGCGGTTCGATCGCCACGGTCAATCCCCAACCAAAACGGGATTTCAAACGATCCTCCACCCCATTGATCTCTTTCGGGTAACGATCTGAGGTCAGAATGATCTGCTGATTACCTTCAAGCAGGGCGTTAAAGGTGTGGAAAAATTCTTCCTGCGAACGCTCTTTATTGGCAAAAAACTGGATGTCATCGATCAGCAGCGCGTCCACCGAGCGGTAATAGCGTTTGAACTCTTCAATCGCGTTGTTCTGCAACGCTTTCACCATGTCCTGCACAAAGCGCTCGGAATGCATGTAAACCACTTTCGCATTCGGTTTGCGCGCCATGATGCCATTGCCTACCGCATGCAACAGATGGGTTTTACCCAGGCCGGTTCCACCGTAAAGAAACAGCGGGTTATAGGCGCCGCCCGGGTTATCCGCCACCTGGCGCGCGGCCGCGCGAGCCAACTGGTTGGATTTACCCTCGACGAAATTGTCGAACGTATGTTTGGGATTCACATTGGAGCGATAGGTGTGCTCCGTCGGCGCCGATTGGGTATCCCAGCTGGGCCGCATCAGCGAAGCGGCCCGAACCTGCGGCACCGGCGCGGCAATACTGTTTCCCACCGATGAAACAGGTACTGCGGAAACCGGTTTGCTGCCGACTTCAAAACGCAACAGCGGCGCATCCATTCCACAAAAATCGTTCAGCAATCCATTGATATTATTTAAATATTTATCACGAACCCAATCCAGCACAAAACGATTGGGGGCATAAAGCGCCAGCGTGTTGTCACTCAATTCCGCCTGCAACGGGCGTATCCACATACTGAATTCTGTGGCAGGTAGTTCATCCTGCAAACGGGCAAGACATTGCTGCCAAAGCGAAAGTGACACGGCGGACTCCACTCGAACAAGACACAAATCCAGGAAAAGAAACAGGACGTCGGTTATTACTCATGATTTTAGGCACTGTCTTTCCTTACGCGGGCGCAGGAATGCCTGAAAGTATCACGCATGGAAAGAGCGTGACTACGGTCGATCCCGACACCTGGATCGACCGCAGGACGGCGGATCATAACCT